>NZ_BSNG01000001.1:2700000-3000000 GCF_030159855.1 Devosia yakushimensis | reverse complement strand
TACCTGGTTCTGGAAAGCCTCATGCGGCGCATTGGCCGGACGGTCCGCCGAGCCATCTTGTATGAGGAAGTCTATGGCTCGGATGACGAAATCCAGTCGAACGCTCTCGAAGCCCATATCTCGCGTCTGCGCCGCCGGCTGACGGATGCGGGCGCGTCGGTCACCATCCAGCCGGTGCGGGGCGTGGGCTATTACATGAAGCTTAATCCGTGAAAACATCAAAACCCAAACGTCTGGAGCGTAAGCTCACCATCCGCATGGTCCAGGTTCAGGCCCTGGCGCTGATCCTGTTTTTTGGCGCCGGCGTCTATCCCCTGGTCGTCTCGCCCATTCTGACGGCCCTCGGCGATGCCAGGCCTTTGGACGCAAATGTCATGACCATCTTTGCCCAAAGCCTGACGGGGATCGAGGGTGACCGGATTACGGCTAAGCCCAATATGGAGTTGGACAAGATCCACTCCGAGTATCCGACCATGTGGATCTATGCCGTTACCGAAGCCGGTGCCGCCGCTTCCTTCGGCACCTTGCCCGAACTGCTCGGCACCGCATCGGATCAGCTCTGGCAATTGGAAGCGCTGGAGGTGCGGCCCGTGGGCGGGGGCGAAGGCGCCGTCGCCTTGAAAACCGAAATATCGCCCATTGGCCCGGTCCGCGTCGTCACCGGCAATGGCCCCACCGTGGGCGCTGCCAGCATTATCGGCTGGATTTCTGCTTTTATCGCCGCAGCCATTGCCGCCGTGGTCTTGCTGGTATGTTCCATCGTCATTCCGATCGTCGTTCGACGGGAGATGCGCGGCCTCAAGATCGTCGCCGAACAGGCGCAGCTCATCCATATCGGGGCGCGCGGAACGCGCTTGTCTGCCGACGGCGTGCCGCAGGAGGTTCAGCCGTTGGTGAGTGCGGTCAATGGCGCGCTTGATCGCCTCGATGAATCCCATGCCGAGCGCGAGCGCTTTCTCGCCGATTCAGCGCATGAACTGCGAACCCCCATCGCCATCCTGCAGACCCGAATTGAGACTGAGGCCGCCTTTCCGGCAAAATCCCGCCTCCTGCTCGATGTGGCCCGGCTGTCGAGCCTTGCCGATCAGCTGCTCGATTTGCAGCGAATGGATTTGGCCGGCAATGTCTTCGTGCCCGTCGATCTGGTCGAACTGGGAGGCCAGGTTGTCGGTGACCTGGCGCCGCTGGCCAACGCCGCCGGATACGAATTGTCGCTCATGGCAACCGAAGCGCCCGTCTATATCAACGGCGACCCGGCCAGCCTGTCGCGGGCCCTGATCAATGTGGTGCAGAATGCCATAGCTTACGGCGGGCAGCGCGGAGAGATTCTTGTCGAAGTGAACAGGTACGGCACCATCGCCATCAGCGACGAAGGACCGGGCATTCCCCCTCCGGATCGGGACCGGGTTTTCGAGCCGTTTTTCCGCCTGAAGCCATCAAGCCGCGGTGCCGGCCTCGGCTTGAATCTGGTGGAAGCGATCATATCCCGCCATCACGGACGCGTCGCGATTGTGGACGCCGCCTCCGGCGGCGCCTGCGTCGTCATCGACCTGCCCCTGCTGGGCGCCACCAACAGGTCCGCCCTGCCCGGATGGGCGCGGGCCTAGCACTCTTCTGCCATTTGGGATTTTTGGAGCGGGTGAAGGGAATCGAACCCTCGTCGTAAGCTTGGGAAGCTTCTGCTCTACCATTGAGCTACACCCGCGACGGCGATCTAGATGCGGGAAATCGCCGCCGCCGTCAAGCCGGTCGAGGAGAGCTTCAGGCCGACACGCGAGGCAACCCTTCGGGATGTGTGGTGTTTCCTTTGAGAAGAGGAGAGCCCGATGCATTCAAACGACAGCGATTTCGAAAGAACGGTACGCGATACGGCCTATTTCCTCTGGGAAGCCGATGGGCGGCCATCCGGTCGGGATAAGGAATATTGGTTCACCGCCCTGGATAAATGCCGCCGCCAGAGAGAAGCGGATGACAGCACCGGGCAGGCCGCCGACGACAATATTGACGATCTCGGCCGGCCCGTGAACGATCCCGGCGGCAAGCGGCTGGAACAGCCGACCGGCCGGCGGGGTGTTCAGGACGAGCCGTGATCGGCCGCTAAACGCGCCGTCAAGCCGCTCCTGAGCGGCCCTATAGCATCGCCGCCGTATCCACCGACACTTCAACCGACATGCCCGGCAGCAGCCGCGCGATCATGTCCTGGCCCGGGTCCAGTTCGATCCGCACGGGAATGCGCTGGGCGATCTTGGTGAAATTGCCGGTGGCATTGTCGGGCTTGAGCACGCTGAATTCCGAGCCGGCCGCCGGGGAAATCTCCGAGATATGGCCCTTGAGCGCGCCATGACCCAGCGCATCGACCACGATATTGGCCGCTTGCCCCACAGTGATGCCGGCCAATTGGGTTTCCTTGAAATTGGCGATCACCCAGGTCTGGGGTGGCGTCACCGAGGTCAGTTGGGTGCCGATCGACACATATTGCCCCAGCCGCGCGGCAACCTCGCCCAGAACGCCGTCGACCGGCGCCACGATCCTGGTATTGGAAATATTGATCCGCGCCAGTTCCACACTGGCCTCGGCGCCCTTGACCGCGCCTTCCAGCGCCGGCTTGCCGCCTTCGACCAGCGACAGGTTCTGCTCGGCAATGCTGACCGAGGCCATGGCCTGGTCGACGCTCGATTGCGCCTGGGCCAATGCCGAATGCACCTGATCGACCGTCGATTGCGGAGAAAGGCCAGAAGCGAGCAGGGAATCGGTGCGCGTCGCGTCGGCCTGCGCCTTGTTCAGCGCTGCCTGTGCTGCCGCAAGCTGCGCCTTGGCCAGATCGACGCTGGCCTGCTTGGACGCAAAATTCTGGCCGTAATTGGCCAGCGCATTCTGCTGCTGCACGAGGCTCGCTTCGGCCTGCGCCAATTGCTGCTGATAGATGCGGTCGTCGAGCTGCACCAGCACCTCGCCCTTGTGCACGCTCTGGTAATCGGTGACCGGCACATCAACCACATAGCCCGCCAATTGCGGCGCGATCAGCGTCACCCGGCCTTTGACATAGGCATTGTTGGTGCTTTCGACACTGGTGGTGAAGGGTGGCAATTGCCAGGCATAGAGCACCGCGCCGATACCGATAAGGCCGGCAATGAGGGCGGGAATTGTCGCCTTGGACAAAACAAGTTCTTTGATACGCATAGCTTTGGTCTTTCGAAATCAGGCGGGCTGCGCCTGGAGCGGGGCGGCGGACTTGCTGAGAGCGGCAAGCGCCAGATGGGTGAGCAGCACGGCGATGGCCACGAGGGTCGCTGCGAAAATCAGTAAAAACAGATCGTTATAGGCCAGTACATTGGCCTGCTGGCTGGCCGATTGGCCAAGCAGCGCCAGCCCCTTGGCATCGCGCTGCGCCGGGTCGGTCAGCACACGTGCATAGGCGCCGCCATAGGCCTGGACGCGCTGGGCCACCAGCGGATCGAGCAGGGTGATCCCCTGGGCGATCACATTGGAATGGAATTGCTCGCGCACCGTAACGAATGTGCCGAATATGGCCGAACCCAACAGGCCCCCCAGGCTCTGCGTGGTGAGAAACACCGTGAGGAACGACAGGATATATTGCGGTCCCCGCGCCAGTGCCCGCAGAAAGCCATGCAACATGGCCGGCGGCAGGAACAAGCCGGTGGCGATCCCGATCAGCGCCTGGCTGATATAGAATTGCTCGGGGCGGCTGAGCACCGTGCTTTGGGAATCCATCCAGGCGGCAATGGCGATCAGCACCAGCGCGATCAGGTGAAAGATCGGCACGCGATTGGGTTTCATCACCATGCTGAGCCCGGCCGTGGCCGCGAAAGTGGCGACCCCCACCAGCCCGAACAATCCGATCAACTGGTCATTCTGCAGGTTGAGCACGGTGAACAGGCCAAACACCCCCACCGATTGTTCCGATAGCAGCAGCCGCAGCACGATCAGCGAACCGGCAAAGATCAGCATGTCGCGGCTGAACAGCCAGCGCAGGTCGATAATCGGGTTCTTGCGATGCAATTCGACCAGGCAAAACGACACCAGCGAACCGATGCCAATGGCCAGCAATACGCCGATCCACGGCGCCTCGAGCCACCAATAGACCCGCCCCATGCCCAGCACGATGGCCATGGCGGCAAAACCCGCTGCCATGAGCGGCAGGCTGACAAGGTCATCCTTGTCGAACACCTTGGCGCGCGGCGGCGGCACCAGCGGCACAAGAAACACGATGGCCAGGCTCACCAGGGCCAGGCCCGCCTCGACCATGTAAAGTCCTTGCCAATCGCCCAAGGCGAGCAGGTCCGGCGAGATCACGCGGGCCAGCGGCAGTGAGAGAGAGCTGCCCAGCATGCCGAAGCAGAGGCCAATGCTCATCTTCTTGGCCGGGGGCAGCCATTCGAGCATGTAGAAAAAGGCCAGCGTGCTGAGCGGCGCGGCGGCAATCCCCATGATCGCCCGCACCCAAATGGCCGATTGCAGGTCATGGACGAACAGATGCGCCAGAACGATCAGCGCATAGACAATGATGCCCAGCTCGGCAAAGCGCCGCATGCCGAACTGGCTGCGGATTTTGAACATGACGATGGTGCCGGTCATATTGGTGGCAAAATAGACCGTGGGCAGCCAGGCCATTTCGGTGGCCGTGGCCCCGAACGAGGCCTGGAGCCCGGTAAGATTGGCCGTCACCAGATTGAGCCCCAGCCCCTGGGTAATACCCAGCACGATCGAGCTGATCACATAGATCACGTTCCACGGCAGCGACTTGGGCACGAAGGGCGGCATGCCCGGCCGCGCTTCTTGCGCTGGCCGCCGCGTTTCTTGCGCTGGCTGCTGCGCTTCGGCAATAGCGATGGGAGCATTGGCGTTCATGGCGCGCTCTCCCCCTCGGTTTCGTCATCGTTCAGAGGCTTGAGCGCCAGGATGCGGTCGAGCAGCACGGCGAGAATGCGGTTGGTCGTCGCAAGGTCGCTCGCGCTCAACCCCTCCATCAATTGCGCATTGAGCCGGTCGGTCAGCACGCCCACCTCTTCGGCCAGCGGCCGGCCCGCCTTGGTCAGCACGATCAGCTTGGCGCGCCGGTCATGCGGAGCAGGCTCGCGACGAATATGCCCCAATCCCTCCAGACCATCGAGAATCCGTACTGCCGTTGGATGTTCCACGCCCAGAAATTCGGTCACTGCTGCCTGGCTCACCCCTTCGGGGCTGCGCACCAGCAATAGCAGCACGCGTGCGCGCGCCGAAGTCAGCCCCAGGCTTTTGAGCTGGGCGTCAAAACCCGTACTCAATTCCCGGGCGACCCGGCCGACGATACGCAGCAGATTGGGGTTGGAAGGCATTATGTAGACCAATACAATGTAGCATGCTACTTATATTGGCGAGATGTATGCCTCCCCTTGCATCCTGTCCATAACCGTTTTCGTCATGGCTCCCTTGCAGGTGGCATGCATCGGCTTTTCGCCTGCACGAACCCAACCCCGACGTGGTGAAAACCCCCGCATTCTCCACCACCACAATCGCCTTCCTCGGGCTTGACCCGAGGACCACTCGCCGCTTGTGCCGAGTTGAGAGCGGCCCTCGGGTCAGGCCCGAGGGAAGCGCGGTGGTTGGGAAGGGGTGAGAATGAGGGTAGGGTCCGAGCGTGCGCCCAACCAAGATGTCATTCCCGCGCAGGCGGGAATCCATTCTCCTCGTTGCCGTACCTTACGGCGTATACGGCTTGAAATGCTTGGACAACTTCAGCGTCTGCGCCTGATAGTTCGAGCCCAAAGCCGTGCCATAGAGCCGGTCCGGCGCCTCGGCCAGCGTTTCGTAGATCAACCGCCCAATGGTCTGCCCATGCCCCAGCAAAAACGGCACTTCCCGGCTACGCACCTCTAAAACCGCCCGGCTACCGCTACCGCCTGCCGGCGAATGCCCGAAGCCGGGGTCGAAGAAGCCCGCATAATGCACGCGGAATTCGCCCACCAACGGATCGAACGGCACCATTTCGGCCGCATGGGTCGGCGGCACATGCACCGCCTCGTCGCTGACCAGGATGTAGAATTCGTCGGGGTCGAGGATCAGCTCTTCCCGCCCGCGATTGGTCAGCGGCTCCCAGAAGTCGAGCACATCGAGCGCCGCCTTCTTGTCGACATCCACCACCGCCGTATGCCGCTTGGAGCGGAAGCCGATCAGCCCGTTGCGGCCCTCGCCCTTGAGGTCGATGGACAGCGCCACGCCTTCCCCCACCGGATAATTGCCACCAAAGACCAGATTATCGGTGTCATGCAGCGCCCGGTGTGCGGCCACAGATAGTCGCGTATCGCCCGAGCGGAACCGCATCTGGCTGAGCCGCGATCCCGTCCGCACCAGCACGGGAAAGGTCCGCGGGCTGACTTCGAGATAAAGCGGGCCCTTATAGCCCTCCGGCATCTGGTCAAAACCCCGCGCCCGGTCCCCGATCACGCGGGTGAACACGTCCAGCCGCCCCGTCGAGCTCTTTGGATTGGCCGAAGCGCTCACCGCCTCGGGCAGGTCCAGGCTCTCCTGCAGCGGCACCAGATAGACGCAGCCCCGCTCCAGCACCGCGCCATTCGTGAGGTCGATTTCATGCAGCTTGAGCGCTTCGATGCGCTCGGCCACCGAATGATTGGGCCCGGGCAGGAAGCTCGAGCGCACCCGATAGGCCACATCGCCCAATCGTAGGTCGAGGCTCGCCGGCTGCAACTGATCGTGATCGAAGGCGCGCGCCGAGATGATCGAGCCCTCACGCGCCAGTTTTTCGATCAACCGCGCCGGAAACACGCCCCGCGGCCATGCCTGCTGCTTGTCCATGTTACCTTCGCGTGCCCATCTGAGCTCTAGTCCCTACCAATCCCTGCAATTGACGCCAACAGCCAATTGCCCTTAGATCACAGCCCAGTGGTGATTTGGCCGGTCGGTTGCAGCCACTTTAAAGAAATCGCTAAAGACCGTTTTCAACCGGCCGCCCTCGTGCGCCGGTTTTTTGTTGAAAGTGCCGTCATGTCCAAGACGAACAATCCGCTTCTCGACCCGACCCGCCTGTCGCCCGAAACCCAGCTGGTCCATGGCGGCGGCAAGCGCACCGATTTCAACGAGACCAGCGAAGCGCTGTTCCTCAATTCCGGCTATTCCTATCCCAGTTCCGAACATGCCGAGCGCCTGTTCCAGGGCAAGATTCCCGGCGGCCATAATTATTCGCGCTTCGCCAATCCTTCCGTCGACATGTTCCAGGAGCGCATGGCGTTGCTCGAAGGCGCCGAAGCCAGCCGCGCCTTCGCCTCGGGAATGGCCGCGGTCACCAATGCGGTGATGAGCCAGGTGCGGGCAGGGGACCATATCGTGGCCGCCCAGGCCCTGTTCGGCGGCTGCCGCTATGTGGTGGAAGATTATGCGCCGCGCTTCGGCGTCGCCTCGACCCTGGTCGATGGCCGCGACCCCGAAAATTTCGCCCGCGCCATGCAGCCGAACACCAAGGTCGTGTTCATCGAAACCCCGACCAATCCGACGCTCGAACTTGTCGACATCAAGGCCGTCGCCGAGATCGCCCACGCCCATGGCGCCAAACTCATCGTCGACAATGTCTTTTCCACCGCCCTCTACCAGAAGCCGCTCGAACTGGGCGCCGACCTCGTCACCTATTCGGCCACCAAGCATATCGACGGGCAGGGCAGGGTGCTGGGCGGCATTGTCCTCGGCTCCAAGGCCCTGATCGAAGGCGACGTCCACACCTTCCTGCGCCAGACCGGCGCGACGCTGAGCGCCTTCAACGCCTGGGTGCTGCTCAAGGGGCTGGAAACCTATGCCCTGCGCGTCGAGCGCATGACCGACAGTGCCGAAAAACTCGCCGCGGCCCTCGCCAGCCACCCCAAGGTCGAGCGCGTCATCTATCCGCACCACCCCAGCCACCCGCAATATGATCTCGCCAAGCGCCAGATGACCCGCGGCTCCACCCTGCTCGCCATCGACGTCAAGGGTGGCCAGGAAGGCGCCTTCGCCTTCTGCGACAATCTCGCGGTGATCCTGATTTCCAACAATCTGGGCGACGCGAAATCGCTCATCACCCACCCCCGCACCACCACCCATGTCCGCCTCACCGAAGAAGTGCGCCTCGAAACCGGCGTCACCCCCGGCCTCGTCCGCCTCTCGGTGGGCCTCGAATCCAGCGACGACCTCATCGCCGACCTGATGTACGGCCTAGACCAGGTGTGAAATGGCCTGTCGTAAGGGCGGTGTTCATGACTAGACCGCATGGTGAGCCCGTCGAACCACGAGGTCGTGCCGCGATGTCCTTCCTGTCTCTTGCCCGATTTGGCTGGATGCAGTCCCACCCACGGAACGACACCTCCCCCTCGATGGGGGAGGCCAGGAGGGGGTGGGGCCGCACGCTCATCGCCTTGTTCGCAACGCTGCTGATGCTGCCCGCCTTCGCCCAAACCCTCCCCTATCACACCGATCCCAGCGCGCGGGAAATCCTGCCGAGCCTCTCCCCCATTCCGGCCATCCGCTTCCTCACCACCACCGATTTTCCACCCTTCAATTTCCGCGATGCCGGGGGCGAATTGATCGGCTTCAATGTCGATCTGGCCCGCCGCATCTGCACCGAGGTCAATGTCGCCTGCACCATCCAGGCCTGGCCTTGGGAACAGGCGGCCGATGCCCTGGCCGACAATCAGGGCGATGCGCTGATCGCCGGGCTCGACATGTCCCCCGAAAACGGCGCGCGCTTCGATTTCTCCGCCACCTATCTGGCGCTGCCCGGCCGCTTCGTCACCCGCTCTGCCGATATCGCCACTTTCGATCCCGCGACCTTGACCGGCAAGACCATCGCCGTGCGCACCGGCAGCACGCATGAAGCCTTTGTGCGCCGCTATCTGCCTCGCGCCAATGTCGTGCCCTTTGCTACCGAGGTCGAAGCCCTGGCCGCCGTAAAAGATCGCGCCGCCGATCTCTTCTTCGGCGATGCCATGCGGGCCTCGTTCTGGCTCAATGAAAATCTCGATTGCTGCGGCTTTGTCGGTGACGCCTATTTCCGCCCCGCCCTGTTCGGGGAGGGCCTCGCCATCGCCGTCCCCGCCGGCAATGACGCCGTGCGCCACGCCATCGACTGGGCCCTGGTCAAGCTCAAGGACAATGGCACCCTGGACGAACTCTACCTGCGCTGGTTTCCGGTGGGGTTTTACTAATTCGGCATCCGCCGATGCCGCGCCCGCGCCGCCGCTTCGATGGCGGCCGTCGTCAGCCGGTCCAGCGCCAGCTTGTCGCGCAGCATTTCGAGAAACCGCAATTCCTCCTGCTCAAGATGGAGGTCCACCGCCGTCACCTCCACCGCCACGGCATAGGCGGTGTCCTGCAGCTTGGCCGGCAGCGCGGCAATGGCGTCGTCCAGCACCTTGTCCAGCCCGCCCGGCCCATTGAGCTTGTCGGCACAGGCATTGGCCACCGCCGTCAGCCGGCTCTTGTCGAACCCCTCGAACACCGGCAGCCGCCCCACCAGCGCCTGGATGCGCACCAGCTCCCTTTCGGTCATGGCGCTGTCGGAAGAGGCGGCGACAAGCATCAGGTGGATCAGGGCGTCATGGGCGGCAAGGGTCATCGTGGTTTCCGTTTCTGGCAATCTCGTTTAGCTAGGCAGGCTTCCGGTCCCCAGCAAGCGCCTGCGGCCAAATATCTGCGACATTGACGCAAGCCTGCTGGAATGCAACACACCTCCCCGCCTCCCACAAAATACCGAAAGGCTGGTTCCTTGTCGCCCGCTCCTTTGCCCCCACTCGATCCTGCGTTTTTCGACGCTGCCCAGACTGCCCGCGCCTGGCCGTTTGAGGAAGCCAAAAAACTGGTGGCCCGGCTGGAGAAAACCGGCAAGGGCGAAGCCGTGTTCGAAACCGGCTATGGCCCCTCGGGCCTGCCCCATATCGGCACCTTTGGCGAAGTGGCGCGCACCACCATGGTCCGCACCGCCTTCCGCTTGCTGACGCGCGATCAGGTGCCGACAAGGCTGATCTGCTTTTCCGATGATCTCGATGGCATGCGCAAGATTCCGGATAACGTGCCCTCCAAGGAGGCCATGGAGCCGCATCTGCAAAAGCCGCTCAGCGCCGTGCCCGATCCCTGGACCAATGAATATGCCAGCTTCGGCGATCACAACAACGCCATGCTGCGCCGGTTCCTCGACACTTTCGGCTTCGATTACGAATTCGCCAGCGCCACCGATTACTACCGCTCCGGCAAGTTTGACGCCGTGCTGCGCCGCGCTGCCGAGCGCTATGACGACATCATGGCCGTGATGCTGCCCACGCTAGGCGCCGAGCGGCAGGCTACCTACAGCCCCTTCCTGCCCATCTCGCCCATTTCCGGCCGCGTGCTCTATGTCCCCATGAAGGAAGTCGATGCCGTCAACGGCACCGTCACCTTCGAGGACGAAGATGGCCGCGACACCACTGTCCCGGTCACCGGCGGCCATGTGAAGATGCAGTGGAAGCCCGATTTCGGCATGCGCTGGGCCGCCCTTGGCGTCGATTTCGAAATGTTCGGCAAGGATCACCAGACCAACGCCCACGTCTATGACAAGATTTGCGAAATCCTCGGCGGCAAGGCACCGGAGCACTACGTGTTCGAGCTCTTCCTCGATTCCGAGGGGCAGAAAATCTCCAAGTCCAAGGGCAATGGCCTGACCATCGACGAATGGCTGACCTATGCGGGCAATGAAAGCCTGGGCCTCTACATGTTCCAGAAGCCCCGCACCGCCAAGCGCCTGCATTTCGATGTCATCCCGCGCGCCGTGGACGAATATTATAGCTTCATTTCCGCCTATCAGGGCCAGGACGTGGCCGCGCGCCTCGAAAACCCGGCCTTCCACGTGCATTACGGCAATGTGCCAAACCCCGAAGTGCCGCTGAGCTTTGCCCTGCTGCTCAATCTGGTGGCCACGGCCAATGCCACCGATACCAAGGTGCTCTGGGGCTTCATCTCGCGCTATCTGCACGGCGCGACGGCCCAGACCCATCCCGAAATCGATCGCCTTGCCGCCTATGCCGTGCGTTACTTCAATGACAAGGTAAAGCCGAACAAGGTCTATCGCGCCCCCACCGATCAGGAACGCGCCGCCCTGCAGGACCTGCACGATCAGCTGGCCGGCTACGAAGGCTCGACCGATGGCGGGGCGCTGCAGGACTTGGTCTATGCCATCGGCAATGCCCACAAGTTCGAGCCGCTGCGCGACTGGTTCAAGGCCATCTATCAGGTGCTGCTGGGTGAAGATCAGGGGCCTCGCTTCGGCTCCTTCATCGCCCTGTTCGGCGTCGCCGAAACCCGCCAGCTCATCGAAGATGCCTTGGCGGGAAAAATGCTCAAGGCCTAGCGGCTTCAGATCGCTGCGCCGCCCACGCTGTCATCCCTGCAAAAGCGGGACCTCTGTTTCCATATCCAAACAGAGGTTCCCGTTTTCGCGGGAATGACCCGGTGCAGACTTACCTTTCCCCACCGCTCCTGACGCGTTCCGCCAGCGCCATGGCCTCCGCCGGCATGTCCTGCGAAACCTTGCGATAAACCCGCCCATTGGGCGTGCGCCGCATCATGCCCAGATCGCACAATTCGCGCCGCAGCAGCGCATAATCCTCATAATCGTGCCAGTCCCGCAGCATGGAGCTAACCTCGGGCTCGCTCAATTGCTGATCGTCCGGCAGATAGGACCACACCACCCACAGCACCAGCAATTGCTCGGCCCGCTTGGAGGGCCAGCGCTGTAACCGGCCGCCGGCATCGAAACAGCGGGCCGCGCTGGCGATCCGTTTGCTGTCGATTGGCGTATCCGTCATTGCTGGTTCAGCAGCTTGCGAAAATAGACGACCCGCTGGGTTTCGCTAAAGCCCAATGCGCCATGCATCTGATGGCTGCGCACATTGTCGAGCGCAGCGTCCGAGGCGAATTCCGTGCAGCCTTGCGCCCGCGCCCAATCCTCGACCGCCGCCACCAATTGGCCGGCAATGCCGCCGCGGCGATGTTCGGGGCTGACAAAAATACCCTCGAGAAATGCCACCGGCGAAGTATTGCAGCCATTGACATAGTCGTGCCGCAAGCTGGCCTCGGCCAGGCCCACTGCCTGGCCATCCGGCATGCGGGCGATAAGGTTGATCCTGTCCCCCGGCGCCGCCAGCGCATCGGCAATCTGGGCGGTATGTCCCGCCAGGCCATGGCGCGGCCAGAGCGCCTGGCGCAGCTCCGCCCAATCGGCACTGTCTGCCTCTGTCGCAGCAGCGATCTTCATTGGCTGGCCCAGATGATGCGGGCGATCCATTCTATATCGGCCACATCGAGCAGCCGCGGCTCATAGGCCGGGTTCAGCGAATGCAGTTCGATCTGCTTGGCGCTTTGCCGGGCCAATATCTTGGCCATGACCTCGCCATCCCGCGTGCGCACCACCACCCGGTCTCCGCGCCGCACCTGCTCGGTGGGCGAGACCACGATGCGGTCTCCCTCCCGGTACAGCGGCTCCATGGAATCGCCCTGCACTTCGAGGGCATAAATACCCGCTTCGCCGGGCGAGGGCAGGGCCACTTCATCCCAGCCCTGTCCGGCCGGAAAGCCCGCACTATCGAAAAAGCCGCCCGATCCGGCCTGGGCCAGGCCCAGCAGCGGCACGGTCTGGCCGCTTTCATGCGGGCTGATTTGCATATAAGCGCCCGTGCCATGCAGGAAGCTGTCGAAGCTCTCCCCCGTCGCCTCCAGAATTTTGGAAATGCTCTCGGTCGAAGGCCAGCGTTCGCGGCCATCCTTGTTGATGCGCTTGGAGATATTGAACGCGGTGGCGTCGAGCCCCGCGAGCTTGGCCAATGCCGACACAGAATGCCCATGCCGGCGCGCCAGCGCGTCAATGCCGTCCCATATGGCCCTGTGTGATAGCATGATTCAGGAAATCTATCTTATGTCGCGGAAATAAGTCCTATTTCTAATCGCCTCCCGCCCGCTTGTAAAGAGCCGCTCCCGCCCAAAGGAAAAGGGCCACCGCATCGGTGGCCCCTTGTGCAGTCGAGATCATGCCGGCGTCCTAGACGCGCAGCAATGTCTTGATGGCCCGCCGCTCGTCCATGGCCCGATAGCCTTCCGCCACATCCGCAATCGGCAATTCGAGGTCAAAGACCTTGCCGGGATTGATCTGCCGGGTCAGCACCAGATCCATCAGATGCGGCAGGAACCGCCGCACCGGCGCCGGGCCGCCCATCATGCCGGTCTGGGAGAAGAAGAGCTGCTGGCCATCGAGCTGCACCCCATGGGGCACTCCGACATAGCCGATCATGGCGCCAGGCCGGGCGGCATGGATCGCCTGCAGCATGGATTCCTGCGTACCCACGCATTCGAGTACCGCATCGGCCCCGATATTGCCCGTCAATGCCTTGATCCCGGCGACGCCGGCATCCCCGCGCTCGGTTACGATATCGGTAGCGCCATATTCCAGCGCCAGTTCCTGCCGGCTCTTGTGCCGGCTCATTGCGATAATGCGTTCGGCGCCCATCTGCTTGGCCGCCAGCACGCCCATCAGGCCCACAGCGCCATCGCCAACCACGGCCACCGTCATGCCCTTCTGCACCCGCGCCGCGTCGGCCGCATACCAGCCCGTGCCCAGCACGTCGGAAGCCGCCAATAGGCTGGGGATCAGATCGTCGGCCGGCATTTCCGCCGTCGCCACCAGCGTACCATCCGCCAGGGGCACGCGGGCATAGCTGGCCTGGGCACCCGACATGAATTCGCGCTGCTCGCAGGATGAGTGAAAGCCGTGCTGGCAATGGGGGCACGTATTGTCGGAGGTGGCAAAGGAGCCGACCACGAACTGGCCGGGCTTGACGGTTTTCACCGCGCTACCGACTTCCACCACAACGCCACAATATTCGTGGCCCATATGCTGGGGCGCGGTAACCGGGCTCGCGCCACGATAAGGCCAGAGGTCGGACCCGCAAATGCAGGTCGCCGAAAGCTTGATGATGGCATCGGTCGGATGAAGGATTGTGGGCTCGGCAACGTCCTCATAGCGAACGTCTCCGGGGCCGTGCAAAACTGTGGCAAGCATGGAAAAGCTTCCTTTCGATTGGAGGCGGTCAAACCGCCTCGATGTGCAGGGGGAATTCGCCGCGCGTCAGCAGCGGCTCGAAACCGCTATCGAACCGGCCGAGCCGGACCAGTCCGCTCGACCAGCGATAGCCGGCATAAAACAGAGCCAGGTTGCCCCATGGCGCGAAATAGCAGAGATCACCCGGCCGCTCGTTGCCAAAGGGACCGCTGGCCTCCTCGGTGAGCCTGCGTGGGAGGTAGGCGATCTTTTCGTTCTGCGCGTAATTGTCGACCGTCAGGTCCAGCGGCAGCATGGCGTAGAAATCGCGGGCCGAGGGATTGTCGTAGAGCGTGGCGGTCAGCGTCTCGCCATTGAAGCTGAAGCGAACTTGCATATGGGTTGCCTCCTGGCTCGCCGGGTCCGTGCCCTGCTGCCCCCACGCCACACCCGGAAGTGTCATGGCAAGGGCAGCGCCTAGTAGAGTACGCCGGTGGATCGATCCCGATGTCATAGCGGCCGCCTCGCCAGCGCCGCCGCTGCCACCCAGGACAACAGGGCCGAGGCGAGCAGCAGGCCCGCGCCCAGGGCAAAGGAGCTCCACCAGCCGGCGGCGTCGAACAGCAGCCCGCCCGCCGAAGCGCCGAAAGTGATGGCGAACTGGATCAGCGCCACCTGTAACCCCCCGCCCGCTTCCAGGTCATCGGGGATCACCCGGGTCATCCAGGTGCCCCAGGCCACCGGGATTGGCGTGCTGAAAAAGCCCCAGAGCATCAGCAGACCCGCCGTCGCCAGAGCAAAGGGCCCGGCGGCGATCAGCAGCAGCGCGATGATCATCAACGCCGTTGGCAGCCCGATCAGCACCGCACCCAGATGTGAACGCAGCACAAAGCCCACCACCGATGTTCCGAGGAGTCCCGCCAGACCCAATCCGAGCAGCACCATGGAAAGCGCGTTCACATCGAGACCGGTGACGTTTTCCAGGAACGGCCGCAAATAGGTCGAGAGCGAGAATTGCCCCATAAAGGCCAGCGCCGTTGCCGCCGTGCCGATGGCAAAGACACGCCGGCGCAGGAGGCCGAACATCTGCCCCACTGATCCCGAAGCCCGGGGCGGCATTTTGGGAAAGACCGCAAATTGCCAGGCCAGCGCGGCAAGCCCAATGGGAACCACGATGAAGAAAGCGCCCCGCCAGCCGATCAGCCCGCCCAGAAAACTCCCCAATGGTGCTGCGACGACCGCTGCGAAAGCCGTGCCGCCCTGCAGCATGGCAATGGCCTTGGGCAGGTCTTCGCTCGCAACGATGCGCGCCAGGATCGCCGTCGACAGCGACCAGAAGCCGCCGATCGAAATGCCGATCAGCGCCCGCCCGATCATGAAGACCAGATAATTGGGGGCGAACGTGACCAATAGACCCGAAACCACCAGCACCGCCGTATAGAGGAAAACCACGGTCCGCCGGTCCAGCCTGCGCAGCAGGCTATTGCCGAAGAGACTCGTGATAACGGCGAAAAAGCCTGAGATCGAGATCGCCTGGCCGGCCTGGCCTTCGCTGATGCCCAATTCGCCGGCAATCGGCGTCAACAGGCTCACCGGCATGAATTCGGAGGCGACCAGCACGAAAGTCAGCAGCGACAGGCAGGCCACCGCACCCCAGGCACTGGGCGTTTTCACCATCTGGCCGTCAAAAGTGGTGTCCATGACATATCCGCGGGGTCAGGAATGAAGGGAAATGACGCGAGCCGGGCGCTTTCCGCTCCAGCTTCGTATGGCCCTCATATAAAGCGCCATGCTCCTGGTGATTAGTTGGGATAATTCGCATGGACCTATCGGTCTGTGATATAAATCACTCGGAGGTGCCCATGCAGCGACAAGACTTGAACGACATGCTGTTTTTCATGGCCGTGGCCGAGGAGCGCAGCTTTACCCGGGCCGCCGCCCGGCTCGGCACCTCGCAATCCTCGCTCAGCCACACCATCAAGCGGCTTGAGGAACGCCTGGGGCTGCGCCTGCTGTCGCGCACCACGCGCAGCGTCTCACCCACCGAGGCCGGCGAACGCCTGTTGCGCTCTCTTGCGCCCCGCATCCAGGATATCGAGAGCGAGGTGGATGCGCTCATGGCCTTCCGCGACAAGCCGTCCGGCGCCGTCCGCATCACGCTGTCCGATCATGCCCTGCAATGGGTGGTCTGGCCCCGGCTCAAGCCCATGCTGCTCGATTATCCCGATATCCATGTCGAATTCGATATCAACAATGGCTTCCGCAATATCGTCGAGGAACGGTTCGATGCCGGCGTGCGCCTGGGCGAAAGCGTCGACAAGGATATGATCGCGGTGCGCATAAGCCCCGATTGGCGGCTGGTGGTCGTGGCTTCGCCCGCCTATCTCGCCCGGTACGCCACCCCGCAAATGCCCCAGGACCTGGTCGGCCACAATTGCATCAACCACCGGCAGGTGACGAGCAGGGGCCTTTATGCCTGGGAATTTGCCCGGGATGGCCGGGAGCTGCGCGTGCGGGTCGAAGGACAGCTCACCTTCAATTCGACCCTGGCCATGATCGATGCGGCTATCTCCGGCCTGGGCGTCGCCTATCTGCCCGAAAGCCAGGTCACCCGGCATATCGCGTCCGGGCGGCTCGTCCAGGTGCTCGACGATTGGTCGCCGATGTTCGACGGCTATTTTCTCTATTATCCAAGCCGGCGGCAGAATTCGCCGGCCTTTGCCGTCGTCATGAACGCGCTGCGTTCCCCCGCCACCTGATCACCTCTCCCTTGGGGGAGAGGTCGGCCCGAAGGGCCGGGTGAGGGGCCTTCCCCCCTTCGTTCAGCCTGCCAGAATGCCGCCAATGGCCAGCATGGAAAGCGTCACGCCCATCGAATAGGTCAGCAGCAGCGCAAAAGGCCCTGTCCATTCCGGCTTGAGCCCCCGGCCGAGGAAAACCAGCAGGATCGGCAGCCAGTCCAGCGCATAGCGCTGAGCGCTATATTGGGAAAAGCCGTTCGAATGGTAGAGCAGCGTCAGCCCCATGATGAGCCCGCAGGTTGCCAGCCCGAACCAGAAGGCGCGGTCCCACTTGCCCAAAAAGGCCAGCAGTAATAGCGGCGTCACCAGAAACAGCGAAGCGCCATTGATGTCGAAACCCGCCATCTCGGTCATATAGCGCCCGGCAAAATCCACATGCGGGCCGGCGATGAACATATAGATGGCGTTGAACAGGAAATAATCGGGCGAGAAAATGCCAAGCTCGCGCACCCGCAGCCGCAGGAAGAAGCCACCGCTATTGGCCACATCTCCCGAGACCGGGAAAATATAGGAATAGCCAGTTTCCAGCGGCGAGCCGAAGCGAACGTAATTATAGGCGAAATAGATCAGGATCGCGATGATCGGGAAGACTGCGAGCGACAGCGCCCGTTTGATGGCCGCCAGGTCAATGCGATACCAGGCCGTATTGGCCTCGAGCAGCAGCACATAGAGCACCGGCAGGTAGAGAATGGTCATCTGCCGGCACAAAAAGGCCATGCCGATAAAGAGCCCCGTCAGCAGGGCATTGCGGCGCACCAACGCGCAATAAAGTGCCGCCGTGGAGAAGAAAAAGCCCCAGCTTTGGGCAAAGAACCAGATCCCATCGCCGCGCAGCACCACAAAGGCCAGCGGCGTCGCGAACAGCGCCAGCAGCACCAGCAGAATGGCCTGGTCGCGCCCGGCCTCTTGCCGGCGGAAAATCTGCCACCAGAGCCACCCGCTGCCGGCAAAGGCAAGAGCGCTCAGTACCGTGAAAAAGCGGAAATCGCTGCCGAACAGCGCGACGAAGGGCAGGGTGATGACGCCGGGTAGCGGCGGGAAGATGATATAGGTCAGCCCGTTATAAAGGGCGCAGTCGCCATCAAAGCATGCGTCGGTATCAAACCGCCCATTGAGCCAGCCTTCGGCCAATAGGGCATAGGAATTGCTGCCCGGCGCCTCGCGCAGAATGGCCAGGGCAAGCACCCCGACAAAGGCCAGCACCAGGCCGCCCAGAATGGTTGTGATGGCAATGCGCTTTACGGTCACGGCTGCAAATCCCCAAACGTCTGCAGATAGGTCGGTTCAAGATTTCAACAATTCTGATGGGCTATCCCCACCACCGGCCCATACCTTCCCCTTTGATGGGGCTGGGAGGTGGTATGAGGAGCAGGCCCCAAATGCGGTCCGGCTTATCCCATTTCCATGAAGATCGGCTGAATCACTATCCGGCCGCGCGGGGCGCCAAGCGGAAGGTCAATTGCTTGTGGCCGATGAAATTGATCACCGCGCCGATGCCGATGGCGGCGCCATGCGCCAGGCCCTCCCGCACCATGTTCGGCCAGGGCGCGGCGGCCAGCAGATGCAGGAACAGTGTCGTCAGCCCCAATACGACAACCGCGCCGATCAGGTTGACCCCGATAAAGGTCATGGTCTGCTCCATCAGCGGGCGCGTGGAGCCGGGAAAGACATATTTGCGGTAAAGCGTGAAGCCCGCGCACATGCCGATCATATAGGCCAGCACCACCGCGGCCCCCATCGGCATCACCGCCGAAAGGGGGAAGCGCACCAGCCAGTTGATGGCCGCCGCCGTTCCACCCAGCAGCAGGAACCGGAAAACCTGGTTGCCCGCCAGCTGCTGCAGCATTGCACCCATCAGAGCAGCCAGCCGGCCAGGAACGCCGCGCCCATCAACCCGCCCAGGGCAATGCTGATCCGGTCGCGAATGGCAAAGGCCACCGGATCGTCATTGAGTTCTTCGCGGTGGCACAAAAGCCAGATGCGCGACACCCACATGAACAAGGCTGCCGGGAAGACCCAGAGATAGCCGGGGTGGTTGTAGAAATCGGCGCTGTAAACGTCGTTCATGATGTAGAGCACCATGATGGTGATGGCCGCCATGGCCGTCGCCACGCCCATTGCCACAACCATGCCGGCATCGGTGCCCAGATACCCGCGCCCATTGACCGCCAGCCGCCCCTTGGCGACGCTTTTCTGGATTTCGGTCTGCCGCTTGGCAAAGGAGAGCGAGGTAAAAAGGAACATCGAGAACACCAGCAGCCACGGCGAGGGAACCGCGCCCACCGCGGCAATGCCGATCCCCAGGCGCATGGTGAACAATGCCGCCAGGGTAAAGGCGTCAACAATGGGCTGGCGCTTGATGTAGAAAGAATAGAGCAGGGTAATGGCCATATAGGCGACCAGAAGCCCCAGCGTTGCCGGCCCGATAAGGGCCGCGATACCAAGCCCGCCCACGATGAGCGCGACCGAAGCGGGAACCCCGTGCTTGATGCGCAGATTGCCCGATGCCAATGGCCGGTTGCGCTTGGTCCAGTGCAGCCGGTCATCGGTCAGGTCGAACAGGTCATTGAGCAGATAGGTGCCCGAGGCCATCAGCGAGATGGCGACAAAGGCGCCGAATGCGGCAACGACCGCAACCGGGTCGGTGACCATGCCCGACAGCACCAGCGGCACGAAGACCAGGGCGTTCTTGGCCCATTGGTGTACGCGCAGCGCCTTGAGCCAGCCGCGCAGGCCCAGCTTGGGGCGGGTGAATTCGGCTTCCACCGGCTTGCCCAGCGCCCGCGCCTTGGCCGCGATATCGGCCGAAGCGCCCGAGAGCACGATGGATTGCGCCTTGTCCCACACTTCAAGATCGGCCCGGCCATCCCCGGCATAGGCAAAGCCCTCGGGGAAGCGCTCGACCAGGGCCGCCGCCTTGTTGGCGCCCTTGAGATTGCGCGTGCCATTGCTGCCAATGGTGAAGTCGATGAAATCGAAACGGCGCGCCAGGCGCAGCGCCAGCAATTCGTCGGCTGCGGTCGCCAGGCCCACCGGGCGCCCCTTGTCGTGCTCGGCGCGGGCAAAGGCCACCAGTTCCTCATTGACCGGCAGGCTGTCCACATCGATCGGCACCTGCTCGCTCAGCTTGCGCTTGAGCGTGGCCTTGCCCTGCAGCGTCCACAGCACCAGGTTGAACACCCGCAGCGGATTGGCCCGGAAATAGGCCACCGCCGTTTCATGCAGCAGGTCCGTGCGGATCAGCGTATCGTCGACATCGAGCACGAGCGGGAGAGCGGCGCTGGCAGTTTGCAGGTCAGCGGCGGGATGATTGGCAGCGGTCATATCAATCACTCAAGTAACGCGTTGCCGCTATAGCTATCAGGCGCGCGCCAAGACACAATTGCTCGCTCAAGATATTATGAATGCATAAAATTTTACTTGTTGGCGGTCTCTTTGTGCCTGTCCATCCACGGTGTCATTCCGGCGCAGGCCGGAATCCATGCTGTGCCCTCTCCCCACGCTGGATGGTGTTGATGACCTTCAGCATGGATCCCGGCCTGCGCCGGGATGACACCGCGTTTTAGACACGCTCAGAGGGATACGTTTACCGCCACGAAAAAACCGCACAACCACCATTTCACCGTTTCAACGCAACGGCGAAATGCTCTAGGGTCGCGCGCATGACCACGCCAGATTTGATCTACAAGATTGCCACCGAGGCAGCTTACGCCCCCGCGCGCAACGCATCCGGATTTGCCGGCATGCCCATCGATGCCGCCGACGGCTATATGCACTTCTCCACCGCCAGCCAATTGGCCGAAACCCTGCGCCTGCACTTCGCCGGCCAATCGGGCCTGGTCATTCTGGCCGTGCGCACATCCGATCTCGGTGACAACCTGGTCTGGGAAGCCTCGCGCGGCGGTGCGCTCTTCCCCCATCTCTATGGTGGCCCGCTGCCGGCCTCCGCCATCGCCTGGGAAGCCCGGGTCGATGTCGCCGCCGATGGTTCCACGACGCTGCCCGAGGCGGTCCGATGATCTTTTCCGCCTTCTCGCCTTTGCTGCGCCTGCCCGCTCTGGCCGGTCTCACTCAGCAGACCCTGCTCAAGATGGATGCCGAAACCGCCCATCGCGCCACCATCACCGCGCTGCGCTTGGGCCTCGCCCCCGAGCAGACCCAAGCCGAAGCGCCCGAATTGGCGACAACCCTCTGCGGTATCGAGCTTAAAAACCCCATCGGCATGGCCGCCGGCTTCGACAAGAATGCCGAAGTGCCGCGCCCGCTCGCACTGATGGGTTTTGGCATGGTCGAGATCGGCACCGTCACCCCGCGCCCGCAATCGGGCAATGCCAAGCCGCGCCTGTTCCGCGTGCCCGGCGCCGATGGCGTTATCAATCGAATGGGCTTCAACAATGAGGGCCATGACGCCGCCTTCGCCCGCCTCAAGGGCCTGCGCGTGCCGGCCGCGCTCGGGGTCAATATCGGCGCCAACAAGGACAGCGCCGATTTCGTCGCCGACTATGTGCTGGGCGTCAAACGCTTTGCCGATCTGGCCGATTATCTGACGGTCAACATCTCCTCGCCCAACACGCCCGGCCTGCGCAATCTGCAATCCGACGAGGCGCTGCGCCGCCTCCT
The DNA here is from genome assembly GCF_030159855.1 of Devosia yakushimensis. NCBI lineage: Bacteria > Pseudomonadati > Pseudomonadota > Alphaproteobacteria > Hyphomicrobiales > Devosiaceae > Devosia > Devosia yakushimensis. The sequence goes on along the minus strand of NZ_BSNG01000001.1, from coordinate 2,978,538 downwards.
GGCCGAAGTGCTCGATGCCCGCGCCAAAGCCAAAATCCGCGTCCCGGTCTTCCTCAAGATCGCGCCCGATCTGGATAAAAAGGAACTCGACGCCATCGCCAAGGTCGTGCTCGCCACCGATCTCGATGGCCTGATCGTCTCCAACACCACCGTCACGCGCGACACCATTGCCGGCCTTGAAAACGCCGCTGAAACCGGCGGCCTCTCCGGCAAGCCGCTGTTCGATCTATCCACCCAGCGCCTCGCCCAGATGCGCCAGCGCGTTGGCGCTTTGCCCATTATCGGCGTCGGCGGCATCCATTCCCCGCAATCGGCTCTCGCCAAATTCGAAGCCGGCGCCGATGCCATCCAGCTCTATTCCGCGCTGGTCTTTGGCGGCCTCGACCTGCTCGACCGCATCAAGCGCGGCTTGGTCGCCGCCGTGCGCGCCGACGGCAAGACCAATATCAGCCAGCTCACCGGCAGCAAGACAGCCGATTGGGCCAAGGGCAAGGTCAAGCTTTAAGGGCGGGCCGGGAGTCCTAGCCTCCCCTGATAGGGGGAGGGACAGCTCAGTGCCTAAAACTCGATCCCGCCCAAACGCGGAAGGATACCTCCCCCTATCAGGGGGAGGCTAGGAGGGGGTACTCCCATGCCCCAGCCTTTACCGAAGTCACCCTTCCGAACCCGCGCACATCTGCGCCGCCTGAAATTCCACATCCCGCGGATCGATCGAAGCGCCATTGGCGGTGCCCCGGCTTTCGATTTCGTCACTCACAATGCCAATGCATTGCTGGAACCCCGTCGGCCGCAGCAACACGGCCGCCGCTATGATCGACGTCCCCAGCAAAATCGACAATGCCAGAACCAGCGTCTTGCCCATGCTCATCGCTCCACCACCAGTTCGATCACCACATCGGCCCGGTCCTGCGACGCACTGACCAGGTCATAATTGGGCAAGTCGTTGCGTTCGATATGGGCCGCATTGCGCTCGGGAGTGAACAATCCCTCTTCGCCATGCCGCTTCATCAGCCTCTGGCGCACCAGCTCGCGCGGCACATGGATGAACACCGCATAATCCAGCAGCGGCCTGACCCCGGCAAACGGCCCTTCGCTCAGCAACAGATAATTGCCTTCCACGACAAGCACGCGAACCTCGGCCTGCACCGTAAAGGCATTCTCCACCACATCTTCTATTTTGCGCGAATAGCCCGGTCCGCTCACCGGGCCTGTCGCATTTTTGAGATGGTGCAGGAAGCTGACGAATTCGGCGCCCTCAAAGGTGTGCGGTGCGCCCTTGTAATCGGTCTGCCCCATGGCTTCGAGCTTGGCATGGCGCATGTGAAAGCCGTCCATTGGCACCAGCGCCGCGCTGCTTGGATGGGTCGCATTGAGCATGGTGACGATCTCGGCTGCCAGCGTCGATTTTCCGGCGCCCGGTCCGCCTGCCAGCCCCACGACGATCCGCCGATGCGCCTGGCTTTCCATATCCAGAATATGCGGCACCAGCCGCGACAAAGCCTGTTGGGGCGTGAGCTTCAGCCGTGCGGCGCCCATCAACGCCTCTTGAGCAGGCGCAGCACGATCCAGATCGGCACTACCAGGGCAGCGCCCGCCAACGTATAGCGCACCAGATTGCCCAATAGGCCCGTGCCGTCGCGCAGGGCGTCTTCCACCATGCGCACCGCGCTCTGGAACACATAGCGGGCATCGATCCCCAGCACCGCCATGATAAAGCCCACGATCAGCGACAGTACGACGAGCCGGATGACCAATCCGCCCGGCCGCTCGCCCAACAGACGCTCAAGCCCGCTGCGTTCGCGCGGCTGGCTTTCGGATTGCTCGCTCATCGGTGAACCCTCGCATACTCTGTTGAGTTAGTCGGCGATCATATAGGCTCTTTTATGATTTGCAGAAGGGGTTGCCTTGATCACGCCTTCCCGAGCCGAGAGCCCGGATGCACGGGCCGTCCCTCCCTCCGCCTTGAGGGGAGGGCCGGGGAGGGGGTCGTTGGTGCATTTGAGCAGAAGCTGCACGACCCCCACCCTCATTCCCTCCCCTCAAGGGGGAGGGACGCGCAGACTGCGGGCTCACGGCTCCATCGTCTCCCTCCCCCTTGAGGGGAGGGGACAGGGGTGGGGGTCTCTTAGGCTTGGGGCACAAACACCTTGACTGCCATCCTCCCGCCCATCATCGCCAACTGGTTCGCCGCCAAAAACTGGTCTCCCCGCGCCCACCAACTCGATGTGCTCGCCAGTTGGCAGGCCAATGCCTCCGCGCTCCTCATCGCGCCCACCGGCGCCGGCAAGACCCTGGCCGGGTTCCTGCCCACCCTCGCCGATCTGGTGGACGGCAAGTTCGATGGCCTGCACACTCTTTATGTCTCCCCGCTCAAGGCGCTGGCGGTCGATGTGCAACGGAACCTGTCCACCCCCATCGAGGAGATGGGCCTCAAGATCAAGGTCGAAACCCGCACCGGCGACACCCCCGCATCCCGCCGCGCCCGCCAGCGGATCAATCCGCCGCAAATCCTGCTGACCACGCCCGAGCAATTGGCCCTGCTGATCAGCCATCCTCATGCCGAACTGCTGTTCGGCTCGCTCCGCCGCATCGTGCTCGACGAGCTGCATGCCCTGGTGACATCCAAGCGTGGCGAGCTGCTCTCGCTCGCCTTGGCCCGCATTGCCCGGCTCGCCCCAAACCTGCGCATCACAGCCCTCAGCGCCACCGTCGCCCGGCCCGATCTGCTGCGTGACTGGATCGCCCAGCCCCTTCAGGAGGTCGAAACCCACCTGCTCACCACAACAGGCGGCGCACCTCCGGTTCTCTCGATCCTCCAAACCGAACAGCGCCTGCCCTGGGCCGGTCACTCCGCCAATTACGCCCATCGTGATCTCTATGAGACCATCAAGCAGCACAAGACCACGCTGCTTTTCGTCAATACGCGCAGCCAGGCCGAAATGCTGTTTCAGGGCCTCTGGGCCATCAATGACGACATGCTGCCAATTGCCCTCCATCACGGTTCGCTGTCCGTCGAACAGCGCCGCAAGGTCGAAAGCGCCATGGTCTCCGGCGCGCTCAAGGCGGTGGTCTGCACCTCAACCCTCGATCTGGGTATCGACTGGGGCGATGTCGATCTGGTCGTCCAGGTCGGCGCGCCCAAGGGCAGCTCCCGCATGCTCCAGCGCATCGGCCGCTCCAATCACCGCCTCGACGAACCCTCCAAGGCCGTGCTCGTGCCCTCCAACCGCTTCGAAGTGCTGGAATGCGAAGCCGCGGTCGAAGCCGTCGCCGAGCGCCATCAGGATAGCGAGGACCCGGTCTCGGGCGGCTACGACGTGTTGGCCCAGCATATTCTGGGCATGGCCTGTGCCGGTCCGTTCACCGCCGACGATCTTTTTGCCGAAATCAGCCATGCCTGGCCTTATCGCGATCTGCCGCGCACCCAATTCGATCGCATTCTCGATTTCGTCGCCACCGGCGGCTATGCCCTGCGGGCCTATGAGCGCTATGCGCGCCTCAAGCTGACCGCCGATGGCACCTGGCGCATCGCCAATCCGCAGGTCGCCCAGCAATACCGGCTCAATATCGGCACCATTGTCGAAGAGCCCATGGTCCGCGTCCGCCTGGTACGGGGCAGGGGCTTCAAAAAAGGCCAGACCACCGGTCCCATCGGGGCAGGCGGTCGCGTGCTGGGCGAAATGGAGGAATATTTCTTCGGCACGCTCCTGCCCGGCGATACCTTCATGTTCGGCGGCGAAATCGTGGCCTTCGAGGGCATGAAGGATAACGAGGCCTTCGTATCGCGCGCCCAGGCGGCCAATCCCAAAATCCCCTCCTATATGGGCGGCAAGTTTCCGCTCTCGACCTATCTGGCCGAGCGTGTCCGCCGCATGCTCGATAGCCCGCAGAGCTGGGGCGTGCTGCCCGATCAGGTCAGCGATTGGCTGCGCCTGCAACGCGATGTCTCGGTGCTCCCCGGCCGCGATAGCCTCCTGGTCGAGACCTTCCCCCGCGGCACGCAGAATTTCATGGTCTGCTACCCCTTCGAGGGGCGTCTGGCGCATCAGACCCTGGGCATGCTGCTGACCCGCAGGCTTGAACGCGCCCGCGCCCGCCCCCTCGGCTTCGTCGCTAGCGAATATGCCCTGGCCATCTGGGGCCTGGGCGATCTCTCCGTCCTGATCAAGACCGGCCGCCTCTCGCTCGATGACCTCTTCTCCCAGGACATGTTGGGGGATGATCTGGAAGACTGGCTCGATGAATCGGCCCTGATGAAACGCACCTTCCGCAACTGCGCCATCATCGCCGGGCTGATCGAGCGCCGCCATCCCGGCAGGGAAAAGACCGGCCGCCAGATCACCATGAGTTCCGACCTCATCTATGACGTGCTCTATCAGCACGAGCCCGACCACATCCTGATCCAGGCCACGAGACGCGACGCCGCGCGCGGCCTGCTCGATATCGAACGGCTGGGCGATATGCTGGCTCGCATCCGCAACCACATCGTCCACCAGCCGCTCGAGCATATTTCCCCGCTTGCCGTCCCGCTCATGCTCGATATCGGCCGCGAGCCGATTTTCGGGGAAGGCCGCGAATCGGCTATGGCAGATGCTGCAGATGAATTGATGCGCGAGGCTCTCGGCCAATCTTGAGCCAGCCGCTATACCAAGCTCAGCAAATGGAGACCCCGTTGCTGCGCTTTGCCGGACACAATTTCGAGCCGCTCTCCTCCGGCGCCCTCTATTGGCGCGCCGAAGCCACTTTGCTCGTCGCCGATCTGCATCTGGAAAAGATGAGCAGCTTTGCCCGCGCCGGCCAGCTTCTGCCCCCCTACGATACCGGCCTCACCCTGGCGCGGCTCGAAGCCGATCTGCGCCGCACCGGCGCCCAGCGGCTGATTTCACTCGGTGACAGTTTTCACCGCGCTGATGCTAGCAGTCTGTTAACCAATGCCGACCGGATGCGCATCGATGCGCTGACCGATAATGTCGAATGTATCTGGCTGTCCGGCAATCACGATCCCGCTCCGCACGCCCTGGGCGGCAGCTGCCGGCCCAGCCTCGAACTGGCCGGCCTTACCCTGTCGCACGAACCGCGGCGCGGCGTTTCCGGCTTGATTTCCGGGCACTTGCACCCCGCCGCCCACATCGTCATGGCCGGCCGCTCCACCCGCCGTCCCTGCTTCGTGCACGACAATCGCCTGATGATCCTGCCCGCCTATGGCAGCTCCACCGGCTCGATCAACATTCTATCCCCGCCCTTTATCGGCCTGCTACACTGGCCGGCGCTGGAAGTCACGATGTTGGGAAAAGACCGGACTTATCCGGTCAGCACCAAGAGGTTGGTGCGGGGCTAGACCCCGCACCCCCGGGATTACACTGCCGGCCGGAAGGCGCCGTTCTGCCAGCCTTCGAACTTGCCGGTGAAGAAGTCGATATCGCTGAAGCCGAGCAGGTTGAGCACGGTGAAACTGTGCGACAATTGCAGGCCACCACGGGTGAAGAGCACGATCCGCTTTTCCGGCGTCACCCCGGCCTGGGCATAAAGCGCCTGCAATTCCTCGACCGGCTTCAGCACGCGATCGCCATCGAAAGTATCGTCCCAGAAGACATTGACCGAACCGGGAATGTGCCCGGCGGCATAGTCGGAGGGCGAGCGCACATCGACCACGACGACATTGGGATCACCGGCCAAAGCCTTGACGGCATCGGCATCGAGGAAGGCCGGACCATTGCCGGTCAGCGGCGTGCCCTCGAAGGTGTAATTGGCGAGGGAGACCTGCTGGCCGGCGCGCGGATCGCGGCTCCATTCGTCCCAGCTAGCATCGTAAAGCACGACATTTTCATAGCCGAGATTGCGCAGCGCCAGATAGTTATTGGCCGCCGCAACGCCGCTGCCGCAATAGGAAACAACCTCGCGATCGGGGCTGACGCCGGCCGTATCGAGCAGCCGTTGCAGCACGGGCTGGGACTGTAGAATAGCCGTTTCGGTCAAAAGGCTCGACGCCGGCAGCGCCTGCGCCCCCGGGATATGACCATCCTCATAGGCATCGAGATTGCGGCCATCGATGATGACCGACGCGGCATCGCCAACCTTGGCGGCCACATAGTCCTTGTCGACGCGGATATCGTTCTTGCGGGTCAGCGCGAATGTGGTTGCCGCGACCTGCGGCACATCCTTGGTCAGCCCGCCCTGCCAGGCGCCGATGCCGCCATCGAGCACATGCACATTTTCGAAGCCGGCATAGACAAAGGCGACATAGGCGCGGCCGGGCAGGGCCGTGGTGTCGTAGATCAGGATCGTGTCGTCATAGCTGAGGCCGGCTTCCCCGAGCAGCCGCTCAAATTCAGCGTCGCCGGCAAATTCGTTGCGGATGCCATCGCTCTCCGAAACGTTGAGCGCCTGCCAGGGCAGGTTGATGGCGCCAGCCACATGGCCTTCGGCATAGGCCGTGGGCGAGCGCACGTCGATGAGCTTTGCGCCCTCGGCGATCAGCGCCTCGAAGTCCGCCTGGCCGGTAATGATGGAGGCCTGCGTCTGTGCCTGGGCCGCAACCGTCATCAGGGCCATGCCGGCCGGGGCCATGCCAAGAGCCAGGGCATTGAGCGACAGGGCCGTGAAGGCGGAGCGCAGGAAGGGTTTGACGGGGGAACGGTGTGCAGTCATTTCAGCCTCCAGATGTGGACGCCTGATTATCGACTAACTCCATAGACATTCACAGCGCATGGCTTTGCGTATGTTCCGGCCAGAGGAATATCGCTTTCTCCACAAAGCCATAGCGCGGAAAAAATCAGCGCTTGAACAAAACACCGCCCAGCCAGCCGGTAAACAGCGCCAGCACTACGCAGACCAGCCCATAGAGCAGCGGCTGCTGCACCGCCGACAGGGCCAGAAACCGCTCGAAGCCGATCTTGCGCACCGCAAACCCTTCCGATTTGCGCGCAATCACCTGCCCGTCCTTGAACACATAGGTCAGCGCGATATAGGGCCCCGGCGGCGCATTGCTGGGCAGGGTCAGCCGGGCCGAATAGAAATTGTCCGAGAGGAAATTGACGCCGCCCTCATTGACGCCGAACAGCCCCTGCTCGGTCATCAGCCGCACCAGTTCACGTCCGAACACGGCAGTCTTCCACCAGCCCGCATCATTGGCCACCAGCGTATGCGCCTCGGGCAGGATATATTCGGTGGTCAGCGTCGTGATGTCGGTGATGTCGCGCAGCCGCGCGCTCGACAGTACGTGGAAATAGCTCGGGAAATTGTCGAATTCGACCTGGTCGGTATTGAGCCAGACGCCGAAATTATTGGTCTTCTGCCGCGCCACCCGGTTCTGCGTCGGCCCCAATACAACGACCACCACATGGAATGGGCCGGTGACGAATTTCTGGTCCGATCCGGCATCGGGCATGATCGTCCCGAAGAAATTCATCCGCTCGCCATCGAAGCTCGAGGTGATCTCGATATTGTCGTTGGACAATTGCGACACCAGTCGCTCGGCCTGCGCCGGCATGCCAAGCAGAAGCGCCATGACCAGGGCGAGCCACCACTTCATCGTGCGCCCCCCAATACCGCCATGCTGAACGGATCGGCCGGCGCCAATATCAGCGACAGCCCGAAGCGGATGGCCACGGCCAGCACCAGGATGGCCAGCAGCCCCCGCAATTGCTCGCCGCGCAAATGCTTGCCCGCTGATGCGCCGAACTGCGCTCCCGCCGTGCCGCCCACCATCAGGCAGAAGGCCAGCATGATGTCGACGCTCTGGCTTTGTACGGCATGCAGGATTGTCGTTGCCGCCATCATGGCCACCACCTGCGCCAGCGAGGTGCCGATCACCACATTGCCCGGCACCCGCAGCAGGTAAACCAGCGCCGGCACCATGATAAAGCCACCGCCAATGCCCAGGAGCGAACCGACAAAGCCGATGAAAAGCCCGATGATCAGCACCGGCAACACGCTGATATAGAGCCGGGATTTCTTGAACCGCACGCGCATCGGCAGGCGATGCATCCAATTATGCTGGTTGGGCAGCCGCTCGCGCACCACCACGCCCTTGCGCTGCTTGATAATGGCGCGGATGGCCTCGTTGAGCATCAGCGTGCCCACAAAGCCCAGCAAAACCAGGAAACCGACCGAGATGAACAGGTCGAGCTGCCCGGCATCGCGCAGCACGGCAAAGGTTGCCACGCCGCCAAAAGCCCCCAGAACGCCCGAAAGCACCAGATACATGGCCAGATGCAGATCAATGCCGCCGCGCCGGTAGTGACTGAGCGCCCCCGATGTCGAGGCTGCCACCACCTGTCCGGTGACCGAGGCCACGGCGACCGGCGCCGGAACGCCGGAAAAAATCAGCAGCGGCGTCAGCAGGAACCCGCCACCCACGCCGAACAGACCCGACAGAAAGCCGACCGCTCCCCCGATTCCCACGAGGAAGAAGAGGTTCATCGATAGCTCTGCGATCGGCAGATAGACCTGCAAGACCGTGGGTTCCGTTCAATAGACTCGTGGCCCGCACCCCCTTTTGAGTGCGAGCCACGACAACAATATGTCCGACCGGGTTAGCAGCACCTAAACCTTTGCAAGAAAAGGAGGCGCCGGCAGGTTTTCAAGCTGGCTAAACCGGCTGGCTGCCCAATACCGCCAGCAGCCGCGGATTGATCTTGCCGCTGGGAGCCATGCCCGTGCCCGTTTCAAAGGCCTTGATGGCCTCGGCGGTCTTGGGGCCGGCCAGGCCATCTGGCGCGCCGACATCGAAGCCCAGCTTGACCAGCGCCTGTTGCACCTTGGAAACCACGTCCCTGGTGCTGATGGCCTGGCCGGGATCGAAATCCTTGGCCCAGGTGCCCAGTGGGGCGAAATTGGCGGCCAGCTCGATCGGCTCGGCCTTCCATGCCGAGATATCGCTCCCAAGACGCTTGATGGCGTCGGCGGTGAGCGACTTGGCGATGTCGTCGCGCGCCTTGCCGGCATCGGCGTCGCCGCTGCGGGCGGCCAGCGCGAACCATTTGTAGGATTGCTCGAAGTCCTGATCTACCCCCAGGCCCCGCGCATAGAGCATGCCCAGGTTGAACTGGCTGTCGGTCATGCCGAGCTGAGCCGCCTTGGTGAACCATTCGGCGGCCGTTTCGAATTCCTGGTCGCCCAGCTGGCCGCTGGCGTAAAGCGCGGCCAGATTGTGCATGGCCATGCGGTTGCCCGCTTCGGCGCCGCGCTGATACCAGAGCTTGGCGACCTCAAGGTCCTTCTCGACCCCCGTGCCGGCCTCGTACAGATTGCCCAGCCGGTATTGTGCCGGAACGAAGCCCTGTGCAGCCGAGCGCTCATACCATTTGGCGGCCTCGGCATAATCCTGCTCGACAGCACGCCCTTCGGTATAGATCGCGCCGATCTCGAATTGGGCCCGTGCATCGCCATCGGCGGCGGCCTGGCGCAATTCAATGGGTCCCAAAGCCTCGGGCGGTAGCTCGAAGCTTTCTGCTGTCGCCTCCGCAATATCGGGGATGCGGTCGGCCGACGCCGTGGCTGCGGCAGCAGCTGGCACGAGACTGGCTTCCTCAGGCGCGTTCGCCGTCGTCAGCGGCGCCGGAATCGGCTCTGCCGAGGACCGGCTGAAGCTCATCGGCTTGCCCGGATTGATCGAGCCGACCTGGGTCGTGTCGATCATGTCGATCACCCGCGGCTCAGCCGAAGAAACATCGCCCACGGGCTGTTCGGCGGCCGGCGTGGGGTCAACCATCGTGCTTTCGACCGGTGCCGGATTGGCCGTGGCGCGGGCCGTGTTCATGCGCTGCATGACTAGGTTCAGGGCCAGCATCGAAACGGCGACCAGCGTTGCTGCCAGCAGCAGCGGCCGGCGGTGACGGATTAGGAAGCTCTGGCGCGGCGCGGTCTCTTCGCCTGGTAGCCCCGCTTCGGTCTGCTCCGCTGCGGCCTCGGCCTTCTTGTTTCGCTTTTCCTTTGGCGGCTTTACCGGCTTTTCGGCCTTCGTTTCGACGGGCGCCGCTGGCTCTTCGCTACCCGGCAGTTCGGGCGCCGCAGCGGGCTTGACCCGGGCCAGGGCGCGGCCGATCAGCGAATTGGTCGAGGGGCCGGCCGGTGGCGTTTCATGGCGTGCGCGCTGGGCGCGCCGCGCCGCGGCAACAAAGGTGCTGGTGCTGCTGGGAGCCGCGGGCGCTTCCACGCTGGGCGCGGGCGGCGGCTCCACCGGTTCACTGACAAAGGGATCGGTGCTGGTGCTGGTGGCAAAGCTCGATTGCGGCTGCGGCGGCCGCTCGACCTTGGCCGGGTCAAAGAACGGGCGCGGCGGCGTTGGCGCTACCGGCGTTTCCTCTGACATGGCAGGCGGGGCGACCCGGGCGCTGACCTTGGCATCAAGCGCTGCGCGTACCGGTCCGGCATCGGCAAAGCCGGGGTCGATCAACGGCGCTTCCGCCGCGGGATTGGCCGGCATGATGTCGCTGTCTTTGGCGGCCTTGACACCCGCCAGTGCGGCACGCACCTCGCTGAGGCTGTCTCCGCCCACCGGCTTGAGATCGGTGCGGAATGCCGCCAGCGGCCGGCCCGTATCCCGGCGATTGGCCAGCGCGGCCTCGAGCCGCGTCAGCCGTTCGGCCGTATCCTTGCCCGCGGTATTGAGCAGCGCTGCCATCCGGTCTTCGAGCGCCGAGAGCCCATCCGCGCTGATTTCCCCTGCCGTTCCCGCGGCGGGGCTGGCCTTGGTGACGGCCTCGGAGGCGCGTTCGGCGATCATATTGGCCAGCGTCTCGTAATCGGGCGTCTTGCCGGCGCTTTTGATCAGGCCGGTAATCTGGCTTTCAATGCTCTTGAGGCTGTCGGCGCTGAACATGGCGACCGGTGCGGGCGCCTTGCGCGTCATGGCATCGCTGGTGCGCTCGGCAACCATGGTGGCCAGCGCCTCAAGCCCGGCCGTGTCCTGCTGCTGGCCATAAAGCCTGGTGAGGCCATCGAGCTGGGCGCCGGTTTCGTCCATGCGCTGCATCAGCAGCTTGAGCTGGCTTTCGACCTGCCCCTCATCGCTCCGCTTGCTCAGCGCTTCGATCTGGGTCTCAATTTTAGCAAAGCGCGGCTCCATGCCGGCCAGCACCGCATCGCGCAGCGCCGAAATATCCTTCTTGAGGCCAGCGACATCGCCATTGGCGCTCTTGAGCCCGCCAATCTGGGTGGCCAGTGCATCGACCTTGCCCACCAGCACTTCGGGCTGGCCCGCGCCATCCTGCATTGCCCGGGTAAAGCCGGCCATTTCGGCAGTCAGTTTCTCGAAATCGCCTGAAGACAGGGCAACGCTTTTTTCGATGGCGTCGATCCGGTCATAGACATTGCGCACGCTTTCCTCGATCGCATGCATGGCCGGCGCCAGCGCGCCTGTGCCTTGCGCCTCTGTGGTCGCTACGCGATCCTCGCGGATGACCTCGCGTTCCATCTGCTGGGCCTGCAACTCGGCCAGCTTGGCAACGGTGACCGAAACGTCGTCGAGCCGTTTGTTGATGGCGCTGAGATCGACCTTGGGCGCTTCCTCGATCATGGCGCCCAGCGCCGCAATCTGCACTTCGAGCCGCTTGACCTGGCCGGTCTCGCCCACCGCACCGGCCAGCAATTCCACCACATGGGCCAATTGTTCGACCTGGCTGGCGACTTCCCGCACATCGCCATCGGCGGCGCGCTGCGCGTGCAATTCGTCTTCGAGCCGTTCCAGCCGCCCCGAAAGCCCGCCGACCAGGGCGCTCAGCTCGCGGAATTCAGGCATGTCGGCCGGGCGCCGGCCCAAAGCCGCCGCCGTTGCCGACATCTGCCGTCCGCGAATTTCGGCGATGGCCGAACTCAGCGGATCATGCTCGTTCTCGGGTTCCATGCCCCGGTCGCTGAAACGGTCTACTGCGCGCTTGACCGTGCGCAATGCTTCCTGCCGCCGCACCGTTGGTTCGGGACGCTCCACCTGGTCGCGCAGATTGCGCACCCGTTGCGTCAGACCACTCAGGGCCGGATCGACCCTTTCTGTCTGCGCGTAGCGCCCTTCCACCTGGTCCAGCAGTGCCACCAATTCGCCGCGGAGCGCCTGCCATTCGCCGGCTTGCGGCTCGTGGTCAGGGTCGGCGATGTCCGAAATCGGGTAGGCGCGGGCCATGGTCAGTCCCTGTCATGATGTGACGGACCCCTCGCGATTCAACACGAAGGTATGACGGTCACTCTTGGGAAAACATGGTAAAGAACCCGTTAAGCATTGCTGCAATATGCAAGACCAGCGAGCGATTTGCCCAGATTTCGGGGCTGCCGCCCGCGCGAATCCGCAGTATTGCTGATTTAGGTCCGCCACGGAGAGAGCCCGATATATGACCCGCCGTCGCATCATCATTGTCGATGACCATCCCCTGTTCCGTGCGGCGCTGCGGCAAACCCTGGCCGGGGGCGATGCCACGGTCAGCGTGGAGGAAGCCGGCGACCTCAATGGCCTCAGCGCCTCGCTCGAAGCCGATCGCGATTGCGACCTGGTCTTGCTCGATCTCAACATGCCCGGCGTGCGCGGTTTTTCCGGCCTCTTGCTGCTGCGGGCGCAATATCCCGATATTCCGGTGATGATCATTTCGGCGGTGGAAGACGGCACCGTCGTTCGCCGCGCCTTCGAACTGGGCGCCGCCGGCTATCTCCACAAATCGGTCGGCCCCACCGAAATCCGCCGCGCCATCGAAACGGTGCTGTCCGGCGAAGTTTTCGTGCCCGATGGCATGACGCTGGGTGGGGAAGACGACCAGACCGCCCTGATGCGGCGCCTCGCGACCCTCACGCCCCAGCAGGTCCGCGTGCTGATGATGCTGAGCGACGGGCTGATGAACAAGCAGATCGCCTATGAGCTCACCATCTCCGAGGCCACCGTCAAGGCGCATGTCTCGGCCATTCTGCAAAAGCTCGATGTCGATAGCCGCACCCAGGCCGTCATCGCCGCCGCCCGTATCGAAGAGGGCCAGTTCGAGGCCCTGTTCTCGACCGGTGGCGAGAAGGCTTAGGCGGCCAGCCGCCTCAAACCGCCCGTTTGGCCGCCCGTCCGCTCTGGTTGGCCAACCCGCTGATCGCCGCCCTTAGCGCGGCGGGCTTCACGGGCTTGGTCACCACTGCAATGCCACGATCCTCGGCCAGCGCCCGCACCGCCGGGCTGCGATCGGCCGTGACCAGCGCTGCCGGCAGGTGCCCGCCCAGATTGTGCCGCAGCCATTCGATGGCATCGAGCCCCGAGGTCTGGTCGAGGTGATAATCCATCAGCACCATATCGGGATACCAGCCCTCCAGCAGCCGCTCCCGGTCGATCTGCTTGAGCGATAGCGCCGTGCGCACATCGCATCCCCAATGGCTGAGCAGGCCTTCCATGGCCTCCAGGATCGCCCGCTCGTTGTCGACGCAGAGCACTTTGAGATCGAGCACGCCCACATTGGTTTCGCTGGGCTCGGGCCCGCTTTCAACGCTGTTCTGCTGCGCACGGGTGGCCGGCAGGAACAGCGAAAACCGCGATCCCTTGCCCTCCTGGCTGTCCAGTTCCAGCGTCAGCCCCAGGGCCGCCACGAGGCGCTGCACGATCGATAGGCCCAGCCCCAGCCCCTGGGCCATTCGTGCACCCCGCTCAAGCCGCGAGAATTCGGCAAAGACCAGCTTGTGCTGATCCTTGTTGAAGCCGATGCCGGTGTCGATCACATCGATCCGGATGCGATTGCCGCGCCGCCTGACCCCCACCAGAACCTTGCCGCCGCTGGGCGTGTACTTGACCGCGTTCGATACCAGGTTCTGCACGATACGGCCCACCAGCATGCGGTCAGCCAGCACCATGGCTTGGGTATTGACGATGCGCAGGGCAATGGCGTGCTCGCGTGCCATGGGCGCGAATTCCACCTCGATGCGCTTGAGCAGGTCGCGCGCACTCACCGCCGTCGGCGCCGGCCGCACCGCGCCGCTATCGATGCGCGAAATATCGAGCAGCGCCGACATGATATCTTCCACCGCCGTCAGCGAGGCCTCGATGGAATTGGCCAATTCGGCAAAAGCGGTCGATTTGGCCCGCTCGATCAGTGTCGAGGTATAAAGCCGCGCGGCATTGAGCGGCTGCAGCAGGTCATGGCTGGCGGCCGCTAGAAACCGGGTCTTGTCGTGATTGGCAGCATCGGCCTTGGCCCGGGCATTTTCGAGTTCGGTATTGACCCGCGTCAGTGCCGCGGTGCGTTCCTCGACCCGCCCCTCCAACGATTGGTTCACCCGCTCCAGCTCGCGCTCCGCCCGGATCCGCGCGGTCACATCGGAAAAGCTGATGACCAGGCCCCCATCGGGGAGGCGCGCCGAGTGGAATTCCAGCACCTGTCCGCCATTGCCCAGCCGCTGGGTCACGGTCGAGGGCAGGGCGGTCAAAAGATTGATGCGCTCGATCGCCAGCCGCGCGGCATCCCCGGGCCCCAGGTCGCCGCGATCGGCCAGAAACAGTGCAATATCGAATAGCGGCGTGCCCCGCCTGGTCAATTCGTCGGGCAGGCCCAGCAGCGAATTATAGCGCTTGTTGGATGTGACCAGCCGCAAGCCGCTGTCGAACACAGCCACCCCTTGGGGAATGTGATCCATCGCCTGGGCCAGATTGGCGGGCGTGATAGTGCGTTCGGCCGGCATGAAGAGGGTCTGACTGCTCCGTTATCGTATCGACTATCCGCCCCCCGGCAAAGCGGCGCAAGATCGACTCTCGACCCATTGCCTTGTTGCCGTTAGTAGTAAATCCTTAACCCACCACGGGTGCGGCGGCCGCCGACGGGGCGTGGTGGGTCAAAACAACGGAGTGAGGGCTCTCATGCTGAAAGAATTTCGTGACTTCGCCATCAAAGGCAACATGATCGACCTGGCCATCGGCGTGATCATCGGCGCCGCCTTTGGCGCCATTGTTTCATCGCTTGTCGACGACGTGTTCATGCCGATTATCGGCTTGATCATCGGCGGTATCGACTTCTCCAATCTGTTTATCGTGCTGCACAATCCCGGCGATGTCGCCGTGCCTTCGCTGGCCGCTGCCAAGGCCGCCGGCGTTGCAACGCTCAATATCGGCCTCTTCATCAATGCCGTGGTCAAATTCACCATCATAGCCTTTGTGCTGTTCATGGTGGTCAAGGCCATCAATTCGCTCAAGCGCGAAGCCGCCAAGGAACCGGTCGAAGAGACCCCAGCTCCGAGCAAGGAAGAAGTGCTCCTCACCGAAATCCGCGACGCCTTGCGCGCCAATCCGCGCTGAAAATGCAAAAGGGCCGGAAACATTCCGGCCTTTTTCTTGTCACGTTCGTAGGACGAAAGTCAGTTGACGGTGCAATTAAAGGTAAATATACCTAGCATGTAGGTAGTGACTCCTACGTGTTGTCCCGATGGGACGGCAGGAACACTTAGCGCAAACTACAGGGGCGATTTTCACCGACAGATTCCGTCTAGACGAAGCGGGGCGGGGGTGGCGGCGCGACATCTGATTTCAAGCTGCGGGTGAATTTTGGAAATAAGCGAAACTTGCCAACTGGGCAGAGAGGGCAAAATGAGCGACGAAGTCTACTATCATTCTTTTCTCAATCGTGACCGGCTGATCCACATCGTCGATGCCGATCCATCCACCTGCGAGGCGCTGAGCATTCTGTTCCGCCTCGAGGGTTTTCAGACGAGCTTTTCACTTGATGCCAGTCATTTTCTGGCCAGCATCGACCGCCGCCGTCCCGATGTCGTGGTGATCAATCTGCGGCTTGGTGAGGAAAGTGGCCTGGCCTTGTTGCGCCGGGTCAAGGCCATGCGCACCGGCACGCCGGTCTTCATGCTCTCCGACTCGCCCCAGCTCGAGGCGGCGGTGACCGCCATGAAACTGGGCGCCTCCGACGTCATTTCCAAGCCTGTCGATACCGAGCATTTCCTCGGCGTCGTACGCGATGCCCTGCGCCGGGACGTGCATCTGGGCGCCATGCAGGGCGGGCGCCGGCCTGTCGAAGTGCGCGGGTTTTCCCAGCTCACACCGCGCGAACGCGAAGTGTTGCAGCTGATCACCAATGGCCAGTCCAACAAGGAAGCGGGCCGCGAACTCGGCATTTCGCCGCGCACCATCGAAGTGCATCGCGCCCGCGTCATGGAAAAGCTGGGCGCCCGCAACACTGCCGATCTCATGCGGATCGTGCTGACGAGTTGATCGATGTGGGGGCGTGTCGCAACCAGTGCCTAGTAGACCCGGTGGTACCAAACTGCGGACAAGCCACCAAACAAAATCCCCGGGACATACCCGGGGATATCAATTCATCACTACTCGCTGCGCAGAACCTAACCGCCCGTTGTCGGCAGCGTCAGGTCGCCCGACGTCAGCTTGCGCGCCGTGATCGCCGCATCGGCCCGCTCGCGCGGTAGTTCCAGGCTCGTCCACACGCTCACCAGCGCATGGCGCAATTCGAAGATCATCTCATCGGTATGCAGCGGCGTCGGCGTGATGCGCAGTCGCTCCGTCCCCTTGGGCACGGTGGGGTAATTGATCGGCTGAATATAGATATTGTGCTTGTCCAGCAGCATGTCGCTGGCCGCCTTGCACTGGCGCGCATCGCCCACGATCAGCGGCACGATATGGGTCTCGGTTTCCATCACCGGCAGGCCCGCATCGGCCAGGATCGCCTTGGTCAGCCGCGCCTGGCGCTGATGCAGCATGCGCTCCTGCCCATTGCCCTTGAGATGCTCGATCGACGCCCGCGCCGCCGCGCACAAAGCCGGAGGCAGGGCGGTGGTGAAGATGAATTCGGGCGCATAGGAGCGCACCGCATCGACGATGGCGCGATTGGCCGCGATATAGCCGCCCATCGTGCCAAAGCCCTTGGCCAGCGTGCCCTCGATGATATCGATGCGTTCCATCAGCCCGTCGCGTTCGGCGATACCGCCGCCGCGTGGGCCATACATGCCCACGGCATGGACTTCGTCGATATAGGTCAGCGCGCCGAATTCTTCGGCCAGGTCGCAGATTTCCTTGATCGGCGCGATATCGCCATCCATCGAATAGATCGATTCAAAGCAGATCAGCTTGGGCCGCTTGCGATCCACCTGCGCCAGCAATTCGCGGAGATGGCCCACATCGTTGTGCCGGAAGATGATCTTCTGCATGCCCGATTGGCGCACGCCCTGGATCATGGAGGCATGGTTGAGCTGGTCGGAGAAAATCACGCAATCGGGCAAAAGCCGCGCAATGGTCGAAATCGCCGCTTCATTGGACACAAAGCCTGAGGTGAACACCAGCGCCGCTTCCTTGCGGTGGAGATCGGCCAGCGAGCGCTCCAGCTCGACCAGCGGCCGGTTGGTGCCCGAAATATTGCGGGTGCCGCCTGCGCCAACGCCGAGCTTGCCGGCCGTGTCCTGCATGGCGGAAATGACCTTTTCATGCTGGCCCATGCCCAGATAGTCATTGGAGCACCAGATGGTGATCTCGCGGGCATTGTCCGCGTCATCGCGATAGATCGCCTTGGGAAACCGGCCCGCCACCCGTTCGAGATCGGCGAAAACGCGATAGCGCTTTTCTGCTCGCAGCGTATCCACTGCGTCTTCGAAAATACCGCGATAGTCCATGCGAACGTCCCTTTATGCCCTGTCCTGGCCGGTTCTGTGCCTGCCTGGCAGAATAGAAGAGTACCTAATCCCGGCGCCGGCGCATTGACATAGGTCAATTCGCCGCGCGGCTTTGCGGGGTCCGTCCGGAATGGGTCCCTTGGGCGGTCACGAGCAAGATGAGACTCATTCTAAGGTGCAAAGTGCGTGCTGCCAATGCTTTGCTTGCACTTTTGGTGATCAGTCTTGCCCACCCCACCGCCCCGCGCTACCAAACCTGCGGAGGAACGACCATGACCCGATTTGCCCATTATCCCAGCCTTGCCGGCATGCCCGTCGTCATCTCGGGGGGTGCTTCGGGCATAGGCGAAAGCCTGGTGCGCAATTTTGCGGCCCAGGGCGCCAAGGTCGGTTTCGTCGATATCGCCGTCGAGGCCGGCGAGCGCCTTGCCGCCGAATTGGCGGGACAGGGGCAAAGCGTTCGCTTCGCCGCCTGCGACGTCACCGATACCGAGGCCTATCAGGCCGCCATTGCCGGCTTTGCCGCCGCCCATGGCGATGCCCTGGCCCTGGTCAACAATGCCGCCCATGATCAGCGCCACGATTGGGCCGAAGTAACCCCCGCCTATTGGGACGACCGCATGGCGGTCAATCTCAAGCATGCCTTCTTTGCCATTCAGGCGGTGGCGCCGGGCATGGTGCGGGCCGGGCGCGGTTCGATCATCAATACCGGCTCGATCAGCTGGATGATCATGTCCTCCCGCATCCCGGTCTATGAAACCGCCAAGGCGGCTGTGCATGGGCTGACGCGCGGCATGGCGCGCGAATTGGGTGGCTCCGGCATTCGCGTCAATTCTCTGGTGCCCGGCTGGATCATGACCGAGCGCCAGTTGACCCACTGGCTTGATGCCGATGGCGAACGTGCAATCGCTCAGAACCAGGTTCTGTCCGGCCGTGTCTATCCCGACGATGTCTCGCGCATGGCGCTCTTCCTCGCCGCCGATGACAGCGCCATGATTTCCGCCCAGCAATTTGTCGTCGATGGCGGCTGGGCCAATGCCTGAACGTCATTTCGTTCATCCATTGTTCAGCATATTTGATTCATCACCTTCCTGCCGTATTCACTCCGCAGAACGGGCACTCAATCCTTCAGGGGGACAATCGATGAAATCCAAGATTCTCGTGGCGCTTGCCGCGACGCTGGCGCTGACGGCCTGCACCACCAATCCCTATACCGGGGAATCCCAGCTTTCCAACACCGCTGGCGGCGCCTTGATCGGTACCGGCGGTGGTGCCATTGCCGGCGCTCTGGTGGGTGCGGCCGTAGGCGGGGATCCGCGCGTGGGCGCGCTGATTGGCGCTGGCGTGGGCGGCCTCACCGGCGCGGCCATCGGCAGCTATATGGATCAGCAGGAGGCCGAATTGCGCGCCCAGCTGCAGGGCACTGGCGTTTCGGTGACCCGCGTTGGCCAGCAGATCATTCTCAACATGCCCTCCAACATCACCTTCGCCACCGACCAGTCGACCGTGCAGCCCCAGTTCAACCAGACCCTGGTCTCGGTGGCTCTCGTGCTCAAGAAGTTCGACAAGACCATTGTCGATGTCTATGGCCACACCGATAGCCAGGGCGACGACAATTACAACCTGTCGCTGTCGCAGCGCCGCGCCGTTTCGGTCGCCACGATCCTCGCCAATCAGGGCATCGATCAGCGCCGCTTCTTCATCGAAGGCAAGGGCGAATCCAGCCCCATCGCCTCCAACGGCACTGAACAGGGCCGCGCCCAGAACCGGCGTGTCGAAATCCAGATTTCCCCGATCAACGGCTGATCGGGCGATCATCGATGATGAAAAGCGCGGCCCCTGTGCCGCGCTTTTTTATTGCGCCGGCGCGGCAGGCTCCACCACCGGCGCCGATGTCGGCGAAGCCGGTTGCACGTCGGTTCCCGGCGCCCCATTGAACAATTGCAGGATCAGCAGCACCGCGATCACGATGGCAAGGCCAACCAGGCCATAAAGCCACCAATTGGTCGGCCCCGTGCCGCCAATGGTCTCCTCATGCTCTCCGGCAACCTTTATCGGCGTATCGTCCGGCACATCGATACGCGCACCGTTTTCGTCGATCAGGTTGTCCACATTGGCAATTGTCGGCGTGGGCGTTTTGGGCGTAACGGCCATCTTGCTCTCTCCCTTTGTCCTGCGTCACCGGCAGAACGGTTTTATCTGCCACTTCAATGCCCCATGGCGGCAGCGGTTCCCGGCTTGCGCCTCAGGAGACCTTCGATCACGCTTTTGCAATTGCGGAACCCCACGCGAAAACCCCGCGTTCCCTCTTCACCCAACCAAGAGGAGTTCGAAAATGGCCTATGACGACATTCGCAACCGCGACGCCGACGTCAAGGAAACCCACGATCTAATCGCGTCTGACAAGGTCGAGGGCACCAAGGTCTATGACCCCAGCGGCGAGCATATCGGCTCCATTGAGCGTATCCTGGTGGAAAAGCGCAGCGGCAAGGTATCCTATGCCGTGCTCAGCTTCGGCGGCTTTCTCGGCATCGGCAACGAGCATTATCCGCTGCCCTGGAGCAAGCTAAACTACGACGAAAGCCTGGGCGGCTATCGCGTCGACGTCACCAAGGACCAGCTCGAAGGCGCCCCCAAATACAGCGACGATGACGACGATTACTGGACCGCCGAGAACGGGCGCCGGGTTTACGACTATTACGGCGTCGCTCCCTATTGGATCTGATCGGACAAAACGCAGAACGGAGCCGGCGCCCTCGGGCGCCGGTTTTCATTTGGGCCGCGTTCGGCCGCCAGTATGCGTGAAGGAATTGTCTGGTGCTGCCGGACAGGATTGAACTGTCGGCCTCTCCCTTACCAAGGGAGTGCTCTACCACTGAGCTACGGCAGCATCTGCGCGGCGGGCGGGGCCCGGTGCGGCG
The DNA here is from genome assembly GCF_030159855.1 of Devosia yakushimensis. Taxonomy (NCBI): domain Bacteria; kingdom Pseudomonadati; phylum Pseudomonadota; class Alphaproteobacteria; order Hyphomicrobiales; family Devosiaceae; genus Devosia; species Devosia yakushimensis. The sequence continues at coordinate 2,958,043 of NZ_BSNG01000001.1, read as the reverse complement.
ACGGGCGCTCTAGTGCCATAGCCAAAACCTCGACGCAAGGCCAAAAAGCGCATATCAACTTTCAACTGCCAACCCTATGGCCCGAACCGAGCGGCGGAGCCGACCTGCAAATTGACAAAATCCGAACAAGCCGCACTGCGCGACCAGAGATTGGCTGCCAAGCTGCGTGAAAACCTCAAGCGCCGCAAGGGCCAGCTCAAGGCGCGCGCCGATGCCGATGCGCGCTCCCCCGAGAGCCAGCCGGCCTCCGGCGAGCGGTCGGACAATAAATCGTAAACCATTTTGGGGCTGAATCTGTGGTCACCGCGCCGGGGCCGGAATCGCCACCATGTTTTCGACAAATCCGGCAGACACAACGGCTGCGGCGTGCCGGTTCTGATTCCTCTTGGATCAGCCCTGCATGTCGGGCCACCCGCCTTGTTGGCGGGGTTTGACTCGGCTATTGAGCCAGCTTTCACCCCAGGGGCCTCCCGCCCCGCTTGAGGATTATCCAGGATGGATCGCATTCGTTTGGTCGGCGGCAATGAACTGCGCGGGGAGATCGTTATCTCCGGCGCCAAGAATGCCGCGCTGCCGCTGATGATCGCCTCGCTTTTGACCGATGAGCCCCTGGTGCTGCAAAATGTGCCGCGCCTGGCCGATGTCAAACAGCTCGAGCGCATCCTCGAAAATCATGGCGTCGACATTGCCGTGCATGGTCGCCGCCGTGGCGAAGAGGAAGGCGTTGGCCAGCGCATGACCTTCCATGCCGCCGACATCGTCGATACGACAGCTCCTTACGATCTGGTCTCCAAGATGCGCGCCAGCTTCTGGGTCATCGGCCCCTTGCTGGCCCGCGAGCACAATGCCCGCGTTTCCCTGCCTGGCGGCTGCGCCATCGGCACGCGGCCTGTCGATCTCTTCCTCTTCGGCCTCAAGGAATTGGGCGCTGAAATCGACATCGATGAAGGCTATGTCGTGGTCAAGGCCCCCAAGGGTGGCCTGAGGGGCGCTCATATCGTCTTCCCGAAAGTGTCGGTGGGCGCCACCCACACCATCATGATGGCCGCGACCCTGGCCAAGGGCACGACCATTATCGAGAACGCCGCCCAGGAACCCGAAATCACCAATGTCGCCGAATGCCTCGTCGCCATGGGCGCGAAAATTTCGGGCATCGGTACGCGCAAGCTGACCATCGAGGGCGTCGACAAGCTCCATGGCGCTACGGTCGATGTCATTCCCGACCGCATCGAAACCGGCACCTTCGCCATGGCCACCGCCATGACGGGCGGCAATGTGCTGCTCAAGGGCGCCCGCGCCGAGCATCTGGAAGCCGCCCTCGACATTCTGGGCAAGACCGGCGCGGTCATCACCCCGGAGGCCGATGGCCTGCGCGTCTACCGCAATGGCAATGGCATCCAGCCCGTGGATGTGGAAACCGACCCGTTCCCCGGTTTCCCGACTGATCTGCAGGCCCAGTTCATGGCGCTGATGACCATGAGCTCGGGCACCAGCCAGATCCGCGAAACCATCTTCGAAAACCGCTATATGCATGTGGCCGAGCTCGCCCGCTTCGGCGCCGACATTACCGTGGATGGCCAGGTGGCGACGGTCACCGGCAAATCCCAGCTCAAGGGCGCCCAGGTCATGGCTACCGATCTGCGCGCTTCGGTGTCGCTGGTCATTGCCGGCCTTGCCGCGCGCGGCGAAACCATCGTCAACCGCATCTATCATCTCGATCGCGGCTTCGAGCGTCTCGAAGACAAGCTCTCCCGCTGCGGCGCCGAGATCGAACGGCTGGCGGGCTAGCAGCCATGGGCAGGCCGCACGGGATTTTCGCCTGGCACGACCTGCTGACCACAGATGTGGAGAAGGCCAAGGCCTTCTTCACGGCTACTTTGGGGTGGACCTACCAGGATTACGATCTCGCGGGCGAACCCTATTTCGTCATCAAGTCGGGCGATGAAATGGTCGGGGGCCTCGGCACCCTGGCCCAGGGTTTTCTGGATAGTTCCCAATCCTATTGGCTTGGCTATATCGAGGTGAACGACATCGACCGCCGCTTCGCCCTGGCGGTAGAGCAGGGCGCCAGTGTGGTTCGCCCGCCGCATGACGTGCCCGGCATTGGCCGGCTCTGCGTGCTCCACGATCCCACCGGCGCCGTTATCGGCTGGATGCAGGGCCTCTAATCCAGCGTCTGCCGGTAGCGCAGCATCGCCACCACCGAGATCACGCAGACAATGGCGGCGAGCGCGACGAACTCGCTGCCCACATCCCCGCTATCGGCCCCTTTCAACATCACCATCCGCACCAGCCGGATGAAGTGGGTGGCCGGTACGGCCGTGCCGATGGTCTGCGCCCAGCCGGGCATGCCGGCAAAGGGAAACATGAAACCCGACAGCAGGATCGAGGGCAGGATGGTGAAAAAGCTGAGCTGCATGGCCTGCATCTGATTGCGCGCCAGGGTCGAGATCAGAAAACCCAGCGCCAGATTGCCCAGCACGAAGAGATTGAAGCCGATGAAAAAGGCGGCGAATGTGCCCTCGAACGGCACGCCGAACAGCGCGAAGGCGGCAATCAGGAATACCGCTGTCTGCACATAACCCACCAGCACATAGGGCAGGATTTTCCCCAGCATCACCTCGAACGGCCGCACCGGCGTCGAGATCAGCATTTCCATCGTGCCGCGCTCGCGTTCCTTGACGATGGCGACGGCGGTGATCATCACCATGGTCATGGACAGGATGATGGCGAGCAGGCCGGGCACGATATTGGTCGAGGTCTTGCCTTCGGGATTATAGGCCCGGTGCACGATCACGCCGAATGGGGCAGGAGAGCCCGCCACTCCCGCCAGCGGTCCGGTCAGCGTCTGACTTATCGCGCCGGCGACGATGCCGCTCAGCGCCGCCGTCGCGCCGCCAACCGCCGAGGGGTCTGCCGCGTCGGCCGCTACCAGAATATCGGGCCGGCGGCCGCGGATCACGTCGCGCTCGAAATTGGCGGGGATCACCACCACGAAATTGGCGCTGCCCCGCCGGAGCGCATCCTCGCCCTCGCCAGGCCCATAGACCTGGCCTTCGAAATCGAAATAGCCCGAGCTTTCCATCCCCGCCAGCACCGAGCGCACCAGCGGCCCGTCGTCATTGATTTCGACCAGCGTCGGCAGATTGCGCGGATCGGCATTGATGGCAAAGCCGAACAGCAGCAATTGCACGATGGGCAGGCCGATCATCATGGCAAAGGTGACGCGGTCGCGCCGCATCTGGATGAATTCCTTGAGCAACACCGCGCCAAACCGCGACAGGGAGAAGAACCCGTTCATGCCGCGTCCCGCGCGAAATTGTCCCGCGCCCCCGTCATCAGGTAGATGAAGGCTTCTTCGAGCCCCGCCGGCTGCAGGCTCCAGCGATAAGTTCCCTTCGCCTCATAGCGGCGCACCGTGGCTTCCAGCGCCGCGGCATCGGTGCCCGAAACATGCAGGGTTGAACCGAACCGGGCGATTTGCAGCACGCCGGGCTGCCCGCCCAGCTCCGTTTCCAACGCCGCCAGGTCCGGCCCTTCCGCTCGCCAGGTCGTCAGCCCCACCATGCTGGGAATCTGCGCCGAAGGGCCGTCGATCAGCTTCTTGCCATAGGCGATATAGGTGATGAAATCGCACTGCACGGCCTCGTCCATGTAATGGGTCGAGACCAGCACGGTGACGCCCGCCTTGCTCAGCCGCCGGATTTCGTCCCAGAAATCGCGCCTTGCCTTGGGGTCGACACCTGCGGTGGGCTCGTCGAGCAGCAGCAATTGAGGGTCATGGATCAGGCAGGCCGCCAGCGCCAGCCTCTGCTTCCAGCCACCCGACAGGGTTCCCGCCAATTGCCCGGAGCGATCCGCCAGACCCAGATCGGCCAGCGCGGTGCTGACCCGGTTCTCCCGGTCGCGGACGCCATACATCCGCGCCACGAAATCGAGATTTTCGCGGATGGTCAGGTCTTCATAGAGGCTGAATTTCTGCGTCATATAGCCGACCTGCGTCTTGATCGCAGCGGCTTGCCTGCGCACATCGAACCCCAGGCACGTGCCTTGTCCCGCATCGGGCAGCAACAGCCCGCACAGCATGCGGATCGTGGTGGTCTTGCCCGAGCCGTTCGGCCCCAGAAAGCCATAGATCGCCCCACGCGGCACCTTGATGTCGAAATGGTCCACCACCAGCTTGTCGCCAAACCGCTTGGTAAGCCCGGTCACGTCGATGACCGCGTCCCCGTTCACCGCGACACCGTCACCGGCTGGCCCGGCCGCAATTCGCCGGGTGCATCGAGCCGGGCCTCCACCAGATAGACAAGCCGTCCCCGTTCCTCGCGGGAATAGATCACCGGCGGGGTGGTCTGCGGCTCGCTGGCAAAATAGGTGATCTTTGCACTCATCGGCGCGCAGCCATCGCATCCGACCTGTACGATGCCGCCCACTGCCAGCGCCGAACGTTCGGCTTCCGGCACGAAGAAGCGCGCCTTGAGCGCCCCTTCGGGCAGGATCGACACCACCGGCGTTCCGGCCGCTGCCATCTCCCCGGACGAATAGAACAGGCGATCGACCATTCCGGCCACCGGCGCCGAGATTTGCCGGTCCGCCAAGTCTAGCTGCGCCCGGCTGGCATCGGCCTGCGCTGCCAAAAGATCGGCTTCCGCGGCCACCTGCTGTGCGCTGCGCGCCGGCAGTTCGGCCACGCCAACCTGTGCGGTCAATTGGGCCACCTGCGCTTCCGCCGACGCCAGGGCCGCCCGGTCCTGATCCACTCTTGCCTGCGTCGCCGTGCCGGCCTGCAGCAGCTTTTCGCTGCGCGTCAGGTTCGATTGCGCCAGTGCCAGGTCGGAGCGGGCCTTGCCCAGCGAGGCGCGGATCACATCGATTTCCAACGTCCGGCTGCCGGTGCTGAGATTGTCGAGATTGGCCTGCGCCGCCTCCACCCGGGCCCGGGCCGCCGCGAGCAAGGCTTGCTGTTGGGCTGCGTCCTGGGTGAACAACAGGCTGTCGGCAGCAACGGCCTGCCCTTCGGTCACCGCGATATTGGTGATCCGCCCTCCGCCCACCGGCGCCACATAGACATAGTCGGCTTCCAGATATCCCACATATCCCGCTTCCTCGGCCGCCCCGCCCGGCAGCAGGCTCATGATTACAGCGAAAATTCCGGCCAGAAAGTCACTCATGACTATGCCTCCTCCGGTTGCGCGCTGATGCCGTGGAACAGGATGTCGAGATGGTTGGCGAGAAACCGCTCGAGCTCGAGCCCCTTTGCCGGCGTGATGCCGAACAATTCGCCTAGCGCCACATGCGCCAGCAGCGGCCCGATAATCGAGCGCACCGTCAATTCGGGGTCCACCGGCCGCAACTGACCAGTCTCGACACCCCGCTCGATCAGCCTGATCAGCGCCGGCATCACTTTGCCGAGCACCTCATTGCGATAGAAATTGGCGATAAAGGGAAAGCTCATCACTTCCCGGATGACGAGCCTTGGAACCGCACTTGCTTCCGGCCGCGCCAATTGCTGGATCAGCACTGTAAGCAGCATGGTGATGGGCAGGCGCGGATCGCCTTCGAATGTTTCTAGGTCCGGCACAGCCCGCAGCGCAATCGGCGCCACCGCCCGCCGCACAATGCCCTCGATCAGCGCTTCCTTGGACGGGAAATAGAGATAGACCGTGCCCTTGGAAACGCCCGCCCGCCGCGCCACCTCGTCTACCTTGGCCGCCGCATAGCCCTTCTCCACAAACACCGCCAGCGCCGCATTCAGCACCTCATCGGGCCGCGCCTCAGCCCGCCGCCGGAATTTCTTTTGTGTCTCGGTCATCGGGGATCTCCAACTGCAATACTAATAACTGACTGGTCAGTTAGTTGCAAGGGGAAGGATGGAATGGGTTCTCCGGGGTAGTCGGGAGGGAAGGGAGAGAACGAGGGGGAGGGAGGGTGGAAGACGGGGGTGGGAGGACGGAAGGATGGAGGGGAAGAAGAGGGAAAAAAGAAGGGCAGGATGGAATAAGTACCAGTCACCCCAAACCCCCTCCCACCCAAAACGTCATTCCCGCGCAGGCGGGAATCCACTCTTCAGATCGCCGAGAAGAAATAAACGCACTCCCGCCTACGCGGGAATGACGTCGTGGGTGGGGAAAAGCGCGCCGGGGCGCATCTCGCAGGCTCCAGCAAAGCCCGCAAGGACTCTCCCAGGGCGGCATTTCGGCATGCCCTTTTTTGCCCACCCGCATTGCTCCCACCCCGCCAAACTTGTAGATCGGGTGCAGCGTGACCAGATAGGGTCGTCTCGACGCAAAAAGGGCCGCCAATACCATGACCGATCTCAAGCTTATGGCGCTTGATACCGAAGATCTTGATGTAATCTCCGCCCATGTGCAGGACGCCGTGGTGCGGGTGGCCGATATGGGCTACGCCCGCGGCGACCGGCGTTTTGCCCTGCTGATGAACCGCTACGATTGGGAAAGCGACAAACCGCGTGGCAAGGGTGTCCGCAAGCGGGCGGCACTGCATTTCGATGCCGTGCAATCGGTCGTCACCGCCGGCTTCGATCCCAACGCCCATGATGGTGTGCTCAGCCTTCTGGCCATCTCCTTCATCCCCCTCGATGGTCCCGCCGGCATGGTCGAACTCAGCTTTGCCGGCGGCGGCACGGTCCGCCTGGGCGTCGAATGCCTTGAAGCGCGCCTGTCCGATCTCGGCGCCGCCTGGGCCGCCGCTGCCAAACCCGCCCACACTCTCGACTGATCAATTCTAGACCGACAGGAATTCCATGCCGATCCGCCTCGATAGCGCCAGTTCCGATTTCGAGCAGAGCTTTGTGGCCCTGCTCGGCGGCAAGCGTGAAGCCAGCCAGGAAGTGGGCGATGTCGTCGCCGCCATCATCGCCGATGTCCGCACGCGCGGCGACGATGCCGTGGTCGAGCTGACCAACAAGTTCGACCACACCCATTTCACCGCTGCCGACCTGCGGATTTCTCCCGAGGAAATCGACCGCGCCTCCGCCCGCGTCTCCGATGAGGTCCGCGCGGCGCTGCAGACCGCCCATGATCGCGTCAAGGCGCACCACGAAAAGCAGCTGCCCACCGACCATATCTATCAGGACGCGCTCGGCGTCACCCTGGGCACGCGCTGGACTCCGGTCGACGCCGTGGGCATCTATGTGCCGGGTGGGCTCGCCACATATCCATCCACCGTCATCATGGGCGCCGTCCCCGCCAAGCTGGCCGGCGTCGGGCGTATCGCCCTGGCCGTACCCACCCCGGGCGGTCAGATCAGCGCCGTCGTCCTCCTGGCCGCCAAGATTGCCGGCGTCACCGAGATTTACCGCATCGGCGGCGCCCAGGCTATTGCGGCTCTGGCTTATGGGACTGAAACGGTCGGCCGCGTCGACAAGATTGTCGGGCCCGGCAATGCCTATGTCGCCGCCGCAAAGCGCCAGGTCTTCGGCCAGGTCGGCATCGATTCCATCGCCGGTCCCTCCGAAGTGCTCGTCATTGCCGATGGTTCGGCCAATCCGGCCTGGATCGCTGCCGATCTCATCGCCCAGGCCGAACACGGAGGCGGGGCCCAGTCCATTCTCGTCACCACCGAAAAGGGCCTGGCCGACGCTGTCGAAGCCGAAGTCGATCGCCAGCTCTCCCTCTTGCCCAGGCAGGATATCGCCCGAGAGGGTTGGGACGAATTCGGCGCCGTCATCACCGTCGCCTCGCTCGATGAAGCCGCCGCCCTCGCCAATCGCATCGCTTCCGAACATGTGGAACTGGCGCTCGATGATCCCGATGTCATCCTGCCCGCCATCCGCCATGCCGGTGCGATCTTCCTGGGTCATCACACGCCCGAAGCCATTGGCGACTATGTCGGCGGCTCCAATCACGTGCTGCCCACCGCCCGCTCGGCCCGCTTTGCCTCGGGCCTCGGCGTGCTCGATTTCATGAAGCGCACGTCATTGCTGCGCTGCGATCCCGCTTCGCTTGCCGCGCTCCGGGAGGCCGCCGTCACCCTTGCCGAGGTGGAGGCCCTCGATGGCCATGGCCGGTCCATCTCCATCCGGCTCAACCATTGAGCATTTCGATGGAAAACCAGACGAAGGTCAAACAAACCGATCGCCTGGTCACCGTCACGCTCGACCCCAATACCATCACCTCGATCAATCCCGACGAGGTGCATGAATGGCGCATCGCCATTTATGACCTGCTCGAAAACAACAGCTTCCGGCCCGCCCGCGTCTCCGCCACCGGGCCGTTCGCGCTGCACATCTCGATAACGGGCAATTCCATCGTGCTCGATGTGCGCCACCCCGAAACCTTCCAGCCCATCGCCGCCCACTATCTCTCGCTCACCCCGTTCCGCCGGCTGATCCGCGATTATTTCCGCGTCCGCGACGCCTATTACGAGGCGATCCGTTCGGCCCAGCCCTTCCAGATCGAAACCGTCGACATGGCAAGGCGCGGCATGCACAACGAGGCGGCCGAGCTGCTGCGTACCCGCCTCACCAACAAGATCATCATCGATCTCAACACGGCGCGGCGCCTCTTCACCCTCATCTGCGCCGTCCAGCCCTATGCCAGCCGGATCGATGAGAGCAAAAGCGAACTGCCCAGCGTGCTCTTTGTTTGCTCAATGAATTCGGTGCGCTCGCCCATCGCCGCGGCCCTGGCGCGCCAGGCCTTTCCCGGCCGCATTATCGCCCGCTCGGTGGGCGTCAATGGCGGCAAGGCCGATCAGTTCGTCCATGAGGTCATGGAAGAGATCGGCATTGATATGAGTGTCCACACTCCCCATATCCTGGACGAATTGGTTGCCAACCGCTTCGATCTCGTCATCACCCTGTCCGACGATGCACCGGATGCCGTGGCCCGCAAGGGCCTCGAGGCCGGCGCGATCGAGCATTGGCCCGTGGCCGATCCTTCCCTTGTGGAAGGCAGCCGCGAACTGATTTTGGAGGCTTATCGCGCCCTGCGCGATAGCCTGCGCAAGCGTGTGCGCACCCGCTTGGAACCACTGGTTTCCGGAGCCCTTCCAGCAAAAGTGGACACCACTTTTGCGGTTCGGAAGGGCGACAATCATTGACTTGCACCGCCGCGAAGCGGACGTGGCGCAAGTGGTTCACAAATCCATTGAATTCCTATAGGTTGCGCGCAATTTCCGGCCCCCGGGCGGCAAATCGATGCCCCGTGGGTCCTTTCAGGAGACAGTATGGCGAAGGAAGAAGTGCTCGAATTTCCGGGCGTGGTAACTGAATTGCTTCCCAACGCGACCTTCCGGGTCAAGTTGGAAAACGAGCATGAAATCATTGCTCACACCGCTGGCCGCATGCGCAAGAATCGCATCCGTGTGCTGGCTGGCGACAAGGTCCTGTGCGAAATGACGCCCTATGACCTGACCAAGGGTCGCATCACCTACCGATTCAAGTAAGGCATAACAGCCGATGGCCAGCCGTCCGGAACTCATCCTGGCTTCCGCGTCGCCGCGGCGTCTTGCCTTGCTCAATCAGATCGGCATCGAGCCCGAGCATCTTGTGCCCGCTCACGTCGATGAAACCCCCGAAAAAGGCGAATTGCCGCGCAAGCTGGCGCAACGCCTGGCCGACCTCAAGGCCCTGACCGCGCAACACAAGGCGCGTTCGGCCGGCTATGGGGCAGGGGCTTTGGTGCTGGCCGCCGATACGGTCGTGGCCGTCGGCCGCCGCATCCTGCCCAAGGCCGAGACCATGGAAGAGGCGTCCCAATGCCTCGCTTTGCTCTCGGGCCGCTCCCATCGCGTCTATACCGGGCTGACCGTGCTCACGCCCAGTGGCGCCAAGCGCCAGCGCCTGGTCGAAACCCGAATCCGCTTCAAGCGCCTCTCCACCCGCGAGATGGAAGCCTATCTCGCCAGCGCCGAATGGCGCGACAAGGCCGGCGGCTACGCCATCCAGGGCATTGCCGGCGCCTTCGTGGTCAAGCTTGTCGGCTCCTATACCGGCGTTGTCGGCCTGCCGCTGATGGAAACCGCCTCGGTTCTGGCCGGCGAGGGCTATCCGGTCCATTTCAACTGGCTCAACCAGTCCGCATCGTCCGGCGTCTAGATGGCCAAGGTCCCAACCAAAGCCTGCCCCATTTGCGGCAAGCCGGCGGTCGAAAAATACCGCCCCTTCTGTTCGGCCCGCTGCGCCGATGTCGATCTCAACCGCTGGCTCACCGGCAGCTACGTCATCCCCGCCCGCGATGACGAGCCCGAAGACGACAAATCCATCCCCGGCAGCGACGAAGACGACAATATCTAGCCGCGCGCCGCACGCCGCACGCCGATGGTAGCGAACACGCCGCGCCACCGCTTCCCCACCCAAACTCCTTTTCCACACCCCCTTTTCCCGCTTGCGCGCCAAAAACCCTTCCCCTATAAGGCCCATGGCTTCGCGCCGGGCGGCATCTCCGCCCCGCTGCCCGGGTAGCTCAGTTGGTAGAGCAGCGGATTGAAAATCCGCGTGTCACTGGTTCGATTCCGGTCCCGGGCACCACAATTTCTTCAAGCACTGCGGTCCGGCAAAGCATTGCGCTATGGCGCAAGTCGCTCGGCGATGCGCGCTCTGTTGATCGCAATCGCCTCCGTAGTGGGCTGCCAGTCGCCGCACCATATTTCCGGGAAGCCATCCAGCAGCCGGTCGGTGTCGGTGAAGAGCGGCTGGTATCCGCGGACCCGCATCTCGGCGACCAGAGCCGCCTGCCGCTTGGCGAGGAAGGCGAGGCGGCGGTAGAAGAACCTGACATGTCCCGCGCCCAGGCGATACTCGGCCGGGTTCCTCGGATCGTCCGGGTGCTCGCCGCGGGCAATGGCCGCGCGCACCAGCGCGAAAATCCTGGGAAGCTCCCGATATTCGGCGACAAGATGCTGTGCGGCGAGCTCGGACGGCGGGATGCAGTTGATGCGGGTCATGGTGCCTTGGCATGGGTTTAGCTAGCAAACGTGCCACCGCGCGCCAGCGCGGGCAAGGATTGCCTTTTGCCCGCCCCAGGCGCAGTCTTGCCCATGGAAAATCCTCCGCCCAACATCGCGACCGGTCAAAACCGGCGTGACAGGACGGTGACAGGGAGCGGCCCTAGTATGGCAGTCCTGCCGGACGGAACGACGTCCGGATTTTTACATGGGAGGATCTATGAACAAGCTGCTTCTCGCCGCGCTGGTTTCCAGTGCACTCGCGGTCCCCGCCTACGCGGCCGACTATACTATCATGGCGCCTGCTGCCCCCGGCGGCGGCTGGGACCAGACCGCCCGCACCATGCAGGAGGCCCTGCAGGCCGATGGTATTTCGGGCAATGTCCAGGTCACCAACGTTCCGGGCGCCGGTGGCACCATTGGCCTCGCCCAGTTCGTCAATCAGTATAACGCCAATCCCAATGCACTGATCGTTGGCGGCTATGTCATGGTGGGCGCAATCCTCACCAATGCCTCGCCCGTCTCGCTGGCCAATGTCACCCCCATCGCCCGCCTCACCGGCGAATCCGACGTCATCGTCGTGCCTGCCGCCTCCGAGCTGCAAACCGTTGATGATCTCGTCGCCAAACTCAAGGCCGATCCCGGTTCGGTGTCCTGGGCCGGCGGTTCGGCCGGTGGCGTCGACCATATCGCGGCCGGCCTCTTCGCCAAGACCGTTGGCGTCGATCCGACCACGGTCAACTACATCGCCTATTCGGGCGGTGGCGAAGCCCTGGCAGCCGTGCTTGGCGGTCAGGTCACCGTCGGCATTTCCGGCCTTGGTGAATTCGACGCCCAGATCCAGTCCGGCGATCTGCGCGCCCTGGCTTCGACCGGCGCAACCCGCCTCGAAGGCTCTGATATCCCGACCCTGAGCGAATCGGGTGTTGATCTCGTCGTTGAAAACTGGCGCATGGTCGCTGCTGCCCCCGGCATCACCGATGAGCAGAAGGCCGCCATCACCGCCGATATCGACAAGATGGTCAATTCGGAAGCCTGGAAGACCGCGCTTGCCACCAAGGGCTGGGCCGACATGTATCTCGCTGGCGCGGACTTCGACACCCAGCTCGCCGCTGATACCGAAGCCACCACGGCCATCCTGAAAGACATTGGCCTGGTGCAATGACGACAGGCGAAAACAATCTCTCGCGCCGCCCCGATGGGGCGGCGCTTGTCATAGCGCTGGTGCTGGCGGCCATTGCCGCCGTCATCATCTGGCAGACCTCGATGATGCGCGTACCGCCCATCCAGGCGCGGGTCGGGCCCACCGTTTTCCCCTATGTCATTGCCGGCGGTTTGATCATTCTCGCCATCGGCACGGCCTTTGCCGCCTTTCGCGGCACCTTCCCGGCGCGCGAACGCGACAATTACGGCCCCATGGCCTGGATTGTCGGCGGGCTCGTCGCCCAATTGCTGCTGTTGGGCTGGGCCGGCTTCTCGATCGCCACCGGCATTCTCTTTGCCTTCACGGCCAAGGGTTTTGGGCGCGGTCCGCTCTGGCAGACCATCCCCATCGGCGTGGTCTTTGCCTTCGTCGTCTGGTTCATTTTTTCGCGCGGCCTGCAGCTTTCCCTGCCCACGGGCCCGCTTGAACGTCTCGTTCCCTGATCGGAAGGCGCTGACATGGATACCTTCGGTCTGCTCGCCCAGGGGCTCGTTGCCGCCCTGCAGTGGCAAAATCTCATCTATGGCCTGATCGGCGTGACCCTGGGCACCGCCGTCGGCGTGCTGCCCGGCATCGGCCCGGCGCTGACTGTGGCGCTGCTGCTGCCCGTCACCTATCGGCTCGATCCCACCGGCTCGCTGATCATGTTTGCCGGCATCTATTACGGCGGCATGTATGGCGGCTCGACCACCTCCATCCTGCTCAACACGCCAGGCGAAAGCGCCTCCATCGTCACCGCGCTCGAGGGCAATAAAATGGCCCGCAAGGGCCGTGGCGGTCCCGCGCTTGCCACCGCCGCCATCGGCTCCTTCGTCGCCGGTCTCATCGCCACACTGGCGCTCGCCTTCATCGCCCCCTGGGTGGTCAAAGTGGCTTTGTCCTTCGGCCCCGCCGATTATTTCGCGCTGATGGTGCTGGCCTTCATCACCGTCTCGGCCGCCTTCGGCAATAGCGCCCTGCGCGGCATTACGGCCTTGTTCATTGGCCTGGGCCTCGGCGTAATCGGCATCGACCTGCAAACCGGCCAGTCGCGCCTCGCCTTCGGCATTCCCGACCTGCTCGACGGCATCGAGGTCACTACTCTTGCTGTGGCGCTCTTTGCCATTGGCGAAACCCTGGCCATTGCCGCCAATCCCAACCAGATCAAGGAAGAGGTGCTGGCGGTCAAAGGCTCGGTCTGGATGACGCTTGAGGATTGGAAACGCTCCTGGGGCGCCTGGCTGCGCGGCACGCTGATCGGCTTCCCCATCGGCGCCATGCCGGCCGGCGGCGCCGAAATCGGCACCTTCTTTTCCTATGCCACCGAAAAGCGCCTCACCAAGCATCCCGAGGAATTCGGCCAGGGCGCCATCGAAGGCGTCGCCGGGCCCGAGGCCGCCAACAATGCCTCGGCCGCCGGCACGCTCGTGCCGCTGCTGACTTTGGGCCTGCCCACCTCGGCCACCGCCGCCATCATGCTGGCGGGCTTCCAGCAATTCGGGCTCCAGCCCGGCCCCTTGTTGTTCGCCAATAACGCGCCCCTGGTCTGGTCACTGATCGCCAGCCTCCTCGTCGCCAATCTCATGCTGCTGGTGCTCAACCTGCCGCTGATCGGTCTCTGGGTGCGGCTGCTGACCATTCCCAAGCCCTGGCTCTATGCCGGCATTCTGGTCTTTGCCACCCTGGGCACGATCGGCGCCAATGGCGCCATGTCCGGGCGGCTCGGCCCCATCCCGTTCTCGTTCGAGCTGGGCATGTTGCTGGTCTTCGGCCTTCTGGGTTATCTGCTGCGCCGCTTCGATTACCCAATCGCCCCGGTCGTCGTCGGGCTCATTCTCGGCCCCATGGCCGAGCAGCAACTGCGCCGGGCGCTGGCCATCAGCCAGGGCGATCCGATCATCCTGGTCCATTCCCCGATTGCTGTGACGATGTACGCCGTCGCGATCGTCGCCATCGTCCTGCCGCTGATCATGCGCCTGCGGGGCAGGGGCGCCGTGCTCAGTTCGCTCGCCGCCAACGAGGACTGATCCTGGCTGGTAAAGCAAAAGCCCGGATACCCAATCAAGGGTATCCGGGCTTTTTCACGTCGATCGACAACTCGATACGGGTCGCACAGGGAGGGGCCAGCGCCCCGCTTCGAGCAGGGAGACTTACCTGCCGATCGAACGGAAAGCGTCAGCGTCGATGCCAAGGGTCTTGAGATGCTTGGCCTTGGGAGCACGCCCGGCTTCCACCGCGTTGGATACGGCAGCAGCGCTGCCGAACACTTCCACGAAGGTACCAAGGGCTGCAAAGAAACGATTGTTCCGATGAGTGCTCATTGCCATTTCCTCTCAAGGCCCGGCCAGATCGCCGCGCGCTTTCATGAGAGTGTAAATGGGCCCATCTGCCCCAGACCGGTAGGGCAATTCCATCATTCCAGCCATGCATTCAGCGCGAATGGCCTGCCGCAAACGGCCGTTTTCAGGCGATATTCCAAATAACCACCCGCTGCCATGCGCTGGGTGCATGGATTTTCTCACGGCTTGGGCGAAACAATCTCCTGCCACGTATCCAAAAACCGCCGCTTCCTCTGCTGGTCCAGCGCCACCAGCAGCGCCGGCCCCAGCGGAATCGGCTGGATCACCCCGCGCCCCCGCGCCGCAATGGCCTCGCTGCTCCAATCTCCACTGCCGCCCGGCACCACCGAGCCCAGCGCCGTCTGCCCCGCCGCAATGGCCTGCCCCTCGGGCGACAAGGCAAAGTCCACAAATGCCTTGCCCAATTCAGGATAGGGCGCATCGCGCGGGATCATCATGGATCGCGTCAGTACCAGCACATAATCATCGGGCACCACGATTTCGATATTGGCCCCCGCCGCCTTGCGCGCAAAGGCATAAGAGCCCAGCACATTATACCCAAGCGCCAGCGAGCCATCGGCCACGCCATTGAGAATGGCCGGGCTCGACCCGCTGAATTGCGCCCCCACCCGGCCAAACGCCGCCGCCAGCCGCCAGAAGTTCGACGAAATCGTCTGGTCCTGCGCCGCCAGCAGATAGCCCACCCCGGAAACCCCGATATGATAGGTGGCGATCTTGCCGCGGAACCGTGCCGTCTGGTTCTCCAGCAATTCAGCCAGCGTCAGATGGGTGCGCGGCACCTCCTCGGGCGCGATCAGGCTGGGATTGTAGATGATCACCGCCGGCTCGAACGTGAACCCGAACAACTCATTGCGCCAATGCGCCCATTCCGGCAGCTGTGCCAGATAGGGGCTGTCATAGGCCAAGGCATAGCCGTCATTGGCGAGCTTCACCTGCAGGTCCGAGGCCGAACTGATCACCAGATCCGGCTTGGGGTCGGTATCCCCCGCGAGAAACCGCTCATAAAGCGGCACGGAATCGGTCTCTTCATAAATGACCGTCACGCCCGGCCAGCGCAGCTGAAACCCCGCCACGAACTGGGCAAACAGCGGCGTATCGGTCACCCCCAATATGGTCAGCACCTCCTCGCTGCTGCCATCCGGCGCCGGATACCGGGATTCAACAGCCCAAGCCTGATCCGGCTGCACCAGCACCAGGCACAGCGCCAGCATGGCGACGCTCCCCAGCGCCTTGCGCATCTGCTCAAGCTTGGGATTGCGTCCCACCAGCGGCAATTCGATCTCCACCGCCAGCCCACCGCCCTTCCGGTCCCTGAGCCGCAACACCCCGCGATGCGCCTCCACCACCCGCTTGACGATGGATAGCCCCAGCCCCGACCCCACCTTGGCGCTGGAACTGCTGCCCCGCTTGAACCGCTCCAGCACCACGCCCTTTTCGGTATCGGGAATGCCCGGCCCGCTATCGGTCACCACCATGGTCAGCACCCCATCTGCCACCGCTCCGGCGATGGAAACCGACCCCTCCGAATAGACCATGGCATTATCGACCACATTGCGGACCATCTCCCGCAGCGCCACCCGATCCCCGCGGATTTGTGCCACTGCAACCGCCTCGGGAATATCGAGGCTGAGCCGCGCCGATTGATCCCCGTCCAGCCGCTGCCGCACATCCTCGATCACCGCGCCAAACGGCGTCGTGTCGCTCTCCTGGTTTTCCAGGCGATGGGAAATGGTCGCGTCCATCAGTAATTGCGACACCAATTGGCTGGCCTGGATCGCCCCCTGGTGTATCCGCCCCACCCGCCGGCGCAGCGCATCCGGGTCCTGCTCGTCCATCGCCACTTCCGCCTGCGCGCGCAGCGAGGCGAGCGGCGTGCGCACTTCATGCGCCGCTTCAGCCACCAGCCCGCTCAGCCGCTCCATGCTGCTGCCCAGCCGCGCCATGAAGGCATTGAGTGCCCCCACCAGCTGGCTCACCTCCACCGGCACCGGCACATCCAGCGGCGACAGATCATCCGGCGCCCGCCCGCGCAAAGCCTGCTCCAGCTGATAAAGCGGCGCAAACATCCGCCCAATGCCAAACCACACCAGCCCCACCGCCAGCAGCGTCAGCGCCACCACCGGCACGATGGCATTGCCCAAAATCTCATTGGCCAGCGCCTCGCGCTCATTCTGCGTCTCGGCCACATGAATGGTCACCCAATCGGTCTCGCTTGCCGACGAGGTCAACCGCCCAACGCTGGCCACCCGCACCAGCTCGCCGCGATACATCGCATCCTGAAATACCGGCCCCGCCGACTGCATTTCCTCCAGATTGGCCGACAGATCGTCGTACCCGGTCACCGCCCGCCCCCGCGGGTCTTCCACCGCATAAAACACCCGGTCCCGGCCCGAAAACATGCCAAACGAAGCAAACGGCAATTCCACGATCACCGCATCATTTTCCACCTGCACCGCCCCGGCAATCGTCAGCGCCGACGCCGCCAGCAACCGATCAAACGCCCGATCGGCGGCCCGCTCCGCATAATCGCGGATAAACACCACCAGGATTACCGCCGCCCCCAGCAGCAACGCCACCGCCAACGCCAAAATCCGCCGCCGAATGGAAAAACTAGTGGGCATGGCACCATCCAGTCCCAGCCACTGGGTCCACCCTCCCCTTGATGGGGAGGGCAGGGACGGGTGGCGAGAGCCGCGATTTCGAAGCGCGTTCCTCGGCATAGGTAGGATGCTGCATCCTACCCATGCGGCGCCCGCAGCACATACCCCACGCCGCGCACTGTCCCGATTTCAATACTCGCCGCTTCCAGCTTCTTGCGCAGCCGCGAAATATGCAGCTCCAGCGCATTGACCGACACAGCTTCATCGAAATTGAACAGCTGGTTCATCAGCCGTTCCTTGGGCACCACCTTGCCCGCATTGGTCACCAGAATTTCCAGCAGCCGGAATTCGCGCCTCCCCAGCTCCAGCGATTTGCCGCCAATCGCCGCATTGAGCCCGGCCATATCCAGTTCGAGATTGCCCACACCCAGCGTGCTCGATGTCTGCCCGCCCGTCCGCCGCATCAGCGCCCGCAGCCGCGCTTCCAGCTCGCGCAGGTCGAAGGGCTTGACCAGATAATCATCCGCCCCCAGATCGAGCAGGCTCACCTTGTCATCGATTTCCGAGCGCGCCGTAATCACCAGAATGGGTGCATTGAACTTACGCTTGCGCAATTCGGCGATCAGCCCGATCCCGTCGCGATTGGGCAGCATCAGATCGAGCGCCACCGCATCGAACGCATCCCCCTCGGCGGCCGGCACCACATCATTGCCGTCCCGCACCCATTCCACGGAGTGTCCAGCCGTGCGCAGGCGCTTTTCGATGGCCTCGCCCAAATCCTCATTGTCTTCGACAAGCAATATTCGCATCAGCGCCGATGGTCTCCCCGCCGGCACCCTATGCTCGCGAGCCACAGGGCTCAACCCTCGCCCCTTGCGGGACTTCGAGTTGTCCCGCAGGGCAAATCGCTCCGGTGGAGCGATTTGAAATGAGAAGGCCATGAGAGCTATGCTTGAATGGCTAAGACAGACTTTCTGCGTTCAGCAGAAAGTCAGGGTGAGGGGTTCTCTCCTCCGCACGACGCCAAGTGCTAAAACACCGCCATCATCGAAGCCGCCACCGCCACAATGCCCAGCGCCGCCAGCCCTGCCGCCATCAGCATGGTCTGTGCCCGCTGCATCTGCGCCGAGCGATGGGCCGCCAGCCGTGTCGCCTTGATATCGGATGTATCCAGATGTGTCATTTGCCGCCCCTATAGTGCCGGCCACTGCGCCAGCTATTGTCGGAGGGTCGCCGCATTAAGCTCTTCTCACCCACGACAAAAAGCTAACCCCGCCACCCCCTCCATGCGAACCGCTCCCTGCCAAAGCGGTTAATTTACATAAAATCCGATCTATCCTGATCTTGTATGGTAGATGCTTGATCCGGCCCGCGCGCCGTGGCAGAACATGGGCCATGACCCATCCAGCCCATCTCCACCCCGATCGCTTGTTTCCCGCGTCCCAGCCCGCGCAATCCATCGCGCGCGAGCTCTATCCTGCCGTGGCTGATCTGCCGCTGATCTGCCCGCATGGCCACACCGATCCATCCTGGTTCGCCAATAATGGGCGCTTCTCCGATCCGGCCGCGCTCTTCCTCACGCCCGATCATTATGTGCTGCGCATGCTGCGCAGCCGCGGGCTGACCTATGATGCGCTGGGCGTTCCCCGCAAGGATGGCAAGCCCGTTGCCGATGGCCGCACCGCCTGGCGCCTTTTCGCCGCCAATTATCACCTCTTCGCCGGCACCCCGTCCAAGACCTGGATCGACCATTCCCTGCAATGGGGTTTCGGCATCACCGACGAGCTGTCATCGGCCACAGCCGACGCCATCTACGACACGATCGACGCCGCCCTCGCCACCCCCGACCTGCTGCCACTGGCTTTGCTCGATCGCGCCAAGGTCGAAGTCATCACCACCACTGAATTCGCCCTCGATCCTCTGGTTCATCACCAGAAGATGGCCGAGACCGGCATTCTGGGCCGCGTCCGCACCACCTATCGCCCCGATGACGTGACCGATCCCAGCCGCCCCGCCATTGTCGACAACCTCAAGAAATTTGCCGAACTGACCGGCGAGGACGTCACCAATTGGGCCGGGCTGATCAATGCCCACCGCGCCCGCCGCGAATATTTCCGCCGCTTCGGCGCCGTCGCCACCGACCATGGCGTGCCCTCGGCCAACACCGCCGATCTACCCCTCATCGAAAAGCAGGCTCTGCTCGACAAGATTCTCGCGGGCAAGCATGACGCCGCCGACGCCGAACTGTTCCGCGCCCAGATGATGACCGAAATGGCCTTGCTCTCGGTCGAAGACGGCATGGTCATGCAGCTCCACGCCGGCTCGCGCCGCAATACCGATCCGCTATTGTTCGCCACCCGCGGCGCCGATCTCGGCGCCGACATTCCCGGCACCACCGATTATGTCAACGGCATGCGCGCTCTGCTCGCCCGCTGCGGCAACGAGCCAAACCTGCGGCTGATCATGTTCGTGCTCGACGAAACCACCTATGCCCGCGAACTGGCGCCCATGGCCGGCTATTGGCCCAGCCTGATGATCGGCCCACCATGGTGGTTCCACGATAGCCCCCAGGGCATCCGCCGCTATCTGGATCAAGTGGTTGAGACCGCCGGCTTCTATAATCTCGCCGGCTTCAACGACGACACCCGCGCCCTGCTCTCCATCCCCGCCCGCCACGACGTCTGGCGCCGCGAAGTCTGCGGGTTCCTGGCCACCTGGGTCGCCGAAAACCGCCTCAGCAGGAGCACGGCCGAGGAACTGGCTAAACATCTGAGCTATCAAGCGGCCAAGGACGCCTACAGGATCAGCTAGGCCTTAATCTGCTCCACCCACAATCGCTTCCCTCGGGCTTGACCCGAGGGCCGCTCGCACCTTGTGCCGGGTTGGAAAATGGCCCTCGGGTCAGGCCCGAGGGCGGCGGCGGTCGAAGAGCGGGGAGGGGCGAACCCTCACGGCGACTTCCACAACACCACCAGCAATACCAAAATCCCCGTCACCAGCAGCACCAGTGTCCCGGTCACCCCGTTGAACACCTGCCGTCCCAGGCCAGGCGCGGCCTCGTCGGCCGCTACGATGTCGGAAAGTCTGCTCGGGTCTTCGCTTTGATACGTCATGATCCAGTTCCCTCTGTGGTGGGCGCTGTCTTCTGCGTCGGGATCAGTCTAGCTCCAGCCAACTTTATCAAAACTTGCCGGATTGGGGTTTGCTGCCGTTAAGGTTGCCATTCCGCCAAGCATCTTGCTTACCAAAAAGCTACCGTGCCGCATTTCGATCAAGTTTTTTCGCCAAGCGCAGTTAATGTCGAAAGCAAGCAAGCCTTCTGATTTAATGGCTGACATGAATCAGTCTCCCGCCGAAACCGCGCTCAGCCGCGCCATGATCCGCTGGTCCCTGACCAAGTCGACGCCCGTCGCCGAAACCGCAACCAGCTGGGTTTTCCGCGTCGAGCAGAATGGCCGCAACTTCGCCGCCCTCAAAATTCTGAAGCCCTTGGCCGCCGAGGAAGAGGGCAGGGGCGCCCAATTGATGAACTGGTATGGCGGGGAGGGTGCCGCCACGGTCTTCGACATTCATGGCAATACCATCTTCATGGAATGGCTCGATGGCAGCACCCTGGGCGATGCCGTCCGCGCCGGCCATGACGATGAGGGCACCATTGCCGTCGCCACCGTCGTCGCCAATCTCCACCGTCCGCGCGAAGGCGCGCCCGAAGGCCTCCAGCCGCTGCGCGATCGCTTCCAGACCCTGTTCGATACCGATGTGCGTGCCTGGCCCCACACCTCGCGCGATCTCTATGCTCGCGCCAGCGGCATAGCGCTCCGCCTTTTCGACCGGCCCACCGCCCAGATTCCCCTCCATGGCGATCTGCACCACGACAATATCATCTCCTCCGATCGCGGCTGGCTGGCCATCGATCCGAAGGGGCTGTTGGGGGATCCGGTCTATGAAGTCGCCAATGTCTTCATCAATCCCGAGCGCGCCGATGCCATCGCCGCCGATCCGCGCCGCATCGCCGCCCGCGCCGATATCCTGGCGCAGCGCCTGGCCTATCCCCGCAAGCGTATTCTGGGCTGGGCGGCCGCCCATGCCGCCCTTTCAGCCTGTTGGGACCTGGCCGATGGCAACGCCATAACCGGCCAGCTGGCCTGTCTGCCCAATCTGCTCAGCGCCTACGACCAGGCCTCCTAGTCCATGGACCCATCGATGATCCCTACCACCACCACGCGCCGCGGCTTCCTCATGCTGGGTGCCGCCATGGCGCTCTCGGCCTGCGCTTCCACCATGCCGGCTTTGGCGCCCGCCGCTGCCGCGCCCACGCCCGAAACGCTCACGCCCGATCAGATCATGTCGGCGGTCAATGCCGTGCGCAAAGCCAATGGCGCCGCGCCCTGGAGCTATAGCCAGTCCCTCGAAAACGCCGCGCGCTCCCAGGCCCGTCTGATGGCCCAGCGCGATACGCTCAGCCACGATCTCGGCGTCACCCTGCGCGAACGCGTTACCGCCGCCGGCTATATCGGCGCTGTCGGCGAAAACCTCGCCCGCGGCCACACCTCGCTCGAAGCAGCTCTGCAAGGCTGGATGAATTCGGCCGGTCATCGCGGCACCTTGCTCAGCCCCAAATTCACCGAATTCGGCCTCGCCGTCACCCGTACCCAAGCCGGCCGTCTCTACTGGGCCATGATCGCCGGCGGCAGTTTCGACGCCTGGCGGGTGTATCAATAGGGCAGGGGAACGGCCTCGTCGAACCACGAGGTGGCATCATGCCGCCCCATCACAATCGCCTCCCTCGGACTTGATCCGAGGGCCGCTCGCCGCTTGCGCCGGGTTGACAATAGGCTCTCGGGTTAAGCCCGAAGGAACCGCCTGTGCGTTGAAAATAGCTGGATACCCACCCCAGGAGTGGAGTCACTCGCACAAGACCAGGTGCGCCCCTACGCCGTCAACGTCCGCCGCACCGCCGCATTCCACCCCTTGACCTTACTCTTGCGCTCCCCCGCCGCCATTTTCGGCTCGAACCGCTTATCCCGCGCCCAGCCGGCGGCAAATTCCTTCATCCCCGGCCATACCCCGGCGCGCGATCCGGCCAGCCACGCCGCCCCCAGCGCGGTGGTCTCAAGGATTGTCGGCCGATCCACCGGCGCGTCCAGCACATCGGCCAGAAACTGCATGGTCCAGTCCGACGCCACCATGCCGCCATCCACGCGCAACACCGTGTCCTGCCCGCCCTTCCAGTCCTTGCGCATGGCTGCCAACAGGTCGAGCGTCTGGTAGCAAACTGCCTCCAGCGCCGCCCGGGCGATTTCCGCCGGCCCCGAATTGCGTGTCAGCCCATAGATCGCCCCCCGCGCCTCGGCATCCCACCAGGGCGCCCCCAGGCCCACAAAGGCGGGCACCATGTAGACATGCTGGCTCGGGTCGGCGCTCTCGGCCAGCGGTCCGGTCTCGCTGGCATGCTTGACCAGCTTCAGCCCATCACGAATCCACTGCACCGCCGCCCCGGCGATAAAGATCGAGCCTTCCAGCGCATAGGTCGTCTGCCCATCCAGCCGATAGGCGATGGTCGTGAGCAGCCTGTTCTGGCTCGCCACCATGTCCTTGCCCGTATTGAGCAGCGCAAAACACCCCGTGCCATAGGTCGATTTCAGCATGCCCGGCTCAAAGCAGGCCTGCCCGATCGTCGCCGCATGCTGGTCGCCCGCCACCCCCAGAATAGGGATCGCCGCGCCAAACAATTCGGCCTCGGTCACCCCGAAATCGGCCGCGCAATCCTCTACCTCCGGCAGCAGCGCCGCCGGAATGTCGAACAGCTCCAGCAACCCCTTGTCCCAGCGGTTCCGCCCGATATCGAACAGCAATGTGCGCCCCGCATTGGTCGCGTCGGTCACGTGCCGCTTGCCGCCCGTCAGCCGCCAGATCAGGAAGCTATCAACCGTGCCAAAGGCCAGTTCGCCCTTTTCCGCACGCTTGCGGGCGCCCTTCACATTGTCCAGCAGCCAGCGCACTTTCGTGCCGGAAAAATAGGGGTCGAGCAGCAGGCCGGTCTTCTTGGTGATCGCCTTTTCATGGCCCGCCGCCTTGAGCTTGGCGCAATAGGCCGCCGTCCGCCGGTCCTGCCACACAATGGCATTGTGAATGGGCTTGCCGCTCTTGCGATCCCAGATCAGCGTCGTCTCGCGCTGATTGGTAATGCCAATCGCCGACAGATCCCCAGCGCCAATCTTGGCAGCCTTCAGCGCCTCCTTGACCGCCCAGACCACGCTCTCCCAGATTTCCTCGGGGTCATGCTCCACCCAGCCATCCCGCGGAAAAATCTGGGTAAATTCCTTCTGCCCCACTCCGGCAATGGTCCGGTCCTTGCCAAACACAATCGCCCGGCTCGACGTCGTCCCCTGATCGATCGCCAGAATATATCCGCTCATTGTTCCTCCAGCCGAGCTTGTCGTTCTTTCTCCCCTCGCCCCTTGTGGGGGAGGGACAGACTGTTCTGCGTTCAGCAGAATAGTCAGGGTGAGGGGTTTGGAGCCATCCCATGCCTGGATGCCCACTCCCCAACAATGTCATTCCCGCGAAAGCGGGAACCTCTGTTTCCTAGCCGGTTTCTACCACGGCAGAAAACATCGGCTCTTGCCCTCCCTCCCCCTTGAGGGGAGGGCCGGGGAGGGGGTGGTTTAGTGGGGGAGGGAAGCGAAGCAGCCGACGCCCTCAAAATTCACTCACCCCCGCGCCGCCATATACCCATCCAATTCCACCGCCTCATCCGCACTGACCCGCAGCCCCAGCTTGGTCCGCCGCCACAGCACATCCTGGCCCACCCGCGCCCATTCCTGCGCCATCAGGTAATCCACCTCGGCCTGATACAAGTCCGCCCCAAAATGCCGCCCCAGCCCACCGACGTCTTTGGCGTCGCCCAGGATAATCCGCGCTTTGCTGCCATAAAGCCGCATCAGCCGCCGCACCAGCCCATCGGGCATATCGGCATAATCCTTGTGCAGCCGCCGCACTTCGGCGTCGAACGCCAGTGGCTCGAAATCCCCGCCCGGCAATTTGCTCACCTTGGTCCAGGCCGGCCCCTTCTTGCCCAGCACGCCCTCGATTTTCTCGAGCACCGATTCCGCCAGCCGCCGTGAGGTGGTCAGTTTCCCACCAAACACATTGACCGCCGCGCCCATCTGCGCGTCGCCATCAACCTTGAGCACATAATCGCGCGTGGCCTCCTGCGCCGCGCTCGCCCCATCGTCAAACAGCGGCCGCACCCCCGAATAGGTCCACACAATGTCACTCCGGCTCACCGGCTTGGCGAAATATTCGCTCGCCGCCGCGCAGAGATAATCGGTCTCCTTGTCCGAGATCGCCACATCCTTGGGGTCGCCCTTATAATCCTCGTCGGTCGTGCCGATCAGTGTGAAGTCATTCTCATAGGGAATGGCGAAGATGATCCGCCCATCCGCATTCTGGAAAATATAGCAGCGGTCATGGTCATAAAGCTTGTTGACCACGATATGGCTGCCTTTGACCAGCCGCACATTATGCGCGCCATTCTTGCCCATCGTGCCATTGATCACATGGTCCACCCAGGGCCCCGCCGCATTGACGATCAGCTTGGCCCGCACGCTTTGGTGCCCGCCCTCGCCATCCAGCTCGATGGTCCAGCCCCCATCTTCCCGCCTCGCGCTCGTCACCTTGGTCCGTACATGGATAGTGGCGCCACGATCGGCCGCGTCGCGCGCGTTCAGCACCACGAACCGTGCATCGTCCACCCAGCAGTCCGAATATTCGAACCCCAGCCGATAGCCGGGCTTGAGCGGCTTGCCGGTCTCGTTCCGCGTCAGGTCCAGCGTCTTGGTCGGCGGCAATAGCCGCCGCCCGCCCATATAATCATACATGGCGAGGCCAGCCCGCAGCACCATAGCCGGCCGCAGCCCCTTGTGATGCGGCAGCACGAACCGCAGCGGCTTGATAATGTGCGGCGCATTGGCCCACAGCACTTCGCGTTCCGCCAGTGCTTCATGCACCAGCCGGAATTCGTAATGTTCGAGATAGCGCAGCCCGCCATGCACCAGCTTGGTCGCTGCCGATGACGTGCCCGATGCCAGGTCGTGCATCTCCGCCAGCATCACCGAATAGCCGCGCCCCACCGCGTCGCGCGCCACGCTCGCGCCATTGATGCCTCCGCCAATCACAAAGACATCGACTTGCCCGGCCATCATTTCTACCTCTTTCGATATGCTTTCGCTTCTACGCGAGCAAATTTCGTTTTGGAAGGCCACAGTTTCGCCTGTCGCCCGAAATTCATCTTCCATACAAGTGCAGATTGACCCTTCGACCCGGACGGGTTAGGGCAGAGGGGTCCTTCGGCCCCGGGTCCCGGCCATGCTTGCCATCATCACTGTTATTGCGCCGGTTTTCGCCTTGATGGCGCTCGGCTATGGCGCCGTGCGCCTGCGCCTGTTTCCAGCCGAGGGTATCAAGAGCCTAATCGCCTTCGTGAACAATTTCGCGACGCCGTGCCTGCTGTTCCATTCCCTGCTCACCAGTGATTTCCGCTCGGCCTTCAATCTGTCGATCATCGTGCCCTTCTATGCCGGCGCGCTGGTCTGCTTTGCGCTGGGCATTTTCATCGCCATCAAATTCTTCCGCAATCGCCCCGGCGAGGGCGTCTCCGCCGCCTTTTCCGGCACCTTCACCAATACCGTGCTGGTGGGCCTGCCCATCATCCAGCGCGCCTATGGCCCCGAAGCGCTCCCGGTGACGCTCTCCATCATTGGCCTCCATGGCGCGATCCTGCTCACCATCGGCATGGTCACCATGGAACTGGTCCGTCGCGACGGCCAGTCGCTGGGCAAGACCCTCATCGTTGCCGCCAAACGCGTCGGCTCCAATCCGCTGATCTGGGGCATTGCGGCGGGCATGATCGCCTCCTTCGCCGGCGTTACCCTGATCGAACCGGCCGAAGCCTTCTTCGTCATGATGAGCCAGGCCGTGGTTCCCGCTGCCCTTTTCGGCGTCGGCGGCGCCCTCAATGAATACAAGCTCAGCGACAGCTGGAAGCACGCTTTGGTCGCTTCCTCCATCAAGCTGATCCTGCACCCCGCCATCGCCTATGTGCTGATGATCTGGGTGTTCCATGTCGACATGGCCATCGCCCGCTACGGCATCCTGCTGGCCGCCATGCCGGTCGGCGTCAACGCCTATATCTTCGCCACCTATTACAACCGCTCCGTCAGCGTGGCGACCAACACCGTGCTGATCACCACCATAGCCTCGGCCATCACTATTTCCGGCTGGCTCTATATTCTGGGGCCGTAAGGTTCATGCAGTTCGACATGCGCCGCCCCTGGTCGGAGGAGCAGACCATATTCCTCGTCGGTCCCGGTGGCGTTGGCAAATCGACATTGGGCCGGGAACTTGCCGCCCAAATGAACCGTCCCCTTATCGATCTCGATCATGTTTTCTGCCGCGAGATCGAAGTTATCGGCGCTTTCATCGACCGCCATGGCTATGCGGCCTATCGCGCCGAAAACCTGGCCCTGGCGGCCCGGCTTGTTGCAGCGATGGATGCTCCGGGCATCTTCGTCACCGCATCCGGCTTCCTTGCCGCTGCTCGAAGTTCCGAGGACTACGAGGCCGCCCGCGCCCTGCTGTCCACCGGCTATACAATTGCGCTCTTGCCCTCGCTCGATCTGGCCGAGGCCACCGCGCTGGTCGTCGCCCGCCAGCTGACGCGGGGCTTTGGCCTGGTCCGGGAAACCGAGGAGCAGAAATTCCAGGCCCGTTTCCACATCTACAAGGATGAGGGCGATCTGCTGGCCATCGCCAACGCACCTGCAGCACAGATTGCCGAGGCCTTGATCGAGAGGCTACATGCGGGGCAGGCTGGCGGTTAGCCATTTCCCGGCAGAACGAAAGCGGGAACCTCCATTTCAAGACGCAGGAAAGCAGGAGACAATTCCAGTGCCGGAAAGCCCCCAGGCCTATCTCGAGCTGCGCCAAACTCCGCTTCATGAACTGTCGCCAGCCGAGCGGATCGCCTTCTGTTCAGCCGTAGCCGACTGGCTCGGCCATGCCGAACCCTGGATAAGGGACGATGCTGCCGAGCGGCTGGCCACCGCTGTACTTTGGGAACGCTATTGGGAAGACCGGCCGGACCTTCCGCCGCCGGGCCATTACATTGAGCGGCTGGAATGGCTGCTCGATACGATCGAGACGGCCAATCAAAGCCATCCCGACGTGCTGCCCTCCTTCATCCGGCATCTGCGCTATCGCAACCCATCGCAGCAGCAGCTGTCGCATGTGCTGGCCTGGCTCGATAGGCTCGAACGCCAGCCGCCCTCCGGCCTCGACCCCGATCTTGTCGCCGGCTTACGGATATTGCTCACGCCACCAACACCGGATTGGCCCGAACAAGCCGCTGCCTGGATCGCCCTGCTCGATCATCCCTCCAATTGGGTACGCGGGTGTGCCGCCATCATGCTCGGCAATTGGTCCGAGGACGATACCGCCCCCAGTCGTTCCGACCTCTTTGCCCTCATCGGCGCAAAGGAACTGGCGCGGCCCGGCATTGCCGGACCCTTCTGGTCCTCATCCCATGCCGGCGGCGATTGGGCCGATGCCGAATGGGCCAGCACCGTGACCCCCTGGATGATGGATTTACTGGAGCGCCGCCGGGGCCCGCCGCCGCCATTCGATGACATGCCCAGCAACGACATCGAGTTCTACCTGCACGAACTCTGCAGCCTCTCGCCCGCCATGGTCGACCGCATGCTGGCTGGCGGCTTCGTCGATCTGGCATTGATGACGGCGACCGAAATGCACGGTCCTGTCCCCGGCATGCAATCCCGCCTCGAGACCCTGGTCCAAAACTCCGACACCCAGATCGCGGCCGCTGCGTCGCGCCATCTCGAGCGCTATTATTAGCCGAGCTGCCGACGGGCGATATTTCACAGCTCTCGTCCTCCCTCCCCTTGAGGGAAGGGCCGGGTGGCGGCGTTGGGACTTACGCCGCGGCCACGCTCACCTCGATGTCCCGAGCCCCATCCCCTGCCGGCACCACGCGCAGCGGCTGCGTCGAGAGCCCGTCGAGCCCTGCCGCCAGCCGCACATGCCGGTCGGTGGGGCACATTTGTAGCCTCGCATCGAACCCGATCCAGCCCAATCCTTCGTCAAAGGCTTCGGCCCAGGTGTGGAACGCCGATACACCATCCTCCGCGCCCATCAGATAGCCCGTCACATAGCGCGCCGGAATATCGAGCGCCCGCGCCGCCCCGACAAAGCTATGCGCGTAATCGCTGGCCGGCGGCAGCGCCTTGCCCGCCTCGCCCTGGCTCTGGCTCTGCCCGCCATCGGCCTGCATCTGTGCCGGCGTTTCGCTCGTGCCCAGCGTTTCGCCCACCCGCGCCATCAGCGCATGCAATACATCGAGCCGGCTCTCCTTGGCATTGCGGAATTTGCCATAGAGCGTCACCGGCGCCTTGGTCAGCGGCGTCACCCGCCGATAGAGCGCCGGCACCGGCTCGCCCCCAACCCGCCCCAGCACGCCATGCCGGTCAGTGGTCTCGATCACGCCCTTGACCGTCACCACCAGTTCGCCCTCGGGCCGGCTCTGGTTCACCAGATGGGCCACATTGCCATAGGCGTCGATAAAGCGGCCGGCATTGCCGATCCCCGCCATTTCCACGCTCCAGCTCTCCACATTCTGTGTTGGCCCGCCCTGCGGCGTCAGCAGCAATTGCAGCACGGCATTGGCCGTGCCGGCCGGCGGCGTGACGCTCAATCGATGGCGAATGGCAATGCGCATGCGACCTCAGTAGAAATTATAGCTGTCCGACAGCGTGTCGGTCACCCGATTGTTCCGGGCGATGAATTCGGTGAGGAATTCATGCAGCCCATGGCTGAAAATCTTGTCCATGCTGGTATCCTCTACCATGGCCAGCAATTGGCTCGCCGCCTCCTGGCATTCCTGCTTGCGCCCATAGAAATCCGCCAGCAGATCAAGATTCTGCTGCACGAAGCGCGCACAAAAGTTCAGCGACCGTGGCATTTCCGGCCGCAGGATCAGGAAATCGGTGATGTTCTGCGCCTTGTAGCGGTCATGATAGACATGGCGATAGCTGCGATGCGCTGACGCCGCCCGCAGGATCAGCGTCCATTGCTGGATATCGAGATCGCCGCCCACCAGCGTCGCCCGCGGCAGCAGCACATAATATTTCATGTCCAGGATGCGGGCGGTATTGTCCGCCCGCTCGACGAAATTGCCGGCCTGCAAAAACGCAAAGCCATCGTCTCGCAAAATCGTGCCCAACAATGCCCCGCGAAATTCATGGCTGCGCTGCTTGACCCATTGCAACAGGCCCAGCAGCTTTGCTCCCCGCACATCGCGCGGTTTGATCTGGGCATATTCGAGCCACGCCCCGTTCATGCTCTCCCACATATCGGTGGTGATCGCCGTGCGGACCGAGCGCGCATTGGTCCGCGCCGCCTGCAGGCACGAATAGACCGAACTCGAATTATCCGGGTCAAACATCATGAAATGGGCGACCGTATCGACATCGGCCGTCTTGTGCTTTGCCGCAAAAGCCTCATCGACCTCCGCCGCCTGCATCATCGACATCAGATGCTCGCTCGATCCCCCCTCGCGCCGACTGGTGAGGCTCATGCGATAGCCCACCTCCAGCAACCGCGCCATATTCTCGGCCCGCTCCACATAGCGCGAGAGCCAGAACAGGTTTTGTGCCGTCCGTCCGAGCATCATGACTGCACCCCGCAAGGTACGAGCCATCGGTTCTTGCCCACCCTCCCCCTTGCGGGGAGGGTAGCGCCGCTAGGCCCGAAGGGCCGTAGCAAAGCTGGGGAGGGGGTGGTTTTGTAGGCCACTGAAGGACCCCCACCCTCGAAGGGGGAGGGAGGCGAAGAAGCACGGAACTTGTCGCGTTGGGATGCCGGAACCATCATCAATCTTCCAGCACCCACGTATCCTTGGTCCCCCCGCCCTGGCTCGAATTGACCACCAATGAGCCCTTTTTCAGCGCCACCCGCGTCAACCCGCCCGGCGTAATCCGCACCCGGTCGCCCACCAGCACATAGGGCCGCAAATCGACATGCCGCGGCGCCACCCCGGCATTGACGTAAGTGGGGCAGGTGCTGAGCGCCAAGGTTGGTTGCACGATGTAATTGTCCGGCCGCGCCTCGATTTTCTTCCTGAATTCGGCATGCATGGCCTTGCTTGAGGTCGGCCCCACCATCATCCCATAGCCGCCCGAGCCATGCACTTCCTTGACCACGAGATCAGCGATATTGGCCAGCACCCAATTGCGCTGTTCCTCATCGGTGCAATTATAGGTCGGCACATTATTCAGCAGCGCCTTTTCCCCGAGATAGAATTCAATGATCTCAGGCACATAGGTATAAACCGCCTTGTCATCGGCAATCCCGGTTCCCGGCGCATTGACCAGCGTGACATTGCCCGCCCGATAGGCGTTGAACAGGCCCGGCACGCCCAGCATGGAATCGGGCCGGAAGGTGAGGGGGTCCAGATAATCGTCGTCGATCCGGCGATAGATCACATCCACCCGTTCCGGCCCGGTCGTCGTGCGCATATAAACCTTGCCGCCATCGACAAACAGGTCCGGCCCCTCGCAGAGCTGGGCGCCCATCTGGTCGGCCAGGAACGAATGTTCGAAATAGGCCGAATTATAGATGCCCGGCGTCAGCACCGCGATATTGGGCGATTGCCCGGCCCCGCCCGGCGCCACGCTTTCCAGCGTCCGCCGCAGGTTTTCCGGATAGGTTTCCACCGGCGCCACCTTGCAGCGATGGAACAAGTCGGGCGCCAGCTGCATCATCGCCTCGCGGTCTTCCAGCATATAGCTGACCCCCGAAGGCGTGCGCAGATTGTCTTCCAGCACATAGAATTCGTCCGGCCCCACCCGCACGATATCGACCCCGATAATATGGGCATAGACACCCTTGGCCGGCTCCAGCCCCATCATTTCGGGGGCAAAGGCGGCATTCTGCAGGATCAGCTTTTCCGGTATCCGCCCGGCCTTCAAAATCTCCTGGCGGTGATAGATGTCGTAGAGAAAGGCATTGAGCGCCTTGACGCGCTGCTCGATCCCCTTGGAGAGCTTGCGCCATTCCTGCGCCGCTATAATGCGCGGGATCACATCGAACGGGATGACCTTTTCGGTCCCTTCCTCCGAGCCGTAGACGGCGAAGGTAATGCCCAGCTTGCGGAAAATCGCCTCCGCATCCGATTGCATCAATGTCAGGGCTTTGTCGGGCTGCTCTTCCAGCCAGGCGTTCAGGGCCCGATAAGGTTCGCGGACAGAACCATCCGCATTGTACATTTCATCGAACGGCGCAGTTTCGGCCATTATGCTCCGCATGCTGTTACGGCTTAGCCCATCGCCTTCACATTGCTACACATTTGTACGCAGCCGTCCAGCCGGTCAGATCGACAATCGCAAGCCTCAGTGCTCTTGCCCTCCCTCCCCCTTGAGGGGAGGGCTGGGGAGGGGGTCGTTGTGCCCTCGCACGACTGCACCACTACCCACGATGTCATCCCGGCGCAGGCCGGGATCCATGCTGAAGGCCAACCACGCCATCAATGCCCCACAGCATGGATTCCGGCCTGCACCGGAATGACCAGGTAGCCAAACACCTGACGGATCAGCCCGACCAGGGCTTGTCCTGCCCGTTCCGCCCATTATGGTGTCGCCCAACATCATCTGGAGGAGCAATCATGACCATCGAAATCCTGCAACCCGGCAAGCTCCTCGACACCTGCGAAGCCGCGCTTGCCCAGCGCTACACGGTCCACAAGCTCTACGAGCAGCCCGATCCCGCCGCCTGGCTCAAGGCCAATGGCAGCCGCATCCGCGCCGTCGCCGGCGGCAATGTCGATGCCGGCCTGCTCACCCAGCTCCCCAATCTCGAAATCATCGCCAATTTCGGCGTCGGCTACGACAATATCGACACCAAAGCCGCCAAAGCGGCCAATATCCGCGTCACCAACACTCCCGACGTGCTCAACGACGCGGTGGCCGAACTGGCCATCGGCCTGATGATCGCGCTGGGCCGCCGCATCGTCGTCGCCGACAAATTCGTGCGCGCCGGCAAATGGCCCGGCAACAATTTCGGCCTCTCCGCCGAACTCACCGGCAAGACGGTCGGCATTCTCGGCCTCGGTCGCATCGGTAAGGAAATCGCTGCCCGCGCCCAGGCCCTCAAGATGCGCGTGGTCTATTACGGCCGCGGCCGCCAGCCTTCCGTGCCCCATATCTACTACGACAATCTGGTCGATATGGCCCGCGACAGCGACTGGCTCGTCATCGTCGCCCCCGGCGGCAAATCCACCCAGGGCATCGTCTCGCGAGACGTGCTCGAAGCGCTCGGCCCCGAAGGGCGCCTCGTCAATGTCGCCCGCGGCACCCTGGTCGATCAGCCCGCCATGGTCGAGCTGCTGGTCAATGGGGGCCTTGCCGGCGCCGCGCTCGACGTCTTCGATGGCGAGCCCGAAGTCCCCGCCGAACTGATGGACCTCGACAACGTCGTCCTCTCCCCCCACCACGCCAGCGCCACCCGCCAAACCCGCGACGCCATGGGCGCCATGCTCGTCGCCAATCTCGACGCCCATTTCGCCGGCGAGCCTCTCCTTAGCCAGGTGGTTTAGCTCCCATAGTCACTTTCGCCCGAGAGCCCAATCGGCGCTCCCCCTCGGCGGGGGAGGTTGGGAGCGGGTGTTAAGAGCCCGGATGCAAGGTCCCAGGATCGTAACATCCCAACCACAATAGCCTCCCTCGGGCTTGACCCGAGGGCCACTCCCCGCAACCACGAACCGCAATGCCCAATCCAGTCGCCCCTCGGGTCAAGCCCGAGGGAAACGTCGCGATTGCTGCAATTTAGCGCTTCGTCCGGGCAATCCACCTCTCCGCACGCACCGGTGCAAAAGTCCCTCACTCCAAATCATCCTGTACCATCGTCCCAGCGGCATGGATGCATACGATCTCCAGCCGCCCCGGTCCGATATTGGTGAATTTATGCGGCACCCCACCCGGCACCACTGCGATATCGTTCGGCCCCACCTCGATCACCATGTCCCCCGCCACGATGCGCGCTCGCCCCGATTTGACGATCCACGTCTCGGGATAGGGGTGCACATGCAATCCCGGCCCTTGCCCCGGTTCATTGTCCACCGAGAAAAACGAAATGCCCGTGCCATAGGCATCCCCCTCGAACCGGATCGTCCGGCTCTTGCTCGGCGGCCGGTCCTCGGCCCGCAATACATGCATCATGTCAGCTCTCCTCGATCTCTGATCAGACGACGGACGAGCCCTGCCGGTTTCGACAGCCTGGAGCATATCTCCCGAAAGCGGTCACCGGTTTCGGGGCAAGAATCGCGATGCGCTCTAGGTGCTTGTCACGAAAATCCGGTGTGGTTCTCCGCTCATCAGGATCACATCGGTCTCGATCCATCCCGCCCGCGCGAACAGGCGCACGGCGTCGGCCGTCAGCGCATAAAGCCTTTTATGTCCCAGCCGCCGCGCTTCCCGCCGGGCCCGCGCCAGCAATAGCCTGGCAACACCCTGCCGCCGGAACGCCGGATCGACCATCAGCCCGCCCAGCCAGGGCGAGCGTTCCGTCACCAGCCCGCCCGATGTCACTGTCAGTGCGCAGGTCCCCACGGCCATTCCATCGATCAAGGCCACAATGCCCAGCGGCAGCCGCTCCCGCTGTAACCGCTCGCTGAGATCGGCCCGCGCCGAAGCGCCGCGCGCATTGTACCAGTCCGGCCATTGCGTCTCATACAGCGCCACCAGCGGCCCCAAAGCCTCTTCATGGTCGATCAGCAGTGCGGTGGTCACCGTCATCGTCGTGCCTTCCTTGCATTGGCCAATTGCACCTGAGGGCGATTCCCACGGCCATCGCAACCGGCTAGCTTGCCCCAGGAATCTAGCTTGCCCGATGAATAATGAGGAGCTTTACCATGGCTGATTGGTGGCGCGGCGGCGTGATCTACCAGGTTTATCCGCGCTCGTTCCAGGACACGAATGGCGATGGCGTCGGCGATCTGCCCGGCATTCTGCGCCGGCTCGATCATATCGCCAGCCTCGGCGTCGATTGCATCTGGCTTTCGCCCATTACCCAGAGCCCGCAAGAGGATATGGGCTACGATGTCTCCAATTACATCGATGTCGATCCACTCTTCGGCACCATGGAGGATTTCGATAGCCTGATCGAGCGCGCCCACACCCTTGGCCTCAAGGTCATCATGGACCAGGTGGTCAGCCACACCTCCGACCAGCATCCCTGGTTCCGCGAATCCCGCCTCTCGCGCGACAATGCCCGCGCCGATTGGTATGTCTGGGCCGACCCGCTCCCCGATGGCTCCCCGCCCAATAACTGGCCCGCCGTGTTCGGCGGCCGCGCCTGGGAATGGAACCCGACCCGCGGCCAATATTACCTGCACAATTTTCTCGCCAGCCAGCCCGACCTCAACTTCCACAACGGAGAAGTGCAGGACGCGGTGCTCGATATCATGCGCTTCTGGCTCGAACGCGGCGTCGATGGCTTCCGCCTCGACACGGTCAATTACTATTTCCACGACAAGAAACTGCGCTCCAACCCGCCCAACAAGCGCGACGAGCATCTGCCCTATGCGGTCAATCCCTATGACATGCAGGAGCACAAATATTCCAAAAGCCAGCCGGAAAACGTCGCCTTCCTCAAGCGTGTCCGCACCCTGCTCGACGAGTTTCCCGGCACAACTTCGGTGGGCGAAGTCGGCGACAGCCATCGCGCCGTCGAGCTCATGGCCGAATACACCTCCGGCGGCGATAAGCTCCACATGTGCTATTCCTTCGAATTCCTCGGCCCCGATTTCACCGCAAAACACTTCCGCAGCCGGGTCGAAGGCTTCTATCGGGAAAGCAAGGATGGCTGGCCCTGCTGGAGCTTTTCCAACCACGACGTGCCCCGCCACATCACCCGCTGGGCGCCCCATAGCCTGGATGCCGCCGATCTCGGCCGCCAGGCCGTCGCGCTCATGCTCAGCCTCAAGGGCTCGGTTTGCCTCTATCAGGGGGAAGAACTGGGCCTGCCCGAAACCGACCTCATCTTCGAGGAATTGACCGACCCGCGCGGCATTCGCTTCTGGCCCGAAGACAAGGGCCGCGACGGCTGCCGCACGCCCATGCCCTGGGACGAGGGTGAAGCGCCCAATGGCTTCACCACCGGCACCCCCTGGCTCCCCATTAAGCCACCCCAATCGCTCCTCAACGTTGCCATCCAGGACGCCGACGAAAACTCCATGCTGGCCTTCTACCGCGCCATCCTCGCCTGGCGCCGCACTCACCCGGTGCTGAGCCACGGCGATATCGATTTCCTCAAGACCCAGGAGCCCATCCTGGCCTTCCGCCGCACCGGTCCCGACGCCGATATGCTCTGCGTCTTCAACCTCTCGCCCGAGCCCCACGAACTCAAGCTCACCGCCGAAGGCGCCGCGCTGGACCCCATCTCCCGCAACGCCACTCTGCAGGATGGCAAGCTGGAATTCGGCCCCAACGGCTACGCCTTCATCACCCTGACCGACGGCAAGGTGAAGCTGAACTAAGGACAGGGGATATCGGGCGTGCCCCCAATATTCCCATCCCACAGTCGCTTCCCTCGGGCTTGACCCGAGGGCCTCGCGCCACAAGCACCAGGGTCGCCGATTTGCCACAGCGACCCTCGGGTCAAGCCCGAGGGAAGCGACGG
The DNA here is from genome assembly GCF_030159855.1 of Devosia yakushimensis. Classification (NCBI taxonomy): domain Bacteria; kingdom Pseudomonadati; phylum Pseudomonadota; class Alphaproteobacteria; order Hyphomicrobiales; family Devosiaceae; genus Devosia; species Devosia yakushimensis. Next base: position 2,922,242 of record NZ_BSNG01000001.1, on the reverse strand, counting down.
TGGGTACGGGATCACCCCAAAAAACAAAAGGCCCCCGGGTTCACCCCGAGGGTCTCTTTCCAGCCGCCTATGTGGCGACTATCCCTTCGCCGCCGTCGGCCCCACGGGCTTCAGCGTTACCGGGTCGAAAAACGCCATGGTCGAATGGCCGTCGGCGCCGGTGACGAAGGCCTGCACGCAGCCATTCCAGTCATTGACGCTCGAAACATTATAGCCTTCGCGCTTGAGCCCCTGCTCGATGGCGAATTCGTGGTGCCGCACCGAATAGGTCGCATCGCAACTGGTCGGCGATACCGTATTGGCGGCCAGAGTATTGGCCTGGGCGGGCAGGGCCGCGCCGCCCAGAACGAGGCCCGCAGCCGCTAATGTCATGAGGATCTTGATCATTTTCCACATCCTTTCATCCGTTGTGGAGTGATCATCCTGATCCCGCTGGCCGGCCATCGCCAGTTAAAGCGCGTTCACCTGCATTACGCTTGCGACAGGCTGGTAAGGTCCAAGCTCAGTAGACCTGTTCCAGCGTGTTCGGATCGAAGAACTGCATGATTTCCCCGCCGCCCGGCTGGCGCACAAAGGCGCGGATACAGCCGTTCCATTCCTCGGCCCGGGTCGCATCGATCCCGGCCCGACGCAGCCGCATCAGGTTGATCTCGTGACGATCGTCCGAATCTATCGTGCCGATGCGGATACCGCCGCTGATCCGGATACCGCCCGAGCCCCAATCGCCCCCGGTGCAGAAGGGCGCCGCAGTCGCAGGCGTGGCGGCCAGCACTGCCAGCGCGAAAACCGTCATCAATTTCCTGGACATGAAAATCTCCTCATCTCGCTCTGCTGTGACCGGTGATTGTGGCAGCCTCACGCCGCCTTTTCCCGCCGCCGGATCAATATGACCACCGCCGGAATGGCAAAGCTCAGCATCAACAGCCGGATCACATGGTGGGCGGCAATAAACGCCGTGTCATAGCCCAGCGCAATCCCCAGCGCGCCCATGCCCTCCAGCGCCCCCGGCGACAGGCCCAGCCAGATCTGCCCATAGGGCATGTCGACGATCAGGCTGACGATCCAGGCCATCACCGTCACAATGCCCACGGTCATTGCCGTCGCCACCACGCCGCCCTTGGCCGCATTGACGAATTCCTGCCGCGTAATGCCGGCAAAGCGCGAGCCGATCTGCGCGCCCACCAGGATAAAGGCCGCGATTACCAGCGGTCCCGGCATGGCCTCGGTATAAAGCCCGCCCAGCTTGGCCGCAGTCGCCGCCGCCATCGATCCCAGCACCAGCCCTGCCGGCACCTTGAGCCAGATAAAGACCAGTCCCACGGCAATGCAGCCCGCCGCCAGCCCCAGCAATTGCCAGACATTCAGAAATTCGCTCGCCACCGGCGGCGTGAAATGATCGATCGGCAAAAACATCGCGCCGATCGGCACGACAATGGTCAGCATCAAAATGCGGATCACCTGGATAATGGCGATCTGCCGCGGCTCGCCCACCCCGGCCGATGCAATGCCCATCACAAAGGACAAGTGGCCGGGAAACGAGCTCATATAGGCCGTGCCCGTATCGAGCTTGAACACGGCCGACAGCATCCAGCCGGTCAGCGAAATGATCAGCACCAGCTCCACCGCCAGCGCGGCAAGGCTCACCGGCCAGCTGGCAATCAGGCTCAGACTGTCGGGCGCCACGCTCGCCCCCATCATCATGCCCACCAGCACGAACACCACGTCCCGCAATCGGTTGGGAATGGCCATCGGCAATCCGGCCATAGCCGCCGCCGTCACCGCCAGCGCCCCACCCATCAACCACCCGGCGGGCATGCCGAGCGCCGTCGCGACGGCACCTCCGGCAGCCGAAACGGCGAGGGTCAGCAGGGTGGGGTAAATCTGCGCAAGGAAAGAAGAACCAGTCGACATTATAGGTGTGCGCCTCTGTGAGGCCCTTCATTAGCCACTAAACATTGTCCACCCACCGGCCCAGAACCTCCCCCTCTATGAGGGAAGTTGGGAGGGGGGGCCGGGAGCCCCGATATCCGGGCTTTGCCCCCGGGGAAGGCATATGGGCTCTCAACCCACGATAGTATTCCTGGCTACAGTGTCATTCCCGCGAAGGCAGGGGACGCGGTCGCGCCACCTTTACCCCACCGGCATGGCCTTCTCCGCCAGCCGCACCCAATAGGTCGCGCCCACCGGAATGGCCGCATCGTTGAAATCATACGTATCGGTATGCAGCTCCGAGCTGTCCCCGTTGCCCAGGAATATATAGGCCCCCGGCCGCTCCTCCAGCATGAAGGAAAAATCCTCTCCGCCCATCGATGGCGGCACGTCCGCATCCACCCGGTCGGCGCCTGCCACCTCGGCCGCCACCTCGGCAGCAAAGGCCGTCCGCCCCGGCTCGTTCACCGTCACCGGATATCCCCGCGCATAGCGAATGCTCGCCGTCGCGCCAAAGGTCGCGGCAAATTGCGGCACCATCTCGCCCAGCCGCGCCTCGATAAAATCCTGCACCTCGCCATCGAGCGTCCGCACCGTCCCGGTAATCTTGGCGGTCTGGGAAATCACATTATCGGCTTCCCCGGCCTCCACCATGGTCACCGAGACAACAGCGCTTTTGAGCGGGTCGACATTGCGCGACACAATGGTCTGCAGCGCCGTTACCAGATGCGCCGCCACGATAATGGGGTCCACCGTCTGGTGCGGCCGCGCCGCATGCCCGCCCACGCCCGAAATATCGATATAGAACCGGTCGGTCGCGGCCATGATGCCGCCCTCGCGGATGCCGAAATGCCCCAGCGGCATGCCCGGCCAATTATGCATGCCATAGACTTCGGAAATGCCGAAGCGCTCCATCAGCCCGTCCTGCACCATTTCCTTGCCGCCGCCGCCACCCTCTTCAGCCGGCTGGAAGATCACCGCTACCCGCCCGTCGAAATTGCGAGTCTCGGCCAGGTATCTCGCCGCCCCCAGCAGCATGGCCGTATGCCCGTCATGGCCACAGGCATGCATCCGGCCCTTGATCGCGCTGGCATAATCCTTGCCGGTCTTTTCCGTCACCGGCAGCGCGTCCATATCCGCGCGCAGCCCGATGGTCTTGCCACTGGCATTGCTCCGCCCGTTGATGATCCCCACCACACCGGTCCGGCCCAGCCCGGTCACGATTTCGTCCACCCCGAATTGCTCCAGCAGCGCTGCAACCTTCCCGGCAGTCCGTTCCACATCGAACAGGATTTCCGGGTTTTGATGGAAATCCTGGCGCCAGGCGGCGATTTCGTCATGAAATTCGGCAATTCGGTTCAATACGGGCATCAACAAGTCCAAATGCGGCAAAGCTCCAGCCAATGTCGCCGCCCCGCCCGCTGGCGTCAACCTGCGCGAAGGTCGGCGGCGCGAGACAAGGCGCAATTCGGCGTCAACTTTGCCTCTGCCGCCCCTTGAAGGCCTATGGCCCCACCAACCATATCCCGCGATGAAATCGAATAGACGGGGAGAAACGCGATGGCTGCGTCCTTGGAAGGCGGCGAAAGCTACAGTATCGAGCCTGGGTTCCGGCCCGAGCATCGTCAGCTTGTCGCCGCCGGCTATTGGGAGGCCTTTTCCCGCAAGCTGCGCTATCCCCTTGGCCCCGAGCCAAAGGCCATGGCTTTTCTGGAACAGGCCCTGGACCCTAGCCATGCGATCTCGGCTGTTTCCCGGGATGGCGCCTTTCTCGGCATAGCCGGCTTCAAGACGCCCGCCGGCGCTTTTGTCGGCGGCAATCTGGCCGCCATGGCGAAAGTCTATGGCTGGGTCGGCGGCTTGGCGCGCAGCCTGTTGATTGGCGTTCTGGAGCGGAAATGCGAACCCGGAACGCTGTTGATGGACGGAATTTTCGTCCATCCCGAAGCTCGCAGCCTCGGCGTGGGCTCCGCCTTGTTGGAAGCGATCGAAAAACACGCCCGCGCCACGGGCCTGAAACAGGTCCGCCTTGACGTCATCGACGAAAACCCCAGGGCGCAATCGCTTTATCAGCGGCGGGGATTTGCGGCGCAGTCACAGATATCGCTCGGGATACTCAAGCCCATATTCGGATTTCGTTCTGCGACCACAATGGTCAAGACCATAGCTTAGCCGCCTGCCGTGGCGCCGGCCTGCGATCGAGTCCGCCAATCCTCCACCACACAATCGCCTCCCTCGGGCTTGCCCCGAGGGCCTCTATCAACCGGCACGAGCGGCGAGTGGCCCTCGGGTCAAGCCCGAGGGAAGCGACGGTGGTCAGAACCAGATAGCGCCCGTCAAACCTTCCCTTCCCGGCGCAGGCAGAGATCCCCCGGCACCCTTTTCCAAAAATCCTCCCTCCGCTGGTCAGAATTTCCCTTGCCGGCCTTGTCCGTCTCGCCCAACTTTGCCATGACAACGCCAGTTTCGAGGGGAGCCGAAGACGAACCGATGAAGATCCTTGTTGCCGTCAAGCGTGTGGTTGACCACAACGTCCGCATTCGCGTCCGTCCCGATGGTTCGGGCGTCGAGACCAATGGCGTGCGCATGTCGATGAACCCCTTCTGCAAGCATGCCGTGGAGGCTGCCGTCCAGCTTGCCGAAGCCGGCCAAGCCGATGAAGTGGTCGTGGTCTCCATCGGCCCCAAGCCCGCCACTGATGTCATCCTCACCGCATTGGCCATGGGCGCCCATCGCGGCATTCTGATCGAAACCGATGCCCAGCTCGAAACCCTGGCCATCGCCAAGCTCCTCGCCAAAATCACCGCCGAGGAAAATCCCGGCCTGGTCCTGCTCGGCAAGCAGGCAGTGGATGACGACAGCAACCATGTCGGCCAGATGCTGGCCGCCTTGACCGGTCGCCCCCAGGCCACCTTCGCATCCGAAATCAAGGTCACCGGCCAGGGCCTGGAAGTCTCCCGCGAGGTTGATACCGGCCGCGAGACCCTCTCCCTGCCGCTGCCCGCCATCGTCACCGCCGACCTGCGCCTTAATACCCCGCGCAATGCCGCGCTGCCGCAGGTGATGAAGGCCCGCTCCAAGCCCCTGGCCACCCGCCCCGCCGCCGATTTCGGCGTCGACCTGGCGCCGCGCCTTGTCGTTGAAAAGATATCCCCGCCGCCCGAGCGTGTGGCAGGAAAGTCAGTGGGCACAGTCGCTGAACTGGCCGCCTTCATCGCCGCCGATATCTCGCAGATGGAGGCGCTGTGATGAGCGTTCTGGTTCTTGCCGATCACGACCAGGGCGTGCTGTCGCCCGCCACGGCCCGCATCGTCCATGCGGTCGCCGAATTGGGCACGGTCGATATCCTGCTGGCCGGCGAAAACATCGCTGCACCCGCTCAATCCGCTTCCACGCTTGCCGGTGTCGCTAAGGTCCTGACCGCAGAGGGGCTTTTTGTCGCCGATAGCCTCGAAATGCTACTGTCAACGTTAACAGTCCGTTATCATTATGTGGTCGCAAGTGCCGGTTCGGTTGGCAAGGATGTGCTCCCGCGCCTCGCCGCCAAGCTCGATCTGATGCCGGTGACCGATGTCACCGCCATCCTCGGCCCCAATCGCTTCGAACGCCCCATCTATGCCGGCAATGCCCTGCAAACGGTGGCTTCCAACCAGCCCAAGCACCTGCTCACCCTGCGCGCCTCGGCCTTTCGCGCTGCCGCCACCGGCAATGCCGCGCCTATTGAAGCCATTGATACTTCTGGCGTTTCTTCGGCCGCCAAACTCATCGCCTCCCATCGCACCCAGTCGGAAACCCCCGACCTCGCCACTGCCCAGATCGTGGTCGGTGGCGGCATTGCGGTGGGGTCGGCCGAGGGCTTCCAACTCATTGAATCCCTTGCCAAAAAACTCAACGCCGCCGTCGGCGCCACCCGCGCCGCGGTCGATGCCGGCTATGCCCCCAATGACTGGCAGGTCGGCCAGACCGGCAAGATCATCGCCCCCGATCTCTACATCGCCATCGGAATTTCCGGGGCTTTACAACACCTTGCCGGCATTCAGGGCGCCAAGAAGATCGTCGCCATCAATACCGATCCGGAGGCGCCCCTGGTCAAGCTGGCCGATATCGCCCTGATCGGCGATCTCTTCCAGGTCATCCCCCAGCTCATCGCCGAACTCGACAAAATCGGGCTCAAACGCTGATCGTCTTGGCGTTGCAAATCCTGCCCCGCCGCCTATAAAGGCGGCGCCTTCCCACCGGAACGACACCTCAAAATGTTCGAGACTCTCTCCAAGGCCCCCGGCGACAAGATCCTGGCGCTCATGGGCGAATACGCGGCCGACCCGCGCCCCACCAAGATCGACCTCGGCGTCGGCGTTTATAAGGATGAAAAGGGCGTCACGCCCGTCATGTCCGCCGTCCGCAAGGCCGAACAGCGCATTCTCGAAGCCGAAAAAACCAAGACTTATCTGGGCATTGCCGGCAATAAGGGCTTTGGCGCCGCCGTGCTCGATCTAGCCCTGGCCGATAGCGTCGACCGCGCCCGCGTCCGCATCGCCCAGGCCCCCGGCGGCACCGGCTCGCTCTGGGTCCTGATGCAGCTGATCAACCGCGCCAAGCCCGGCGCCACGGTCTGGGTCTCCGATCCGACCTGGCCCAACCACAACCCGATCGCCGAAAATTCCGGTCTCAAGGTCGAAAAATACCCCTATTTCGACGCCGATTCCCGTGGCCTCAAATTCCCCGAAATGCTTGCCGCGCTTGATAAATTGGGCAAGGACGATGTCGTGCTGCTGCATGGCTGCTGCCACAACCCGACCGGCGCCAACCTCACCAATGCGCAATGGGATCAGGTCGCGGCAAGCCTTGCCAAAACCGGCGCGCTGCCCTTTATCGATCTGGCCTATCTCGGCTTTGGCGACGGTCTGCTCGAAGATGCCTACGGCACCCGCAAGGTGATCGCTTCGGTCCCCGAAGCGCTGATCGCCTTTTCGGGCTCCAAGAATTTCGGCCTCTATCGCGAACGCATCGGCGCCGCCATCCTCATCGCCAGGGATGCGGCCCAGGCCGACATTGCCAATTCCCAGCTCCTCAACATCATCCGCGGCGCCTATTCCCAGCCCCCCGATCATGGTGCCGAGATCATCCGCGTCATCCTTGAAGACAAGGATTTGCGCGCCGAGTGGGAAGCCGAGCTCAACCAGATGCGCGGCCGCATGATCGCGCTGCGCGAAAAGCTGGCCGAAGCCATTCGCCAGCGCTCGAACTCCAAGGATTTCGACTTCATCGCCGCCCATCGCGGCATGTTTTCGCTATTGGGCCTGCCCAATGACGTGGTCGAACATTTAAAAGCCGCCAATGGTGTCTATATGATTGGTGACAGTCGCATCAATGTCGCCGGCATCCCGGAGGATCGGGTCGGCGATTTGGCGGAAGCCATGCTCTCGGCGATCAAATAAGCCAGTCCAATCGCCTTGCAGCCCGGCGCCGCCGTGCTACACATTTTGCTGAACAGCTCTAGGAGGGAACCATGAAGTTCTTCGTCGATACTGCAGAAATCAAGGACATCAAGGAGCTGTACGATACCGGCCTGCTCGATGGTGTCACCACCAATCCGTCGCTGATCGCCAAGTCCGGCCGCGACTTCAAGGACGTGGTCAAGGAAATCTGCGCCACCGTGCCGGGTCCGGTCTCGGCGGAAGTCGCCAGCCTTGAATATGAGGGCATGATTGCCGAGGGCGAAGTGCTGTCCAAGCTGGCCAGCAATGTCGTGGTCAAGCTCCCCCTGACCCTCAATGGCCTCAAGGCCACCAAGACCTTCAAGGAACGTGGCGTCAAAACCAACGTCACGCTCTGCTTCTCGGCCAACCAGGCCCTGCTGGCTGCCAAGGCCGGCGCGACCTATATCTCGCCCTTCCTCGGGCGCCTCGATGACATCAATCTCGATGGCGTCGAGCTGATCGAAAATATCCGCCAGATCTACGACAACTACCAGTTCGAGACCCAGATCCTGGCCGCTTCGATCCGCTCGCCCAACCACGTGACCCAGGTTGCCTTGGCCGGTGCCGACGTCGCGACGATCCCGCCCGACGTGATCCGCAAGCTGGCCAACCACCCGCTGACCAATGCGGGCATCGAAGGCTTCCTCAAGGACTGGAAAGCCACGGGCCAGACGATCGTCTAAGCGGATTAATGTTGACCCCGATCTGCCTCCCTCCCCTCAAGGGAGAGGGGTGGATCGGGGCTCTCAAGTGTCGTGGAAGTTGAATGGCCGATATCGAACTCGCCGCCGCCATCAAATCCGCGCTCGACGCCGTCGAAATCCCCGGCGGCGGCATGCTGTCCGGTTATGCGGGCTTGTCCGAAATCATCGTCACCCCTAGCGCCGTAGCCTTTGCCATCGCCGTCGCGCCCGGCATGGAGGCCGCTTTTGGCCCCGCCCGCGACGCTGCCCAGCAGGCCGCCCAAGCCGTGGCGCCCGGCCGCAAGATTATGGTCTCACTGACGTCGGGTAAGCCCCCCGCCACCGGCCAGGCCGCCGCGCAAGGCCGCCCCGGCCCCGCACCCAAGCAAGCCGTGCCTGGCGTCAAGCGCATCATCGCCGTCGGTTCCGGCAAGGGCGGCGTCGGCAAATCTACCACCGCGGTCAATCTGGCCTTGGCTTTCGCTGCAGAGGGCCTCAGCGTCGGCATTCTCGATGCCGATCTCTACGGCCCCTCCATCCCCAAACTGCTGGGCCTCGAAGGCAAACCCGCCGTGCGCGAAGACGGCATTTTTTCGCCCCATAACGCCTTTGGCCTCAAGGCCATGTCGATCGGCTCCATGCTCAATCCCGACCAGGCCGTGGTCTGGCGCGGTCCCATGGCCACCTCCGCCCTGCGCCAATTGCTGCGCGAAACCGATTGGGGTGATCTCGATCTGCTCGTTGTCGACCTGCCCCCCGGCACCGGCGACATCCACATTTCCCTGTTCCAGCAGTCCGAGGTCGATGGCGTCGTCATCGTCTCGACCCCGCAGGACTTGGCCCTGATCGACGCCAAAAAGGCCATCGACATGCTGCGCCGCATGGGTGTGCCCCTGCTTGGGCTGATCGAGAATATGAGCTATTTCATCGCCCCTGATACCGGCGCCCGCTACGACATTTTCGGCACCGGCGGCGCCGAAGCCGCTGCCAAAACACTCGACATGCCCTTCCTTGGCGCCGTCCCGCTGGTCATGTCGATCCGCGAAAACTCCGACACCGGCCAGCCCCCGGTCGTCTCCGCCCCGACAGGCCCTGAAGCCCAGGCCTTCCGCGCCATTGCCGCAAAAATTCTGCAAGGCTCACCCGCGCTGCGGCGCTAGCCGTCTCTTGCCATAGCTGCGCCGTGTCAGCACTCTAGGATCTGCAGCTTAACCGCCTGTCCTGGAGCCCCTCATGACTGCCACTTCCCTGATGACCGAGCAGAAACACCCCGATGAGGCGGCCCGCGATGCCGATTGGTGGCGTGGCGCGGTGATCTACCAGATCTATCCGCGCTCCTATCAGGACCAGAATGGCGATGGTGTGGGCGATCTCGTGGGCATTACCAGCCGGCTCGATTATGTCGCCGATCTGGGCGTCGACGCCATTTGGCTGTCGCCGGTCTTCACCTCCCCGATGAAGGATTTCGGCTACGACGTCTCCAATTATCGCGACATCGATCCCAGCTTCGGCACGCTGGAGGATTTCGACCGCCTCGTGCAAAAGGCCCATTCCCTGGGCCTCAAAGTCATCATCGACCAGGTGATTTCCCACTCATCGGATAAGCACGCCTGGTTCTCCGAATCCCGTCAGTCCCGCACCAATGCCAAATCCGATTGGTATGTCTGGGCCGATCCCAAGCCCGATGGCACCCCGCCCAACAATTGGCTCTCCATCTTCGGCGGCTCGGCCTGGTCCTGGGATAGCCGGCGCATGCAGTACTACCAGCACAATTTCCTGGTCTCCCAGCCCGATCTCAACTTCCACAATCCCGAAGTGCAGGATGCAGTGTTGGCCGAAATGCGCTTCTGGCTTGAGCGTGGCGTCGATGGCTTCCGCCTCGATACGGTCAATTTCTACTTCTGTTCGCTGGGCTTCGAGGACAATCCCGTGGTCCGCCCCGAAGATTTCAACGCTTCGACGGCTCCGGCCGTGAACCCCTATAATTTCCAGGAACATATCTACGACAAGTCGCGCTCGGAAAACCTCGCTTTCCTCACCCGCCTGCGCGCCCTTATGGATGAATATCCCGGCACGACCACAGTGGGCGAGATTGGCGATAGCCAGCACCAGCTTGAACTCATGGCCCAATACACCTCGGGCGATGACCACCTGCACATGGCCTATACCTTCGATTATCTGGGCGGCGAATTCTCCGCCGATCACTTCAAGAAATCCATTGCCGCCACCGAAAGCGAAGCGCCCGACGGCTGGATTTGCCTCGCCTTCTCCAACCACGATGTCGTGCGTCATGTCAGCCGCTGGGCTGTCCATGGCCAGGAAGCCGCCTTTACTCGCCTCGCCGTCACGCTGATCCTGGCTATGCGCGGCTCGGTCTGCCTCTATCAGGGCGAGGAACTCGGCCTCAAGGAAGCCGAACTCTCCTTCGCCGATCTGGTCGATCCCTATGGCATCGAATTCTGGCCTGAATTCAAGGGCCGCGACGGCTGCCGCACGCCCATGGTCTGGCAGGCCCATGTCCGCAACGGCGCCTTCTCCACTGCCGAGCGCACCTGGCTGCCCGTTCCGGCCGAACACCTGACCCACGCCGTCGATACCCAACATGGCGTCGAAGGCTCGGTGCTCGAATTTTACCGATCGCTCCTGGCCTTCCGAAAAACCCATCCGGCCCTCGCCAAGGGCAAGATCACCCTCCTGGAATCTACAGGCAATATCCTGGCCTTCACCCGCGAAGACGGTGCCGAACGCCTGTTTTGCGTCTTCAATATGGGCGACAGCGCCGCCGAATTTGCCATTCCTTCGGGCCTCGAACCGCATCACGCCGATTGCCCCGGCGTCATCGCCGCTCCCATTGATGGCGAACTCGATCTGGAACCCTTCGGCGCCTATATCGGCATCTTGAGCTAAGCCATTATTTTGCCGGTTGGATGGAACCAAATCCCTCCACCCGCAATTGCCTCCCCGTTATCCCGGGAGGAACCCATAGATGAAGTCGCTTATTCTCACCCTGGCCGTTGCGGCCGGGGCGCTTTCCGTGTCGCTGCCTGCTATCGCCCAATCCGATTTTCCCAATAAACCCATCAATCTGGTCGTCCCCTTCGCGGCCGGCGGGTCCACCGATCTTGTCGGTCGCATCGTTGCCGAGGCCATGAGCGCCCAATTGGGCCAGCAGGTCCTGGTGGTCAATCAGGCCGGGGCAGGGGGCGTGCTCGGGGCCACCGCCGTCGCCGATGCCGATCCAGATGGCTACACCATCCTCATGGGCACCATCGCTACCCATGCGCTCAGTGCTTCGCTCTATGCCACCCCGCCCTTCGATCCCAGCGCCGATTTCGCTCCGATTTCCCTGCTGGTGACCGTGCCCAATGTGCTCCTGGTCAATCCGGAATTTCCCGCCACCAATGTCGAGGAACTGATCGCCTTGCTCAAGGCCGAGCCGGAAGCCCATGCCTATGCCTCCTCGGGCAATGGCACCCCGCTGCATCTCTCGGGTGAATTGTTCAAGTCCATGGCCGGTGTCGATATGGTCCATGTGCCCTATCAGGGGTCAGGTCCGGCGCTGGTCGATGCGCTGAGTGGCGCTGTGCCGATCATCTTCGACAACCTCCCCTCGGCCACCGAGCACATGAAGGCCGGCACGCTGCGCCCGCTGGCCGTCACCACGCTCGAACGTGCCGCCAGCTTCCCCGATATTCCCACCATGGATGAAGCCGGCGTTCCCGGCTACGAAACCAATACCTGGAATGCCCTCTTCGCGCCGGCGGGCACGCCGCCCGAAGTGGTCGCCAAGCTCAACGAGGCCGCCGTCGCGGCCGTGCACGATCCGGCGGTTCATGAACGGCTTGCCGAGGTGGGCGCCATCGTCGTCGGCTCGACGCCGGAAGAGCTGGCCACCCACGTTGCCACCGAGGTTGCACGCTGGGCCCCAGTGGTCGAAGCCTCTGGCGCGACAATCCAGTAGCTTCATCCAACATCGGGCAGGCGCGCGGCCATCAGCTCGCGCGTCAGCCTATGCTGCGGCTCGGCAAATATGGTCTCGGGCGAGCCTTCCTCGACAATGCGCCCGGACTCCATCACCAGCACGCGGTCGGCCACGGCCCGCACCATATCGATATCGTGGCTGATGATGAGATAGGTCAGCCCGAAATCCGCCTGCAGCCGCGCCAACAGCGCCAGCACTTCCCCGCGCACCGATACATCCAGCGCCGAAACCGGCTCGTCCAGCACCACCAGTTTGGGCCGCGTCACCAGCGCCCGTGCAATGGCCAGCCGCTGCCGCTGCCCGCCCGAAAATTCATGTGGATACCGCGCCAGCATGTCCGCCCGCAGCCCAACCGCCTCGATGGCCTCGGCCAGCCGGCGCTGCCGCTCCACAAGGTCCAATTCTGCCTCGAGCCGCAGCGGCTCCCCCAATGACTGGGCTATGGTCAGTCGCGGATTAAAACTCCCGAATGGGTCCTGAAACACCAGCGATACATCGCGCCGCTTCTCCCGCGGCAGGTCAGTGCCGTGATAGCTCCGCCCGCCGAGCCGGATTTGACCCGCCGTGGCGCTATCCAGTCCCACGATCATCTTGGCCAGCGTGGTCTTGCCGCAACCGGAGGGGCCGACCAGCGCTACGCATTCCCCCTCGCTGATGGCAAGGCTCACCCCATCCACCGCACGCAGCGGCCTCTCCCACCAGGGCCACCATCCGCCCTGCCGGTATTCGCGCACCACCTGATCCACTTCCAGCAGGGGCGCACCCGCCTGTGCATGGTCCTCGCGCGTCACCTCGAAGCGCGACGCCGCAATCAGCCTGCGCGTATAATCCTGTTGCGGCCGGGTGAACACGGCCGATGCCGCACCCATTTCCACCAGCCGCCCGCGATGCATCACCGCCACCCGGCTGCACAGCACGCCGACGGCCTTGAGGTCATGGCTGATGAACAGCAGCGCCATGCGCCGCCGCGTGCAAATCTCGGCGATCAGATCCAGCACGCGCTTCTGCGTAATCAGGTCCAGCGCCGACGTCGGTTCATCGGCAATCAGAATGTCGGGCTGGCTCGCCAGCGCCACCGCGATCATCACGCGCTGCCGCTGCCCGCCCGACAATTGATGGGGAAACCGCTCACCGTGCTTGAGCTCCAACCCCACTTCCTTGAGCAGATTGGGCACGTCCAATTGCGGGCTGTCGCCGCGATTTAGGGTAATAGCCTCTGCGATCTGTTCGCTCACTCGCATCAACGGGTTCAGCGCCGTCATCGGCTCCTGAAACACCATGCCGATCCGCTTGCCGCGCAGCCGCGCCATCTCGCGTTCATTGGTGGGCAGGGGCACACCATCAATGCTGATACTGCCGCCCACCAATGCGCCCTCGGGCAATAGCCCCGTCGCCGCCAGCGCCGTCAGCGTCTTGCCCGACCCGCTCTCCCCGATAATGCCGAACCGTTCGCCGCGCTCCAGCGCAAAGCTCACATCGCTGACCACCTCGGCATTGCCGAAGCGCACGGAGAGCCCTTTGACCTCAAGCAACGACATTGGCATTCACCTGCCGCAGCCGTGGATCGATAGCGTCGCGCAATCCGTCGCCGGCAATATTGAGGGCAATGACGATGAGCACTATGCTCACCCCCGGTACCAGCGTCAGCCACGGATGGATCAGGAACATCGATTGCGCATCGCGCAACATCAGGCCAAGGCTCGTCGCCGGCGGCTGGGTGCCCAGCCCCACATAGCTGAGCCCCGCCTCGGCCAATATGCCCAGCGACAGCTGGATCGTTCCCTGCACGATAATCAGGCTCATGATATTGGGCAGCAAATGCCGATAGGCGATAGCGGCCGGTCCCAGCCCTGCGAGCCGCCCCGCAGCCACGAAATCCAGCGTTGCAATGCTCAACGCTCCACCGCGCGCCACCCGCGCAAACACCGGGATATTGAAGAGCCCAATCGCCAGCACCGCATTGATCGCCCCGGGCCCGAACAGAGCCGTCACCAGAATGGCGATGATGATCGCCGGGAAGGCGAAGAGGAAATCGGAAAAGCGCAGCACCAGCCATTCCACCGGCCCGCCCCAGGCTGCAGCGGCCAATCCCAGCGGCACGCCAATGCCCGCCCCGATAGCCACGGCCAAAGCCGCCACCACAAAGCTCGTCAGCGTGCCCGACATGACCAGCGAAGCCATGTCCCGGCCCAGATTATCGGTGCCCAGCCAATGTTCGGCAATGGGCGCCAGAAAGCGGCGGGCGATATCGATTTGCGCGATCGGGTAGGGGGTCCAAACCAGCGAGACCAGCCCCAACAGGGCAAACAGGATTGTCCCTATAAGGCCGATCATCAGATTGGGATGGCGCCTCAGAAAATTCATGGCGTGCCCCGCTCCCGCAGCCGCGGATCGACCAGCCCATAGGTCAGGTCGACCACGAACATCGTCGCCGTCACCGCCACGATCAGCACGATTGTTGCCCCCCGCACCAGGATCAGGTCTCGCTCGGAAATCGCGGTGAAGATCAGCCGCCCCAGGCCGGGCAGGTAGAACACATTCTCCACGATGATCGTGCCGGCGATGAGAAAGGCAAATTGCAGCCCCAGAATGGTCAGCACCGGCAACAGCGCATTGCGCACCCCATGGCGCCACACGGCCTCGCCCATGGTCAGCCCCTTGGCTCGCGCCGTGCGGATAAAATCCTGCCCCTGCACATCCACCAGCGCCGTCCGCATCACCCGCGCCAGGATCGAGGCCTGCGGCAGCGCCAGCGCCAGGCTGGGCAGCACCAGGCCGCGCAGCGCCAGCCATGGGTCTTCGCCCCAGGGCGTAAACCCACCCGGCGGCAGCCAGCGCAGCCCCACGGCAAACACCAGCGTCAGCATCATGCCAAACCAGAAATTGGGCACCGCCACGCCAAGCTGCGCCAGCACCATGATCGCCGTATCCGGCGCCTTGCCCCGCGCCCGCGCCGAAAAGATACCCAGCGGCAGCCCGATCACCACCGAAATGATCATGGCCATTACGGTCAGCGGCAGTGTCACCGCCAGCCGCTCCCACAGCAGCGCCGCCACCGGCGCCCGCTGCGTATAGGACATGCCAAAATCCCCCCGCAGCATGCCGCCGATCCAGCTCAACAACCGTTCATGCGCCGGTGCATCAAGCCCCATCTGCGCCCGCAAATTGGCCACCGCTTCGGGCGTGGCGGTAATGCCCAGCGTGAACCGCGCCGGGTCCCCCGGCAGCAGGTCGAGCAGATAGAAAATCACCACCGCTGCCAGCAGCAGGGTGGCGGCAAAGCCGAGGAAACGGCGGAGGGCGAAGAGGATCATGGCGTTGAGATCCGGGGCAAAATACCCCCACCCCTGTCCCCTCCCCACAAGGGGGAGGGAGACGATGGAGCCGCAGACTCAACGCGTCCGGCTACGAAGATAGACTGAGAGGGTCTCCCTCCCCCTTGTGGGGAGGGGACAGGGGTGGGGGTGGTCCCACGCGCGGAACGAGCGTTCTCACTCCACCCAGTGAACCCCCCGCAGCACCAGCCCTTCGATCGGAGAATTCTGCCACATGCCCGCAAGCTTGGCGTTCCACACCCCGGTCTGGGCGAGCTCGAACAGGTAGCCATTGACCGCATCCTTGGCCAGGATGGTCTGCGCCTCGATGGCCAATTCCTTGCGTTTGGCGTCGTCAACCGTCTCATTGAGTGTCTTGATCAGCGCCTGGAATTCGGGGTTGTCGTAACCGAAGTAGTAGTCTGGATTGGCATAATTTCCAATGTCGAACGGCTCGACATGGCTGATGATGGTCAGGTCGAAATCATGGTTGGTGTAGACGTCCTGCAGCCACTGGGCGAATTCCACATTGATCAGCTCGAGCTTGATGCCCACTGCCGCGAACTGGCTCGCGATGATCTGCCCGGAGAGCCGCGCATAGCCCAAGGGTGGTAGCTTCAGCGTCGCGCTGAACCCATCGGGATAACCCGCTTCTGCCAGCAGCTCCTTGGCTGCTTCCGGGTCATAAGGATAGGTATTGGTCAGATCGACATAATAGGCATTATGCGGCGCAAAGGGCGCGCCGATCGGCGTGCCATAGCCATAGGTTGCCCCATTGATGATCGCCTTGCGATCCAGCGCATGGGCCATGGCCTGCCGCACCTTGAGATTATCGAATGGCGCCTTGCGATTATTGGTGCCCAGGATCGTCTCGCCTTCGGTGGTGCCCACCAGCACCTTGAATTGCGGATTGCCCTCGAACACGGCCAGCGAATCCGGCGCGAAATTATTGGTACCGTCGATATCGCCGGCCAGCAGCGCACTGGTCATGGCTGCCGTGTCGCCGATAAAGCGGTAGGTCGCCTTGGTCAGCGCGGGCAACTCGCCCCAATAGGGCTCATAGCGCTCCAGCAAGACGCGATTGCCCTTGTCCCATTGTACAAAGGCAAACGGGCCCGTGCCGATCGGCGTTGTCGCATTATTGTCGGCACTTTCCAGCGCCACGATCACTGCATCGCCCCGGCCCAGATTGAACAGGAACAGCCCCACCGGCTTTTTGAGCTTGAAGGTGATGGTGAACGGATCGACCACCGTCACGCTTTCAATATCGGTGTAGAGCTCCTTATGCGCATTGACGCTGTCGGCAGCCAGAATGCGGTCGAAGGTGAATTTGACATCGTCGGCATCGAAGGCCGAGCCGTCATGAAAGGTCACGCCCTCATGCAGCTTGAACGTATAGGTCAAATTGTCGTCCGAAATGGTCCACTCGCTGGCCAACCCCGGCTGCACCGCGCCGTTTTCGTCAATGCTGGTCAGACCCTCGAAAATGTTCTGATAGACCACGATATCGATGGCCTCGGCCGCGCCCGCCGTGGGATCAAGAATTGGTGGCTCCAGCGCCACCCCGATCCGCACCTCGGTCTTTTGCGCCAGCGCCACTCCGCTCAGCGCGCCCATCAGGGCCAGAGCCAGCGCGGCACTCTTGAAAATCCTGCCCATCCCGTCACTCCAAAAACCGCGTTCCCGGCGTCCCCAGGCGAATCGCACCCGGCTTAGCCCGTTATTCCCGTGCAAAACCGTGCCGGCGCATGTGGCGCCAGCTCCCATGGCCCAATCGTATAGGCAAACGCCACTAACATGGCAGTAGGTACAGCGGTTATACTTTCCTACGATCGCCCAGCCGCGTAGCAAGGATGACCGGCACCAACCCTGCCAGCACGATAAACAGCGCCGGCATCGCCGCCTGCGCGAACAGCCCCGCATTGGCCCGGCCATAAACCAGCGTCGCCAGCGTATCCACCCCCAGCGGCCGCAGCAGCAGTGTTGCCGGCAATTCCTTGACGATCTCGACGAACACTAGCGTCGCCGCGCTCACGATGGCCGGCATCAGCGTCGGCAGATCCACCCGCAGCAATAGCCCCAGCCCGCTCTGCCCCAGCACCCGCCCGGCATGCAGCATGGAATCGCCACGCTTCTTGATCGCGGCGTCCAGCGTTGAATGGCTCACCGCCAGAAACCGGATCGCATAGACATAGAGCAGCGCCGCCATCGAGCCCGACAGGATCAGCCCCGGCCGCCAGCCCGCCAGCGCCATGGTCATGCGATTGAACCACAGATCGGCCTGTCCCAGTGGCTGCAACAGCCCCAGCGCCAGCACCGTGCCGGGAATGGCATAGCCCAAGGTCGCCAGCCGGATCGCGCCGCGCGAGAGGCTTCCCGCATGCTGCCCGATCTTGGCAGCCACCAGCCCCAATATCACCGTGATAACAGCCCCTGCCGAAGCCAGCACCAGCGTCGGCCCCAACGCGCCCAGTGTCATCCGCACCGTCTCGGGCAGCACCAGCCTGAACGCCAGATAGCTCAATTCCCCCACCGGAATGCCAAAGCCCATGCCCAGCAGCACAAGGCAAAACCCGAACGCTGCCCAGGCCCGCCCGCCTGTCAGCGCCTCACGCGCCGGCGGCACCCGGCTATCGCGATTGGCGAGATAAACCCGATTATGCCGCGCCCGCTGCTCCGCCGCGATCAAAAGGCCAATGACCAAAACCACCGTCACCGCCAATTGCGCCGCCCCGCCAAAGTCGGAGCGGTTGATCCAGGTCGAATAGATGATGGCGGTAATGGCATTGATGCCGAAATACTGCACCGCTCCCAGATCGTTGACCACTTCCATCATCGCCAGCGTCACCCCCACGACGAGGGCCGGGCGCGAGGTCGGCAGAATGATCGAAAAAAACGTCCGCATCCCGCCCGCGCCCAATGTGCGCGCTGCAATATTGAGCGAAGCCGACTGCATCAGGAAAAAGCCCCGGCACGCGACATAGACATAGGGGTACAGCACCGAGGACAGCACGATGGCCGCGCCCCAATGGCTGCGAATATCGGGAAACCAGTAATCCTGCAGCGTCCGCGCGCCGGTGACCCCGCGCAACGCCGTCTGCAAGGGCCCGGTAAAACCCAGAAATTCCACATAGCCATAGGCCGCCAGGTAAGTCGGCACCGCCAGCGGCAGCACCAGCATCCAATCGAACACCCGGCGCAGCGGAAAATCGTAATGCGTCACCAGCCACGCCGCCACCAGACCCACGACGCCGGTCAATATCCCGACCGATCCCATCAAAATGCCGGTTTCCCGCAAGGCGGTTGGCAACATCGTCGCGGCCAGCCCATTGCTGCCGCTGCTCACCGCCGCCCAGCCCAGCCACAGGATCGGCAATCCCGCCGCCACAGCCAGCACAAGCGCAACGACCGGCAGGGCTTTCACCCCACCGGTCACATTTTTGGTCACTCGTATCTGAGCCGTCAAACAACCACCGTGTCATTCCGGCGCAGGCCGGAATCCATCCTGAGATGCTGCAAGCCCCTCGATCTCGTGGTTGGGCAGCGCCTAGTTCTGCGCACCTTCGTTGAACTTGAGCTCATCGACAAGAGCCGCCGCCGCTGCACGATTGGCAGCGACCTCCACCAGCGGCGTCGCCACGGGCTTCAGCGCACCCCAGGACAGGGTCAGCTCGGACGGCGCCACCGAGGCCACCACCGGGAATTCGTAATTTGTGTCGGCATAGATCTGCTGGGCGTCGTCGGACAGCAGGAACGCGATCAGCGCATTGGCATTTTCGGCATTGGGCGCATGCTTGGCAATGAAGCCGCCGGCCACATTGACCTGGGTGCCTTCGCCCTCGGCGTCGGGATAGATGATCCGCGCCGAATTGGCCCAGTCCTTCTGCTCCGGCTCGGCCTGGTTGTTCAGCATCACACCCATATAATAGGTATTGGTGATGGACAGATCACACGTGCCGGCCAGGATGTTCTTGACGCCTTCGCGGTCGCCGCCGCTGGGGGCATAGGCCAGGTTGTCGCGCACCTTGGTCAGCCATTCGCGGGTATTGTCGAGCCCATGGGCCGCGATGCGCTGCGCGATAAGACCAATATTATAGGCATGGTCGCCCGGACGGGTGCACAGGCGCCCCTTCCATTCCGGCCCGGTAATGTCCTCATAGGTCAGCGCCGTATCCTCGACGCGGTCCTTGGAGACGTAAAACACACGAGCCCGCAGCGACAGCGCGGTCCAATTGGCATCGTCATCGCGGAAAGCTTCCGGCACGCGCTCGGCCAGAACCGGGGTGGTGATCGGCTGGGTCAGCCCCTGTTCCTCGGCGCCCACCAGATTGCCGATATCGACGGTCAGCACCACGTCGGCCGGCGACAATTCGCCCTCGGCGGCAACGCGTTCCAAGAGGCCATCGCCCGCATAAAGCACCTTGGCCTCGATGCCGGTCTCGGCAGTGAACTTGTCCAGCAGCGGCTGCAGCAGGCCCTGCTCGCGATAGCTGTAAATATTGACTTCGCCGCTCTGGGCAAAGCTGGGGGTGCTGAGCCCCGCCAGAAGCGTTGAACTCAGCAGGGCAAAGGCAAGGCGTGTCGTCTTTGTCATGGTTCTCTCCCAAGGGCGGCATCGGGGCCGCAATGGACGCCTTGTCTTGGCAAAGCGTCACAATGTCAAGAAATACCAATAATAACAAAGACTTGCAGCTTAGAGCGATTCAAATCTTCGTTGCAAATCCAATGCGAAAACAAGCCGTTAGCTGAGCGAGAAAATCATGTTACGCGCCTGCGGCATTTGCGCCTAAACCCACAGGGTGGTTAGAACAGCAGCAATGCGGCGACCTAATTCTGCGGCCCCTCATCAAACTTCAGCTCATCCACCAGCGCCGCCGCTTCCTTGCGATGCGCGGCAATCTCGGTCAGCGGTGTCTGGTCCGCCTTGAGCATCCCCCAGCTCGCGACGAGTTCTGATGGCTCCACCCCCGGCACCACCGGAAATTCATAATTGCCGCTGGCATAAAGATGCTGCGCTTCATCCGACAGCAGGAATTCCACCAGCCGATCGCCATTGTCCTTGTTCGGCGCATATTTCGCCAGGATCGCCCCCGACACATTGACCTGCGTGCCCTCGCCATCCGCATCGGGATAAATGATCCGCGCGGAAGCGGCCCAATCCTTCTGCTCGGGCTCGGCCTCATTGGTCAGCATCAGCCCCATATAATAGGTATTGCCGATCGCCAGATCGCAGGTGCCGTCAAAGATCGCCTTGACCTGGTCACGATCCGCCCCTGTCGGCGCCCGCGACAGGTTATCCCGCACCGCCCCCAGCCAGGTTCGCGTGCGGTCCACGCCCCAATGGGCGATGCGTGTGGCGATCAGCCCGATATTGTAGACATGCTGGCCCGAGCGGGTGCAGAGCCGCGCCTTCCATTCCGGCTTGGCAATGTCCTCATAGGTCAGCGCCGTCTCACTCACCCGGTCGATCGAGGCATAAAACACCCGCGCCCGCAGCGATAGCGCCACCCATTGCCCATCGGGGTCATGATATTGGTCGGGCACCCGCGCCAAAGCCGCCGCCGAAATGGTCTGCGACACACCCAGTTCCTTGGCATTGGCGAGGTTCCCGATATCGACCGTTACGATGACGTCCGCCGGCGAAAGCTCCCCCTCCGCCGCCACCCGCTCGATCAGTCCATCGGCGGCATAAAGCACATTGGTCCTGATCCCGGTTTCTTCCGTGAACCGGTCCAGCAGCGGCTGGATCAGCCCCGGTTCGCGATAGGTATAGACATTGACCTCGCCATTCTGCGCCCAGGCCGGCGCGCTCAGCGCCCCCAGGATCAGCAGGCAAGCAACAAGCGCGGTTCTGGCCATCGGGACTCTCCATCGGCATGCAGCGGGCGTTGTGCGCCGCCAACCGATGTCTGTCAATAAACTCAACAAAACCAAGAGTTTACCGATTGGAATGGTTCAAATCTGGCCAGCAAATGCCATGCACGATCAGGCGCTTAACTGCTCGGCTGCTCCGATTGCAGTGCCGGCTTGTCCACCAGGTCCGCCGGGATCAGCAGGGTAAACAGCATGCCCGTGGCCCCGGCCGGGTCCACCGACAGCGCAAATCCATTGACCGACAGCAGCGAGCGCGTCAGCGCCAGCCCCACGCTGGAACGCACGGGCGTCAGCGCCTTGCCTTCCCGGCTGGTGCCGTCGCGGAACACCACGAACCGCTCGGCCATATCGACCGGCGCCGTCGAGCTGTCCCGCACATGCACGGAAATGCCGCCATCGTCCTCGCGCTGCGCCGAAATCACCACCGCACCGCCCGTCGGCGTCTGGTCGATGGCCGAAGCCAATAGGTTCAGCACCGCCTGGACCAGCGAGGCGCGGTCGGCGGTCACCCGTGGCAGGCTCTCGGAAATCGCGTTGCGCACGATGACGCGGGCATTGCTTGCTTGCTGCCGAATGCGCATGACGCAGCTTTCGAGCAGCCCCGTCAGCTCGATGCTGGCGCGTTGCGGCAGGTAGCGCCCGTCACGCAGCCGCGCATAATCATCCAGCTCGTCGACCAGTGCGGCGATTTCCTGCCCGGCCGCCGAAATGTCCTGCGCATATTCTTCATAGCGCTCATTGCCCAGTGCGCCCGAGGCCTGCGCACGGATCAGGTCGGAAAAGCCGACAATGGTGTTAAGCGGCCGCCGCACGCCCCGGCTGATCCGCGCCAGCAGCGCCGGATCGGGTTCCCCCGGCCCCGCAAGTCGGGCAGGGGTCGTGCCACGTTCTTTGACAAAGCCGAAATAGCCCGTGACGATGCCGGCCTGTCCTTGCGCGAAAATGCTCATCTCGGCCGCCCCGCCATCGCTGCGCAGGGTAAGGCTCGGGCGCGCCGTCTCGGCAAAGCGGGCCGGCCGCTCGAGAAATTCGCGCAAGGCCGCCAGGTCGTCCTCGGCCACCAGCCCGCTCAATGGCCGCCCGGCCAGGCCTTCGCCCAGCAAGGCGAGCGCCCGTGGGCTGGCGAGGTTGATCACCCCGGCCCGGTTGGCATCGAAAAAGCCGTCGCCCCGCATTTCGGCGAAAGACTCGGCAAAGGCGCGCACCGCCGCCTCGTGCCCGGTGCGCACTTCGGTGGCGCTAGCCGATAACATCAGGGCAGGGCGGCCCTGCCAGGAGATTGATTGCAACCGCGCCGTCACCGGCACCAGCGCGCCATTCCGCTGCACCAGATGGTTGACTGGCCCAGCCTCCTGCTCATCCGGCCCCGCTGCCGGAAACACCGAGGCCAGGCCCGCATTGCGCAATTGCTCCACCGAATCATAGCCCACCATTTCGGTGATGGCCCGGTTGGCAAACAGCACCTGCTGGTCGCGGAACACCAATATGCCCAGCGGCAGCCGGTTGAGCACCAGCGTTTCTCCGCCCAGATTGATCAGCGCGCCCGCCACGCGTTGCGGCACTGCCACCGGCGGCGGCTCGGGTTGCGGCGATGGGGGCGGCGTCACCGGCGCGGCGTCGCCAATGCCCACCCGGTCATTGAGAATGCGCGATAGCTCATCGAAATTATAGCGCGACACCCGCTCGACTGCTTCGGGATCTTCGGGCAAGGGCGGCGCGATTTCGGCAATCGCTGCCGCCACGCTTTCGGGGTCCGAACCGGCGCTTTCAGGCGTTTCCGAACCGGTTTCGTCCGGCTCCGCGCCCGCCTCGCCAGTAAAGCCCCGGCCCGTCACGCGATAAAGCTGCCCGCTGGCCGGCGCCGGCGGGTCTTCGGGCTTGGCATACATGACATCGTCTGCCGATGTCAGCGGGGTAAAGAGCGCCGCATCCGCCGCCAGCCGGTCGACCAGGGCCGAGAGCCGGCTGACCGATTCGGCTCCGGCATTATCGTCGCTCTCATGCCATTCCGGCCCGGGCTCATCATCGGCCGGCGGCATTGGCGCGGGCGGAGCCTCGCCGTCGTCCGCTATCGGCGCCTGCCCGTCCGCCTCGGCCGAACGCCAATTGGCCAGCTCCTGTTCATAGGCATGTTCGTCCGCGGCGATGATTTCGGCCACCGTGTCGGCGTCGCCGCTCTCGACCGTCTCTTCGCTGGCGGGCGGTATCTCTGCAGCCGGCTCGGCTCCCTCATCGGGGCGGCTCTCGGCCGCCGCGGCTGCGAGAACCTCCGCTTCGATCGGGTCGACGCCAACCACCAGCAGCACCGGCTGTCCATCCTGCCAGATCAGCGGGGTTGTTGCGCAAGTGCCCGAGGCCGGCTTGCTGCCCGCCAGAAACTGAATGCGGGCCAGGCTGGTCCGTCCGGTCGAGCCCAGCCTGATATTGCGCGCCACCTGCCCCTTGATCGGGGTGGCGAGCGGCGCACGCTTCAATCCATGTTTCTTGAGTTTCGCCAGAAACAGCTCGGCGGCTGCGTTTTGCCAGATCAGCTCCTGGCCATCCTGCGCCCAGACCCAGGCCGGACGTGCATCCTCGGCATGCTGCAGCACGCGACGGGCGCTCGGCGATGTGATCCAGTCGGCATCCATATACAGCCAGTTTCCGTCGAGAAGGGGTGGCCTCTTGCTGTGCCAGATCGGCACAATTGCGCGCACCGTCCTTACGGTTTCTTCAATATAGTGCGCGTGTCCCATGGTCCAGAGCAGCCGGGCCACGCTTCCCGCAGCTTTGATCGCCATGGTTAAGTGCAAAAACCTTACGAATGGTCACGTTTTCGTGGCCGTCACGATCATGTTGTGGAAAGGCGCGGTGTCGGGCGGTGGAATGAGGCAAAAAGGGTGCTTGTCATCCAGAAATTCTCGACCTATGTTCCGCCCGCTTTCGGGACGCCCCTCCGGCATCCCTCGACAAGCCCCCTGCCGCCTTAGCTCAGTTGGTTAGAGCGCTAGATTGTGGATCTAGAGGTCCCCCGTTCAATCCGGGGAGGCGGTACCATTTTTCAGCAGAATCAAAGTTATTTCGTGACGCGTAGTGCCGCGAGATTGCGCCCGATTTCGCTGAACACATCGGCCAATTGCTGGCCGGTATTGGCCTGATAGGCATGTGAGGCATCGGTCGCGCAATTGGCCATCAGGTTGATGGCGCTTTGCGAGTTCACGATGGCAAAGCCAACCGTATAGACGATGATGCCGGCCCGCTTCATGGCGTCGCATTGCGACTGTGTTTGCGAATAAGAGCTCCCATTGGGCGGGGCGCAGGTGATCTGGTCGCTGGCATTGCCGCTACCGGTTGTCGAGCTGTTGCTGATAACGCCATTGCAATAGGAGCTGTTAAATTCGCCATCGGTCATCAAAACAACGGCCTTGACGATGTTGACCTTGCCCGGTCCCGCAGGTTGGCTGTCCTGCGGCCAGGGGCCGTTAAAGTTCGGCGAAACCATATACCAGGCCCAGGCGACGCCGGTATGGCCCGCAGTCGACCCACCAGCGGTCAGGCTGCCGGCCACGCCGTGCAAGGCGGTCTTGTCCGATGTCAGCGGCAATACCGTATTCGGCAGGCATGGATTATTGCCCGTCGCCGGATAGTTCATCCCCAGCGGGGTGGTCGAGGTGGGGACATCCGTATAGGCATTGGCCGTGCGCTCGGTGATGCACGTGCTGATCGGAAAGCGCCGCAGATTGCCCGAGGAATTGGCGAACAGATGATAGCTGCAGCCTGGCAGGACACAGGCAGCAGTCCCGCCGGAACTATAAGTGCCATAGTTGATCCCGTTGGTTTTTGGCGTTCCGGGCAGCACGAAAGTATTGGTGGTCGCGGCGCCGATCGTCCAGGCGAGGTTGCTCCCAGATACGGCGCCATTGTTGTTAAGGCTGGACATGCCGCCAATGCCGGAAAGATAGGCGTTGGCATTGCTTGTCAGGCCGTGTTCTGGCGACGTGACGACCAGCTCGCATGTGCTGACAAGGCATTTGGTGGCCGTTCCACTGGTATTGTTGAGGCTTTTGTAGTTGCGGCCGTCGCTGCCATTTAGCGAATAGGAATTGTCGCTGACCTTGGTAACCACGAAGATCTTGTTATTGAGCTCCGTCATGCCGCCGACATTGTTGATATAGACGACGTCGCCGGTGACGAAACCATGCAGGTTCGACGTGATAACGACTGGTCTTTTCTGCGTCGCTGCGGTGATGGCCTTACCGGTGCCATTGGCCCAGCCGATCGCGGTGATCGGAGTGGGTCCCTTGGGGGTGCCGCGAATGCTATTGGCATAGGTGGCGCCAACATTGACGGCCATGGAGTAAGGCACCAGCGCCATTTTCGAATAGGTCGGTGTTTGCTCGTCCTGCACGACGATGTCGATCAACTGACCCAATGCAGTCTTGAGCGCCTCCACCTTGCTTTGCTTGGTCGAGCCCTGATTGGAGGTGGAGATCGGGTCGTTCATCGATCCGGTCAGGTCAACCGCCACAGCCACCTCGATATCCATCGAACCGCGCGTCACCTCCGAAACGATGCTGGCACTCAGATCGTGCACCCCGACCAATCCGACGAACAGGGTCGGCACAGTCATCTCTGCTTCGAAATAGAGCGATCCCAGGGTTGCGTCCGTGCGCGCCAGGGTCACTTCAGCACTGATATCGGTATCGGCTATGCGATCCACCATCAGCGCCTGGGCCTTCTCGGTCAGCACGGCACTCGTCATGCCGGTGCTGAAGGCCTCCTTCTGCAGCGCCAGCGCCGCCGCATCGAGCGCGATCTGTGCGCGATTGCGCGTCTGCTCCAGCCGCACATAATCCACCACGGCGCCGCCCATGGCGATCAGCACCACGGCCATCAGGCCGAACATGATTGCAAACACACCGCTCTCGTCGCGGCCAAATCGCGCGACAAGCCGAAGGAAAGGACGCATGACGCTAGCACCCGTGGGATCGGTCGCCCCACAGCGGAGCAGCGGGAATATCGGTGATATTCCTTATTAAAAAGCCACCACCGGCCAATAAACTTTTACCCGGCGGCAGATGCGGTTCACGTTTTCGTTTGTCAAATCCGGGTCGCCCCCGCCAACAATACTCGCGACATCTGCCAATCGATGATTTTCGCCGCTGCTTGGGGCCGCAATTCCCAGAATCGCCATGCAGCGCTACGAGCTTTTCCAGCCCGATATCAGTGGAGCCCGCCATGACCGTCGAAGTCCCGCCCCCCGATGGCCTGCCGCGCTGCCCCTGGCCGGGCGATGATGCCCTCTATCGCCATTATCACGATCACGAATGGGGCCGCCCCGTCACCTCCGATACACGTCTCTTCGAAAAGATCTGCCTCGAAGGCTTCCAGTCCGGCCTGTCCTGGATCACCATTCTGCGCAAGCGGGAGCGCTTCCGCGAAGTCTTTCATGGCTTCGACATCGCCAAAGTCGCCGCCATGACCGAGGCCGATATCGAGCGCCTCCTGCTCGATCCCGGCATTATCCGCCATCGCGGCAAGATCGCTGCCACCATCAACAATGCCAGGCGGACTCTGGAGGTTCAAAAGGAGTTCGGCTCGCTCGCCGCCTATATCTGGCAGTTCGAGCCCCGGCCTGGCCATCGCGCCGAAGACTATTCCTGGTCCGCCCTCAGCGCCGTCGCCCAGACCGACGCCTCCCGCGCCCTCTCCAAGGATTTGCGCAAACGTGGCTTCAATTTCGTCGGCCCCACCACCTGCTATGCCTTCATGCAGTCCATGGGCATGGTGAACGATCACATCGAAACCTGCTTCTGCCGCCCCGAAGTCGAAGCCTCCCGCGCTGCGCTTCAGCGACCGGTGAAATAGTCCTTGTGCACTCGTTCCCGCGCGGGAATGGCGTGGCGAAATGAAATGTGCAGGGAACGCCCTCGATTTGCCTGTTGCCCATCGGCAACACCCCTCGCTTTCCGCGACAACCCGTCACACCCCCGCTTGCGGCTCACGGGGCCGTGAGCTAGAACGGATTCGTCCCGCAACGCCAACCAGAGGGAGGCGCTACATGAATATTGTACATGAACTCCATCTGGGCCCACATGCGTGGGGCATGAAGCGAGCCTAAGGCTCACTTTTCATCACCGCCGGTTTTTCTGCCGCGGACACTTCCCAAACCCAGCATCGTGATCGGTTGAAACCGGGTCTTTTTCGACTCCGATTCCCTCCCTTCCCGCCGCTCCTCAACTCACAGAAGGCCGGTCCGCGTTCCTGCGCTGCCGGATATCGCTATGTCGTTCAATGCACTCAATGAGGGCAGCGTCGTGCTGCGCCTTGAATTCTCCATCGCCGATGCCGTGCATCAGCGTGGCCTCATCCCCGTTCTGCATGCAGCTTTTGCTGCCTGGTGGAACCGTCCACGCATCAGCCAGGCTGTCGATCTGTCGCCGCGCCTGCGCGCCGATGTGGGCCTGCCGCCCGCTGAAGGCTTTGACCAATGGCTGCAACAGCCCGCGGCCAACCCGCAGATCCCGCCACCCTTGTGGAGACCGGGCATGTAACCCGTGCCCCCTCGCTTTCTTCGGAAGGCGAGGGGGCACAATCCCCCGCTCACCTGTTGCCCCTCCATGCCCGATCCGCTAACAACGGCCCGTTCCCGAAGGACTGCCCAAATGACCGAAAAAGCCAAGCTCATCGCCCCGCGCCTGCCGCGCGGCTTCGAGGACCGTACCCCCGGTGAAATCGCCGCCGTCGGCGCCATGATCGACAAGATCCGGCATGTCTATGAGCGCTATGGCTTCGATCCGGTCGAAACGCCCCTGCTCGAACTCACCGAAACGCTTGGCAAATTCCTGCCCGATACCGACCGCCCCAATGCAGGCGTCTTCTCCCTGCAGGACGATGACGAGCAGTGGATGAGCCTGCGCTACGATCTCACCGCGCCGCTCGCCCGCTATTTCGCCGAAAATTTCGAAACCCTGCCCAAGCCCTACCGCTCCTATCGCCAGGGCTATGTCTTCCGCAACGAAAAGCCCGGCCCGGGCCGCTTCCGCCAATTCATGCAATTCGATGCCGACACGGTCGGCGCCGCCGGCCCCGAGGCCGACGCCGAAATGTGCATGATGATGGCCGATGTGATGGATGCGCTGGGCCTAGCCGGCAAATATGTGGTCCGCGTCAACAATCGCAAAGTGCTCGATGGCGTGCTGCAGGCCGCCGGCGTTACCTCCGACGACCAAAAGCTCATCGTGCTTCGCGCCATCGACAAGCTCGATAAATTCGGCACCGAGGGCGTCAAGCTGCTGCTGGGGGCAGGGCGCAAGGATGAAAGCGGCGACTTCACCAAGGGCGCCGGGCTCGACGATGCGCAGATCGCGACCCTGGTTGGCTATATCGAAAGTGGCGTTCCCGGAACGGGCGTCGAAAAGGGCAGCAATGCCCATGTCATTGCCACCATCAATACCCTGGCTGGCCTCATCGGCAGTTCGGAAACCGGCCTCCAGGGTGTTCAGGAACTGGCCAGTATTTTCGGCCTGGTCAGCGCTGCCGGCTTTGGTGGTCGCGTCATTCTCGACCCTTCCGTCGTGCGCGGCCTTGAATATTACACCGGCCCGGTTTTCGAGATCGAACTGACCTTCAAGGTGCAGAACGAAAAGGGCCAGGACGTCGTCTTCGGCTCGGTCGGCGGCGGTGGCCGCTACGATGGCCTGGTCTCCCGTTTCCGCCGCGAGCCCGTGCCCGCCACCGGCTTTTCCATCGGCGTTTCGCGCCTGTTCAACGCGCTCAAGCTCACCGGCAATATCGCCTCGAGTGAGCCCGTTGGGCCCGTCGTCGTCCTCGTCATGGACAAGGACCAGACCTCCTCCTACCAGGCCATGGTGGCCGAGCTGCGCAATGCCGGCATCCGCGCCGAAATGTTCCTCGGCAATACCAAGAATTTCGGCAAGCAAGTCTCTTACGCCGACAAGCGCAATTCCCCCGCCGTCATCATCGAAGGCAGCCAGGAACGCGAGCAGGGCATCATCCAGATCAAGGACCTGATCGCCGGCAAAGAGGCCGCCCAGGCCATCACCGACAACGCCGAATGGAAAGCCGCAAGGCCGGGCCAGTTCGAGGTCAAGCGTGGTGACCTGGTAGCGGCCATCCAGAAGCTGCTGAGCGAACAATGATGCTCATGTCCTCCGGCCCATCTCGGGAAACCACCCAATGACCGGCGCCGCCCTCCGCCGCGCCAATCTCGAAGCCCTGGTCGAAGCCCAGGGCGCCACCCGCGCCACCCCGCCATTGCTGCTCTCGGCCGATCCCTATTTCGATCTTGCCGGCGAGGAATTCGGCCGCCGCCTCCTGCTCACCACTGACGCCTCCGGCGCCGAATATTGCCTGCGCCCTGATTTCACCCTGCCCATCGTGGCCGATTACATCGCCAATGGCGTGGGCGCACCGGCTGCCTTCTCCTATCTCGGCCCCATTTTCCGCCAGCGCGAGACCGGCGCCGCCGAATTCGATCAGGGCGGCATCGAATTGCTCGCCCAGCGCGATGGCGATGTGGCGCTCGATCAGGTGCTGACCTTTGCCCGCGCCGCCCTCTCCATTTTTGGCGTCAGCCCCTTGGTTCGCCTCGGCGGGGTAGGGCTCTTCGAAGCCCTCCTGGCCCAGGCCGATATGCCCGATCCCTGGCGCTCGCGCATCCGCCACCGTTTCGGTCACACCGAGGCGCTCGATCGCCTGCTGACCCGGCTCGAACTGGCTCCCGACCTGCCGCGCGAACAGCAGCCCTCCCGCGAGGCGCTGGTCTCCGATGTCACCGAGCAAATGGTCGCCGCCGGCCTCAGCCTGTCCGAAGGCCGCTCGCCCCAGGAAATCGCTGACCGCTATCTCGAGCAGCAGGCTCTCGACGCCGCCCACGTCCCGGCCAAAACGCTCAGGCTGCTGCGCGAATACCTCGCCATTTCCGGCCCTGTTCTGCAGGCGCTGACCCGTATCGAGAGCCTGGCCGCCGAATACCGACTCATGCTCGGCGCGCCCATCCGCACCATTCGCCGTCATCTCAATGGCCTGGGCGAAGCCCGCGTCAGCTTCGACGCCGGCTTTTCCCCGCGCCTCGACTATTACACCGGCATCGTCTTCGAAATGACCGGCCCCAATGGCGAAGTCCTCGCCTCGGGTGGCCAATATGATCGCCTCCTCGAACGCCTCGGCGCCAAAGCTCCCATCGCCGCCTCCGGCTGCGCCGTCTGGGTCGATCGGCTGGAAAAAGAGGTCCGCTCATGACCGGCATCACCCTCGCCGTCCCCTCCAAGGGCCGCCTCGAAGAGCTCACCCGCGACTGGTTCGCCCGCAATGGCTTCACCATTTCTCGCCCCGGCGGCGCCCGCTCCTATCTCGGCGCTATCGAAGGCCTGCCCGACGTCACCGTACGCTTCTTTCCCCCTTCCGAAATCGCCCGCGAACTGATCCGCGGCACGATCGATATCGGCATTACCGGCCGCGATCTCATCCACGAAACCAGCGAGACCGGTCCCCAATCGGTCGCCTTTGCCAAAACCCTCGATTTCGGCCATGCCGACGTCGTCGTCGCTGTGCCCGATGCCTGGATCGACGTCACCCATCTGCACGATCTGGCCGATGTGGCCTCCGATTTCCGCTCGCGCCACGGTCGCTGGCTGCGCATCGCCACCAAATACATCACCATCACCCGCCAGCATTTCGCCAAGGCAGGCATTGCCGAATACCGCACCGTGGAAAGCCTGGGCGCCACCGAGGCAGCCCCCGCCTCGGGCGTGGCCGATATCGTGGTCGACATCACCACTACCGGCTCCACCCTCGCCGCCAACAATCTGCGCGTCCTCGAAGATGGCGTCATGCTGCAAAGCCAGGCCTGCCTCATCGTCTCGCGCACTGCCGATTGGACCAATCCCCGCCGCGCCAGCATGCAGGCGCTGCTATCGCGCCTTGCGGCTGAAACCGAGTTCTGACGAACCAGCCCGTTCTTCCAAGCAAAACCGAGGCTAACACCATGGAATGGCTCCTTCTGCTTCCCCTGGTCTGTATGGGGCTCGTCGCCTGGTCCATCGCCCGCTCGCGCCCGCGCCACGCCAGCCGCCGCCGGTCCCGCCAGTCCGATGACTCGGGCACTGTCTATGGCGGAGATGCCGGTGGCGGCTCCACCCACCGGCATGGCGATAACACTGATTCCGGCGGCACGGGCGATAGTGGTGGCGACAGCGGCGGCGGGGGCGATGGCGGCGGTGGTGGTGGCGGCGACTGAGCTTTCTTGCCTGCCGCCCCTATTTGCGCCACAAGACGCCATCCGGTTTGGGGGCAAACTTGGCCGACGACGTCGAACTCACCATTCTCATGCCATGCCTCAATGAGGCCGAAACGCTGGCCACCTGCATTGGCAAGGCCAATGCCTTCCTCGCCCGCACCGGCATAAGGGGCGAGGTGGTCATCGCTGATAACGGCTCCACCGATGGCTCGCGCGATATCGCCCTCGCCAATGGCGCGCGCGTCGTCCCCGTTGCCCAACGTGGCTATGGTGCGGCGCTGGGCACGGGCATCGAGGCCGCGCGCGGCCGCTACGTCATCATGGGCGACGCCGATGACAGCTATGATTTCGCCAATCTCGATGCTTTCGTCACCCAATTGCGCGACGGCGCCGATCTGGTCATGGGCAATCGCTTCGCCGGCGGCATCGCGCCCGGCGCCATGCCCTGGCACCACCGCTATATCGGCAATCCGGTGCTCAGCGCGATTGGCCGGCGCTTCTTCCATACGCCCATCGGCGATTTCCACTGCGGGCTGCGTGGCTTTTCCCGCGCTGCCGTGCTGGGCCTCAAGCTGCGCACCACCGGCATGGAATTCGCCTCCGAAATGGTGGTCAAGGCGACGCTCGCCCATCTGGATATCAGCGAAGTGCCCACCACGCTGTCCAGGGATGGCCGCTCGCGCCCACCCCATCTGCGGTCTTTCCGCGATGGCTGGCGCCATCTGCGCTTCCTGCTGCTGTTTTCTCCCCGCTGGCTGTTTCTCTATCCGGGCATTGCCCTGCTCTGTATGGGGCTTTTGGTCGGCGCCATCCTGCTGCCCGGCCCGCTGCATATCGGCCAGGTCGCCCTCGACATCCACACCTTCCTGATCGCGGCGCTCTGCGTCATCGTCGGCGCGCAATCCATCGCCTTTGCCGTGATCGGCCGGCGCTTTGCCTCCCGCTATGGCTTCATTCCCCGCTCCGGCACCTATGATCGCATTCTCGAAGCCCTGACCCTCGAGCGCATCCTGGCCATAGCCATCGTGCTGATGCTGGTGGGCCTGGTGGTTCTGCTCTGGGGTTTTGGCCAATGGGCCGAGCGCGGCTTCGGCCGTCTCAATCCCAATTCCACCCTGCGCGCCATGATCCTGGCCATGACGGCCCTCGTCACCGGCTTCCAATTGATGATGAGCGGCTTTATGTCCTCCATGATCAATATTCCCATCTACGAGCGCCGCGTCGCCGATCCCGCGCCGCCGCTCCACTCCGATCAGGCCTGACGTGATTTCCGATCCGCTGATTCTTCTCGCGCTGGCCGCCGTCGGCATGCTGGCCGGCTTTGTCGATGCCATTGCCGGCGGCGGCGGCATGATCGGCATTCCCGCGCTCCTGTCCGCCGGCCTGCCCCCCGTCGCGGCCCTCGCCACCAATAAGCTCCAGGGTGTGGTCGGCACAGCCATGGCTACGCTCACCTTCTGGCGCCGCGGCTTTGTCTCGTTCCGGGCGCTGATCCCCGCCATCGCGCTCACCTTCGCGGGCAGCTTCTGCGGCGCGCTGGCCGTCAAGCAACTCGATACGAGCCTGCTCACCCTGGCCGTGCCCATCGCCTTGATCGGCATCGCGCTCTATTTCGTCTTCGCGCCCAATCTCTCCGATGCCGATAAGGCCGCCAGACTGCCCTTCGGACGCTTCGTGCCGCTCATGGGTCTGGTCATTGGCTTCTACGACGGCATTTTCGGCCCCGGCACGGGCTCGTTCTTCACCATCTGCTTCGTCACCCTGTTCGGCTTCGGGCTCACCCGCGCTTCGGGCAATACCAAGGCGCTCAACCTGGTTTCAAACCTGGCCGCACTGGTGATCTTCATTCCCGCCGGCGACGTCGTCTGGCCCGCCGCGCTGGCCATGGCCGCCGGTCAAATAGTGGGCGGGTATATCGGCGCCCGCACCGGCATCCGCTACGGCGCCAAAGTCATCCGCCCGGTCGTGGCCGTGGTGTCGATAGCGCTGGCGCTGAAGTTGATTTTCTTTCGCTGAGGCTGCCTCAACCCTATTCCAGCCCCGCACTCACCCGCAGCGCCGCGTTGATCCGTTCCTGCCAGCCCGGCCCATCTTCCTGGAAATGCTCCAGCACGTCCCGGTCCAGCCGCAATGACACCAGCTCTTTGCCCGCCGGCGGCGTCTGGCTTTTGGGCGCGGGCGCTGCCTCTACTGGCTTGCTGGTCACGGCCTTGAAGGCGGCCTCGGCCTGATCGAGGGCGCTGCCGCCCCGGCGCATGGGTGGTCTGCTCATGGCAAGAATGCTCCTTTGATCTGCACATCTGTCACCAACAGCATTTGGTTAGCAATCCAAGCTTGTGCGGGGATTGCAGCCGGCAACGAAAAAGGCGCGGTGTTTCCACCGCGCCTCCTGCAAAGTCCGTGACTGGGAAGTAACGAGACTTCGTAGCTTCTTATTCTGCTTCTTGAGTCCGCAAGGCGGACCGGCAGGCGTCTGCCGCGCCCGCGCAGGGCCAGCAATTGGTCCAGCGCGGCTTTAGCGCGTCGGGCCAATTGCGAAACGCCCCGTGAGCGAAAGGAATCTAAGGCGTTAGCCTTAGAAATCCATGCCGCCCATGCCGCCCATGCCGCCGCCGCCACCCGGCATTGCCGGTGCAGCTTCCTTGGGGGCTTCCACGATCAGCGCTTCGGTGGTGATCAGCAGCGAAGCGACCGACGCCGCGTCCTGCAGAGCGGTGCGAACCACCTTCACCGGGTCGATAACGCCGAGTTCGACGAGATCGCCATATTCGCCCGTCGCAGCATTGTAGCCGAAGGTTGCCGAGCTGTTTTCCAGGATCTTGCCGACAACAACGGAGCCTTCGGCACCGGCATTGTTGGCGATCTGGCGCACGGGTTCCTGCAGGGCGCGGCGCACGATGGCGATACCGGCGGCCTGATCGGCATTGATGCCCTTGGCGGTGATGGCGTTCGAAGCGCGCAGCAGCGCAACGCCACCGCCGGCCACGATGCCTTCTTCAACGGCAGCGCGGGTTGCGTTCAGCGCGTCGTCGACGCGGTCCTTGCGCTCCTTGACTTCAACTTCCGTCGAGCCGCCAACCTTGATCACGGCAACGCCACCGGCGAGCTTGGCCAGGCGTTCCTGCAGCTTCTCGCGGTCATAGTCCGAAGTGGTTTCTTCGATCTGTGCCTTGATCTGCCCAACGCGGCCCTGGATGTCTTCCTGGGTGCCGGCGCCATCGACGATGGTGGTGTTTTCCTTGGTGATTTCAACGCGCTTGGCAGTGCCCAGCATGTCGATGGTCACGTTCTCGAGCTTGATGCCGAGATCTTCCGAGATCACCTGGCCACCGGTCAGGATGGCGATGTCTTCCAGCATTGCCTTGCGGCGGTCGCCGAAGCCCGGAGCCTTGACGGCAGCAACCTTGAGGCCGCCACGCAGACGGTTGACGACGAGGGTCGCAAGAGCCTCACCTTCAATGTCTTCGGCAATGATCAGCAGCGGGCGCTGCGACTGCACAACCGACTCGAGAATCGGCAGGATAGCCTGCAGGTTCGAGAGCTTCTTCTCGTGCAGGAGGATCACGGGATCTTCCAGAACGGCGGTCATCTTCTCGGCATTGGTCACGAAGTAGGGCGACAGGTAGCCACGGTCGAACTGCATGCCTTCAACGACATCGAGTTCGGTCTCGGCGGTCTTGGCTTCCTCGACGGTGATCACACCCTCGTTGCCGACCTTCTGCATGGCTTCGGCAATCATGTCGCCGATGGCGGTTTCGCCATTGGCCGAAATGGTGCCGACCTGGGCGACTTCCGAAGACGACTTGATCTTGGAGGAAGCGGCCTTGAGCGAAGCAACGACTTCTTCAACAGCCAGATCGATACCGCGCTTCAGGTCCATCGGGTTGAAGCCGGCGGCAACAGCCTTGACGCCTTCGACAACGATAGCCTGACCCAGAACGGTCGCGGTGGTGGTGCCGTCGCCGGCAATGTCATTGGTCTTGGAAGCGACCGAACGCAGCAACTGTGCGCCCAGGTTTTCGAACTTGTCTTCCAGTTCGATTTCCTTGGCGACGGTCACGCCGTCCTTGGTGATGCGCGGTGCGCCGAACGACTTTTCGATGACCACGTTGCGGCCCTTGGGACCCAGGGTCACCTTGACGGCATTGGCCAGGATATTGACGCCGCGCAGCATCTTGTCGCGGGCATCGGTGGAGAACTTTACTTCTTTAGCGGCCATGAGGGGCGCTCCTTAAGTACGGACAAAAAGAAAGGGCAACAGAAGGGTTTAGCCTTCGATGATGCCCATGATGTCGGATTCCTTCATGATCAGCAGGTCTTCGCCGTCGACCTTGACCTCGGTGCCGCTCCACTTGCCGAACAGCACGCGGTCGCCAGCCTTGACGTCGAGCGCCACGGTCTTGCCGGCGTCGTCGCGGGCGCCGGGGCCCACGGAGACGATCACGCCCTCGGAGGGCTTTTCCTTGGCGGTGTCGGGGATGATGATCCCGCCTTTGGTCTTTTCTTCGCTGTCGAGGCGACGGACGACCACGCGGTCGTGCAGAGGACGGAAGCCCATGATTGCTCCTATGGCATCAATTTCAATGCAATATCGGGCCTGTTAGCACTCGATATAGGAGAGTGCTAACAGGTGACGGGGATATAGGAGGGGGGCTCTGCGGAGTCAAGGAAAACGCTCTCGCCAGCCAATAAACTTTGCCTAGTCGGCAATGATGAAGCCATTGCGACACCCGCCCCGGCGCTATACCACAGGGACCGGATTTCCCAAGGTATTTGCACGCGACATGGCCAGCTCCGATGTTTCCCCGCGCTCTTCCGCCAATCCAGCGGTCTGGGCGCTCATTCTGATCGGCCTTGCGCTGCTGTTCCGCCTCTGGGGCGCCACCGCCATCGGCTTTGGCACTGGCGAAGCCTATTATGCCAGTAGCGCTCGCGAGCTTCACCTCAGCTATTTCGATCAGCCCCCGCTGTCGCTCTGGATCATCTGGGCCACCATGAAGCTGACCGGCTCGGAAGCGGTCTGGCTGCTGCGCCTGCCTTTCGTGCTGATGTTCGTGGTCACCTCCTTTCTGGTCTATCGCCTGGGCGAAAAGGTGCATTCAGGCTGGGCCGGTTTCTATGCCGTGCTGATCCTCAACGTCTCCGCCATTTTCACCCTCTCGGTCGGCAGCTGGCTGCAGCCCGATGCGCCCATGATGCTGTTCTGGGCCGCCACCTGCCTCGTGCTGGTCGATATTTTCGTCGGGCAGGGCGGTGAACGCCCCTGGCGCAATTGGTTGCTCGCCGGCCTCTGGCTCGGCCTAACCCTGCTGTCGAAATATCACGGCGCTTTCATCGGCCTGGGCGCTGCCATCTTCATGCTGGCCAACGCCAATGCCCGCCGCTGGTTCGCCCATCCCGCGCCCTATGTCGCCGCACTCCTGGCGCTGGTTATCTTCCTGCCCGTCCCCATCTGGAATGCTCAAAACCACTGGGTTTCCTTCGCCTTCCAGGGTGGCCGCGCGCTGGCCGAAGAGAGCTGGAACTGGGCCCGGCTGATCCGCATGATTGTCGGCCAATTGCTCTATATCGTGCCCTGGCTGGCCCTGCCGGCCATCTGGGTTGGCCTGCATGCCATCTTTGCCGGCCCGCGCGCGCAATATCCCCAAGGCAGTGTGCCCGGCGCGGCCGCTTTGCTCGCCTATATCGGCGTGCCCCCGGTCATCTTCTTCACCCTCGTTGCCCTGTGGTCCGATACCCAGTTCCATTTCCACTGGCAGGCGCCGGGCTATATGTCGCTGTTTATCATCCTGGCCGCATCCACCACGGTCATTGCGCGCCGCCACGCCTGGCTCATCCGCACCTGGCTGGGCGCCACCGCCGCCATCACCGTGCTGCTGATCGGCGCCCTGCTCAGCCACGCCGCAACCGGCTGGGCCCGCCAGGCTTTCCCCGGCCAATGGGAAGACCCCACCGTGCCGCAAATGGCCTGGACCGAAGTGGGTGAAGCCCTCAACCGCCTCAATGCCTTCGCCACCCCGGACACATTCGTTGGCGGCCTCAACTGGATCGAATGCGGTTATCTCGACGCCCAGACCGCCGGCCGGGCCCCGTTGCCCTGCATTGGCGAAGACCCGCGCAACATCGCGTTCAATGTCGACCTGGCCGACCTCGCCGGCCGTAGCGGCTATTTCGTCACCCGCACGACCGATCCTCAATCATCCATCGCCTATCTCGCTCAGCTCTTCGACAGCGTCTCGCTGGTCGAAACGGTCGACATCAAGCGCAATGGCCTTGTCGAAATCCCTGACCTGCAAATCTTGTCGGCGACCAATTTCCACTTCGATGGCTCAGTCCCCGATGTCTCGGGCCGCAGCGTCTCCCTGCTCGAACTTCCCCGCACCGCCATTACCCGTGTCGAAGGCCAGGTGACAGGTTCCGGCCCTGTCGATCTCTGGCTCGATGGCGTTCAGGTTGCTTCGTTCACTGCCAATGGCCCGACGGCATTTGCCTTCGACGCCCCGGGACGCTGGGATGTCGGCGCGCGCAATTCCACCCTCGAAATCACCGGCCCCGAAGATGTGGAATTCACCGCCGTCTCGGTCACCAGGCAATAGGAACCCACGGCAAACGGTCGCGTTAGGCTAGGGCAAAAGGAGATTGCCCATGCCCCGTCAATGCCTCGACAAAGACATCAGGATCACCCCCGCCAGGGGCCGCGCCCATGTCATTTTCGACGGCGCCGAGATCGTCAGCTCGCTCAATGCCCTCGAGCTGGACGAGCCGGGTCAGCCCCTGCGCATCTATTTCCCGCGCGAGGATGTCCAGCCCGGCATTCTCGAGGCCTCCGAAACCAGGACGAGCTGTCCCTATAAGGGCGAAGCGTCCTACTACACCCTCAAGACCCTCACTGCGACGGGCACCGACCTGGCCTGGTACTACCCCGATCCATGCCCCCTGGTCGAACCCATCCGTGACTACCTCGCCTTCGAAGGCGACGGTATCGAGCACAGGCGTTCCGAGGTTTAGGTAACGGTCTTCTGCCAATGGCATCATTTCGACCCAATCACGGTCGCTTTCCTCGGGCTTGACCCGAGGACCACTCGCCGCTCGTGCCGGGCTGGGAGTGACCCTCGGGTCAAGCCCGAGGGAGGCGATCGTGGGTGAAAGGCAGAAACAACCCGAGCCAAAAATCCCAAAAACCCCCTTTCCCCTCGCCGTCACCTGCTGCATAAGACCGCCATGACCCAATTCACCGCCCCCCTCGCCATCAAGCTGCGCCTCAAAGGCGGCAGCGGCCCCAATGCCAACTGGCACTGGGAGATTCACGACGCCGATGCCAAGGTCATCAAGACCGGCAGCGCCGTCGGCCCCGAGCACAAAGCCTTCGCCACCGCCCGTGTCGCCAAGGAAAAGCTAGAGCAGACCGCCGGCAATTAACCGGCCAAAAGCTGCATTTCGCAGCACGAGAGTTCCGTGACCAGTCCCGCCGCCGCCAGTGCCCCCTCCGTTCATGCCGGTGGCACCAATGCGCTGCGCGGCATCGGGCTCAAGGTCGCCTCGGTCTGCATCTTCGTGGTCATGGCCACCTGCCTCAAGGCAGCGCAGGGCATTCCGGCCGGCCAGTTGGTCTTCTACCGCTCGCTCTTTGCCATTATCCCGGTCATTGCCTGGCTGCTGTGGAAGCGCCAGCTCGTCGCCGGCCTCAAGACCGCCAATCCGGTCGGCCATGTCCTGCGCGGTCTCATCGGCGTCGGTTCGATGGGCCTGGGCTTTTTCGGCCTCACCAAGCTGCCGCTGCCCGAATCCACCGCCATCGGCTATGCCTCGCCCCTGCTGCTGGTCATTCTGGGCGCGCTGCTGCTCAAGGAACGCGTCTTCATCTATCGCTGGACGGCGGTCATTGTCGGCCTTGCCGGTGTCGGCATCATGCTCTGGCCGCGCCTGACGCTTCTGACCCATCCCGCGGGTCTCGGCGCCGAAGAAACCATCGGCGTTATCGCCGCATTGGGCGCCGCTTTCCTCAGCGCCTTCGCCATGTTGCAGGTACGCCGCCTGGTGCAGACCGAGCGCACCGAGACCATCGTGCTCTATTTCTTCGTCAGCGCCAGCTTCCTCTCCCTGCTGACGCTCCCCTTCGGCTGGGTCTGGCCCAATCCGCAGCAAACCGCATTGCTGGTCACCGCCGGCATTGCCGGGGGCATAGCGCAAATCCTGCTCACGGCCTGCTACCGCTACGCCGATCTCTCTGTTATCGCGCCCTTCGAATATACCTCGCTCCTGATCAGCCTTGTGATCGGCTATTTCGTCTTTGGCGACATGCCCACGCTGCTCATGATCATCGGCGCCTCGATCGTGGTCTGCTCCGGCATTTTCGTGGTGCTGCGCGAACACTATCTCGGCCTCGATCGGATTAGATCGAGAGAGGCGAATACGCCTTAGGATCGGAGCTCCTGGTACCCCCACCTAGGGACCATCTTGTGGTTTGAACTCGATCCAGCCTTAAGAGTGGAGAGATCCCTCCCCCTATCAGGGGGAGGCTAGGAGGGGGTACTCCGATCTCACAACCAAGCCCCTAAGCCGCCCCAGCCACACCCATCTCCGCCCAGCCCTGCCGCTTGCGATAGATGGTCGATGGGCTGATTTCCAGCGCGGCCGCGGCCAGCGAGACATTGCCGCCAAAGCTGGCAATGGCATCCTCGATAATGCGCTGTTCCTGCTGCCACATCGGCAAAATCGCCGGCCGCCGCCCCGGCACAGGCGTCGCCACCGCCATGGTGCCGCGCGATTCCACATCGGCCGCCGCCAGCATCTGGGCGTTGATTTCTCCGCCGTCGAACATCACCACCAGCCGCCGCACCAGGTTTTGCAGCTGCCGCACATTGCCCTTCCATTCCGCCGCCGCCAGCACCGCGCCCGCTTCGCCCGAAAAGCCGGTAAAGCCCTTGTGCTCTTCCCTTCCATAGCGTTCGAGGAAATGCCGGGCCAATACCAGGATATCGGTGGGCCGCTGCCGCAGCGGCGGCAGGTGAATGGGCAGCACATGCAGCCGGTAGAACAGGTCTTCGCGGAATTTCTTTTCCGAAATCAGCTGCATCGGGTTGCGGTTGGTGGCGCAGATCACCCGCACATCCACCCGTCGCACGCTCGATTCGCCCACCCGGCTCAATGTCCCGGTCTGCAGGAACCGCAGCAACTTGCTTTGCAGCGACAGGTCCATTTCCCCGATCTCGTCGAGGAAAAGCGTGCCGCCATCGGCGAGCTCGGCCGCTCCCTTGCGGTCTTCATGCGCGCCGGTAAAGGCGCCCCGCGCCACCCCGAATAATTCGCTTTCCATCAGGTCGCGCGGAATAGCCGCGCAATTGATGGCGACCATGCGCTTGCCCGCGCGCGAGCCCTGAGCATGCAGCGCCTCGGCGCACACATCCTTGCCCGTGCCGCTTTCCCCGGTGATGAAGACCGGAGCCGATGAGGTCGCGATCCGCCCGATCTGCTCATAAACAAACTGCATGGCGCTCGATGCGCCGATGAATCCGGCATAATCGGCCATCCGGCCCCCGCTATGGGCCTCAAGGCTCAGCGTCCGTCCCTTGCCGTGCCGCTCGGCCAATTCGCCGATCTTGGCCGCCAGCGCCGGCCCGGTAATGGGCTTGGCCATATAGTCGTGGGCGCCTGCACGCATCGCGCCCACCGCCGCCGAAACCGAGCCGCCATCCGACAGTGCCAGCACCAATGCGCCATTGGCCAGCCGGGTCAGCCGCGCCACGGCTTCCTCGCCGCGATCATCCAGGTCGCCCAGGCTCGACAGATCTGCCAGTACGATATCGAAGCGCCCTTCGCGCAGCGCGTCGGCGGCCTGTCTTCCGGTCGTGGTCAAGGTGATTCGCGGGGCGGTGACCAGATTCTGCGCCAGGCCCTCGGCAACAAGCTGCGCGGCAAGGCCATCCTGCTCGACCAGCAGCAGACGGCCCTGCGACATGCTGTCGCTTCGAGTGTGCATCGCCATGCGGCCCGTCCTTGTCAAAGTCAAATCCGCCCGGCTTGCCCCGCCGCCATGGCGGGGTTTCCGGTGTTACCCCGATTGTTCGCCAACAGGGTAAATAAACCGTATGCACCGGCCGGTGTTTCGGTGCTTGATCGGCCGCCGCGCACACGATTAAGTCGTGGTTATGGAAGACCAATCCCCCATTGATATGTTTGAGCCCATTGGCCGGGGCGTAGCCCAGGCCGGGGTGCGCATTGCCAATGAGCGGGCAGTGCTGACGCTGGTCGCCATTTCCCCCGGTCTTTCCAATGCCGATCTGGCCCGGCGCACGGGCCTCGGGCCCCAAACCACCTCGCGCATCGTCTCCGATCTGGAGGCTCGCTCCATGATCATGCGGGGCGAAGTGCTGCGCGGTCGGCGTGGCCAGCCGGCCACTCCGCTCTTCATCAATCCGCGCGGCGCCTATTGCATCGGCGTCGAGATCGGCTGGCGCCACCGCGAAGTCCTGCTTTACGATCTGGCCGGGCGCACCCTTGCCACGCTGCGCGCCAGCTACGAATATCCCGATGCCAATACCGTCTTTGCCGATGTCGCCGCCGATGTGCAGACCCTGCGGTCCGGCATGGCGCCCGAGGATTGCGGCCGGCTGGTGGGCATCGGCGTCGCCGCGCCGACCTTCATTCATGGCAGCATAATGCGCATCGGCGCGCCTCCTGAGCAGGTCGAGCTGTGGCGCGACATCGACATTGCCGGCCGCGTCGCCGCCGCCACGGGGCTTCCCGCGCAATGGTTCAATGACGGCAGCGCCGCCGGCTGGGCCGAAATCCTGGCGCAGCCCGCGCCGCGCCCCAGCATCTTCGCCTATCTGCATGTCGGCACCTTTGTCGGCGCCGGCATCGTGGTCAACGGCTCCCTCTGGGAAGACCCCTCCGGCAATGCCGCCGATCTGGGCAGCATCGTGGTCGCGGGTCCCGATGGCGCGCCCACCTATGTACATATGGTCGCTTCGCTGAACGCGCTCGATCACCGCCTCAGGGCCGCCGGCATGAGTCGTCCGCCGGGTTTCCCGCAGGATTGGGATTGGGATGCGCTCGAGCCGGTGGCTTCCGCCTGGCTCGATGAGGCCGGCCGGGCGCTGGCCACCGCTGTACTCAGCACCCGCGCCATGATTGATATCGAGCGCGCCGTCATCGATGGGGTCATTCCCCGCGCCATTCTGGCCCGCCTGCTCGAACGCACCACCCACCACCTCGGCCGGTTCCCGACCCTGGTGCGGCCCATGCCCCGTGTCGAGGCGGGCCTGCAGGCCAGCTCGGCCGCGGCCACCGGCGCCGCCCAGCTCCACCTCTTCCGCCGCTACTTCTCCCGTTCCTGGCATTTGCTGGTGACCTAGCACCACACCCCTGCAAAACCCTGCCACGCCGCTTTTGCACCGGGGAGGGCGATGCTAGAAGAAGAAGCCGAATCCCGGCGCGTGGAAGGGGGGCAGGTCCGCCCGTGCAGGCACTGGTCTATATATTCATCGGGCTTGCAGCGATTGGCGTCGGCGCCATCGCCTATTTCGGTCTGACTTTCACTCCGGCCGAAGCCATTCTCGCCGCCGTGGTTTTCGGCTGCGTCTGCGTGGTCCTGCTGGAGCGCGCCCTGCGCCAGCGTGCGGAGGCCCGGCTCGAAAAGGCCATCGAGGATCTTTCGCGCCTGCTGGCCACCGATGCCCAGGCCGGCGCCGTGCTCGGACAGCGCATCAACGCCTTGACCGATATCGATGCCGGCGGGCGCCTTGAAGGCGTCGAGGCCGATATTTCCGTTTTGGGCACGGTCATCCGCCAGGTCGCCGAAGCCGTGTCCGAAATCGAGGAACGCGCCGCCCGTGTCGCGCCCACCCACCGTGACCGCCCTATCGGCACCGCACCCCTGGCGCCGGCTATCCGCGAGCCCGAGCCGGTCATTCCGCTCGAAACGCTGCGTCGTTCGGTGGCCGAAAACCGGCTCATCTATCATGTCCAGCCCGTGGTGACTTTGCCCCAGCGCCGCCCCCAGGGTTATGATCTGGTGCCTCGCCTCATGCTGGACGATGGCGATCTGGCCGACAGCGCCGATTTCCTGCCCCGCCAGGGCGGCGAGGATGTGCTGATCCATATCGAGGCCATTGGCCTGGTCGAAGCCGTGACCATTGCCCGCCGCGCCCGCACCGGCGGCCAGCCCGTCAAGCTCTATGTGCCCCTGTCGCGGGCCACCTTGGGCGATTCCGATGCCTCGGCCCAGCTCATGGCCACGCTCGAAGCCAATCGGGCCATTGCCGCGCTGCTCACCTTCCGCTTCCCCGAAGGCCAGTGGCTCTCCCTCACCACCGGCGAGCGCGCCATTGCCGATGCCATCGCCAAAAAGGGCGCCGGCTTCTCGCTGACCGGCATTGCGTCCCTGCGCGTCGATCTTGCCGAGCTGGCCGCGCAGGGTGTGCGCACGCTGCGCATCGATGCCGCCCGTTTCATCGAGCGGCCTGAAGATTTCACCGATTACCACCCCGCCGATATCGCCAATTATCTCGCCCGTTTCGAGATCGCGCTTCTGGCCATGGGCATTGCCGGGGAAAGCCAGATCGTCGAGCTGCTCGATACTGGCATCACCCTGGTCCAGGGCCCCTATATTGCCGGCCCCGGCCCCATCCGCCCCGATCTCATGGCCGAACCCCTCCGCCAGGTCACCCGCCAGCGGGCCGAGGTTTAATCCCGGCTGCGGTTTCCCGGTAGACCTCATCCTGAGCGTGTCGAAGGACGAGGGCGTGGCGTTCGGTCCCGCCAGTCTGC
Source organism: Devosia yakushimensis (assembly GCF_030159855.1). NCBI lineage: Bacteria > Pseudomonadati > Pseudomonadota > Alphaproteobacteria > Hyphomicrobiales > Devosiaceae > Devosia > Devosia yakushimensis. The sequence continues at coordinate 2,877,969 of NZ_BSNG01000001.1, read as the reverse complement.
ATCCACCGCAAACCGGCCCCGCGCCGCTTTTCGCTTGATCCTGCCACCCAAGCTGCCACATAGGACGTGCCTTCCACCGCCCCGGACCCCAGCCATGACCCAGCCCATTCCCAACATTGCCGGCCTTTCCGATCTGGCGGGCCGTTACGATGCCGTGCTCAGCGATGTCTGGGGCGTGGTGCATAACGGGGTCGCCGCTTTCCCCAGCGCCGTCGAGGCATTGGTCGAGTACCGCAGGGCAGGGGGCAAGGTGGTGTTCATCACCAATGCGCCGCGCCCATCCCCACCCATCGTCGACATGCTCGACCGGCTCGGCGTGGTCCGCGACGCCTATGACGCCATCGTCTCCTCGGGCGATGCCACCCGCACCATGATCGCCAAATATTCCGGCCGCGCCATCCACCATGTCGGCCCGGCCACCGAGGACGACGCGCTCTATGAAGGGCTCAACGTCCGCCGCACCGGCCCCGAGGAAGCCGAGGCCGTCATCGTCACCGATCTCGACACCGATGACGACACCCCCGAAATGTATCGCGAACGCGCCAAGCTCTGGCTCGCCCGCAAGCTGCCCATGATCTGCGCCAATCCCGACCGCGTGGTCGAGCATGGCGACAAGATCATCTATTGCGGCGGCGCTCTGGGCGATCTTTACGCGGCCATGGGCGGCATGGTGCTCATGGCCGGCAAGCCCTATCAGCCCATTTACGAGGAAGCCTTCCGCCTCGCCGAAGTCGCCGCCGGGCGCAAGCTCGACAAGTCGCGCGTCCTCGCCATTGGCGATAGCGTGCGCACCGACGCCACCGGCGCCGCCCAGTTCGGGCTCGACCTGCTCTTCATCACCGGCTCCATCCACGCCGCCGAACTCGACGCCTTTGGCAAGCCCGATCCGCAGGCCATTGCCGATCTCGTCGCCCCCAGCCGCGCCCGCATGGCCGGCTTCCTGCCCCGCCTCGCCTGGTAGCCACCGTGACCGATTTTCTTCGCCTTTCGGATCTCTCCGCCATCCCGGCCTCGCTGCGCGGCGCCTATGTCGCCATCGGCAATTTCGACGGTTTCCATCGCGGCCATCAATCCGTGCTCGAAGCGCTCAAGACCCGCGCTGCCGAAGCCGGCGTTCCCGCCGTTGTGCTCACCTTCGAGCCGCATCCACGCGATGTCTTCGCCCCCGCCCCCTTCATGTTCCGGCTGACCCAGGGCGACGCCAAGGCGCGCCTGGCCCAGGCTCTGGGGCTCGATGCCATCATCATCGCCAATTTCGACCGCGCCTTCTCCCAGATCGAGGCGGAAGATTTCGTCTCACGCTTCCTCGTCGATGCGTTGGCCGTAACCGGCGTCATCGTCGGCACCGATTTCCATTTCGGCCGCCAGCGCCGCGGCACGCCCACCTTCCTCAAGGCGGAAGGCGACCGGCTGGGCTTTGCCGTCGAAACCCTGGGCCTGATGGATGAGGGCGACGAACCGATCTCATCTTCCCGGATCCGCGCTGCTCTCTCCGAAGGCGCCGTCACCGCCGCCAATCGCCTGCTCGGCTATCACTGGTTCTTCGAAGGCGTCGTCGAAAAGGGCGACCAGCGCGGCCGCGAGCTGGGCTATCCCACCGCCAATATGGCCACCCCCACCGGCTTCGGGCTCGCCCAGGGCGTCTATGCCGTGCGCGCCCGCCTGGGCGACCGCCTGCTCGACGGCGTCGCCGCCTTCGGCAAGCCCATGTTCGATAACCAGCGCCCGCCCTTCGAAACCCACCTCTTCGATTTTTCCGGCGACATCTATGACCAGACCATTTCGGTGGCTCTGCTCTGCCACATCCGCGGCCAGGAAGTCTTCTCCGGCCTCGACGAACTGATCGCCGCCATGGACCGCGACAGCCGCAAGGCCCGCGCTCTCATTGCCGAAGGCAAACCGATTAGTCCGCTCGATGCGCGGCTGGGGTTTGTCGGGGGCTAAGCGGATACCCCCTCCTAGCCTCCCCCTGATAGGGGGAGAGACCGTCTGCTGGCTAAAACTCGATCCAGTTCAAAGAGTGGAGCCATCCCTCCCCCTATCAGGGGGAGGCTAGGAGGGGGTACTCCAATCCCCCAACCCGCACCGGGGCCCCACCAGCCCCCCAAAATCATCCTTTGCCCCATCGCCCACGCCTTGCTAAAAGGCGCCCAATTCTTCCCATGCGATTGCTTACCCCATGACCGATACCGCTGCGGGCGCCACCGAAACCGACTATTCGTCGACGCTCTTCCTCCCGGAAACCGCTTTCCCCATGCGCGCGGGCCTGCCCGAGCGCGAGCCCATCTGGCTCAAGCGCTGGGCGGACATGGACATTTACAAGCTGCAGCGCGAGCAGGCCGCCGACCGGCCGCTCTTCACCCTGCATGACGGCCCCCCATACGCCAATGGCAATATCCATATCGGCCACGCGCTCAATAAGACGCTGAAAGACATGATCAGCCGGTCCCAGCAATTCCTGGGCAACAACGCTGCCTATGTTCCCGGCTGGGACTGCCACGGCCTGCCCATCGAATGGAAGATCGAAGAGCAGTACCGCGCCAAGGGCAAGGACAAGAACGACGTTCCGATCATCGAATTCCGCCAGGAATGCCGCACCTTTGCCGAGCAATGGGTCGATATCCAGCGCGAGGAATTCAAGCGCCTTGGCGTGCTGGGCGAGTGGGATGTGCCCTATCTCACCATGAGCTTTGATGCCGAAGCCCAGATCGCCCGCGAGCTGATGAAGGTCTCGATGTCGGGCCAGCTCTATCGCGGCAGTAAGCCCGTCATGTGGTCGGTCGTCGAGCGCACCGCTTTGGCCGAAGCCGAAATCGAATACCAGGACTATGAGAGCGACGCCATCTGGGTGAAATTCCCGGTTCTGGGCGCCTCCGCCACTGTCGACACCAAGGCCGAAGCCGGTTTTGCCACCAGCGCCGATGCTATCCGTGGCCTCGAAGGGGCCTCTGTCGTCATCTGGACGACCACCCCCTGGACCATCCCGGCCAACCGCGCCATCAGCTATTCCAGCAAGGTCCGCTATGGCCTTTACGAGGTCACCGAGGCGCCCGAAGGCAATTGGGCCAGCACCGGCGAGCGCTATGTGCTGGCTGACAATCTGGCCGGTGAAGTCTTCACCAAGGCCAAGGTCACCGGCTTCTCCCGCCTGCACGATGTCGATCCGGGCATGATCTCCGCCTGCGCCCATCCGCTGCGCGGCTTTGGCGGCGGCTACAATTTCGATGTGCCCCTGCTCGATGGCGATCACGTCACCGACGATACCGGCACGGGCTTCGTCCATACCGCGCCCAGCCACGGTCTCGACGACTTTGAGATCTGGATGAATTCATTCCGCCTCTTGGCCGAGCGCGGCATCGATAGCACCATCCCCTATGTCGTGGCCGATGACGGTTTCTACACCAAGGACGCCCCCGGCTTTGAAGGCGGCCGCGTCATCGATGACAATGGCAAGAAGGGCGATGCCAACCAGCGCGTCATCACGGCCTTGGCCGAGCGTCACGCCATGGTCGCCCGCGGCCGCGTAAAGCACCAATATCCCCATTCCTGGCGCTCCAAAAAGCCGGTGATCTTCCGCAATACCCCGCAATGGTTCGTCTATATGGACCGCGACATCAGCGGGCAGAGCGGGGATACCCTGCGCGCCCGCGCCCTGCGCGCCATCGACCAGACCAAGTTCTATCCTTCGACGGGACAGAACCGCCTGCGCTCGATGATCGCCGACCGCCCCGATTGGGTGCTCAGCCGCCAGCGCGCCTGGGGCGTGCCGATCACGGTTTTCGTGCATAAGGAAACCGGCGAAATCCTTAGGGATGAGGTGGTCAATCACCGCATCGCCCAGTCCTTCGAGGAAGAAGGTGCCGATGCCTGGTATAAGCCCGATGCGGCCCAGCACTATCTGGGCAGCCAATATGCCGTCGAAGACTATGAAATGGTCACCGACGTGCTCGATGTGTGGTTCGACAGCGGTTCGACCCACTCTTTCGTGCTGCGCAATAAACAAAAGTGGCCGCATCTGAAATTCCCGGCCTCCATGTATCTCGAAGGCTCCGACCAGCATCGCGGCTGGTTCCATTCCTCCCTGCTCGAAAGCTGCGCCACCAACGGCTTTGCCCCCTATGACAGCGTGCTTACGCACGGCTTCACCATGGATGGCGAAGGCCGCAAGATGAGCAAGTCGCTGGGCAATACCGTCGCCCCGCAGGACATCATCAAGCAATATGGCGCCGATATCCTGCGCCTCTGGGTCGCCTCCTCCGACTATTCGGAAGATCTGCGTCTGGGCAAGGAAATCATCCAGACCACGGTCGATAGCTACCGCAAGCTGCGCAACACGCTGCGTTGGCTTTTGGGCAATCTCGCCCATTACCAGCCCGGTGACATTGTCGACTTTGCCGATATGCCCGAGCTGGAACGGCTCATGCTGCATCGTCTGGCCCAGCTCGACGTCCAGGTTCGCACCGCCTTCAAGGAATATGATTTCCGGCGCGTCGTGACCCTGCTCGGCAATTTCATGAATATCGAATTGTCGGCCTTCTACTTCGATATCCGCAAGGACGCGCTCTATTGCGACCCGATCTCTTCGGTTCGCCGCAAGGCGTCGCTCACCGTGCTCAATCACCTGTTCGATTGCCTCACCGCCTGGCTTGCCCCCATCCTGGTCTTCACCATGGAAGAATGCTGGCTTGAGCGGCACCCGGAGGAGGGCGCCTCGGTCCACCTGCGCTTGTTGCCCGAAGTCCCGGCCGAATGGCTCGACGATGATCTCGCCAATAAATGGCAGCTCATCCGCGCCGTCCGCCGCGTCGTGACCGGCGCCCTCGAAGTCGAGCGCCGCGAAAAGCGCATCGGCTCTTCGCTCGAAGCCGCCCCAAAAGTCTTCATCGCCGATGAGCGTTACCTCACGGCGTTGGAAGGCCAGGACCTGGCCGAAATCGCCATCACCTCGGATGTCTCGCTACTGACCACCGAAGGCCCCGCCGACGGCTTCCGCCTCGAAGACGTCCCCGGCGTCGCTGTTGTCCCCGTTCTTGCCGAAGGCAATCGCTGCGCCCGCTCGTGGAAAGTCCTGCCCGAAGTCGGCTCCGACCCCGACTTCCCCGACGTCTCCCTGCGCGACGCCCAAGCCTTGCGCGAACGCGCTGCTCTGGGGCTTTAGCGCTTGCTCGCCATCCCGCATCACCCCCTCCCCAGCTTTTTCGCCGCGGCGAAAAAGCTGGCCTCCCCCATCAAGGGGGAGGTGCCGTCCTGTGGGTGTGGCGCTATCTCAGAAAATACACCGCGCTCCACCTCCCCCTTGATGGGGGAGGCCGGGAGGGGGTGATGGGAGCCACTATGTTTTTGACCAAACTCCTCAACCCCACCACCTACGCTTCCATCACCGCGGCCATCCTCGCCTTCGGCATTGATCGCGCCCACAAGGCCTTCCAGGTCTCGGCCGATTGTATCGCCATCGGCGCCGCGCCCTGCGTCGATATCTTCACCACCTATATCCCGGTCTCCATGACCAATTGGCGCGGTGGCGAAGTCGTCCGCGTCACCGATTTCTTCGATTATGTCCTGGTCTGGAATACCGGCATTTCCTATGGCCTGTTCGATAGCCTGCCGGTCTGGGGCCTGGGCGCCATCATGCTCGTGGCCATTGCGCTGCTTTCGGTCTGGTGGTGGCGCGCTGAACAGCGGCTGATCCGCATGGGCCTGGCCCTCTGTATCGGCGGCGCGCTCTCCAATGCGCTCGATCGCCTGCTTTATGGCGCTGTGGCCGATTTCTTCCATTTCCACTGGCAGGCCTATTCCTTCTACATCTTCAACCTTGCCGATATCGCCATCACCCTGGGCGTCATCCTGCTCATTGCCGACATGCTTGGCCTGGGTCGTTCGCGCCGCGTTGACGCCTGATTTCATTCCGCGAACACTTTACTGCCAGAATCTGGTCTTAGGCGGCAGGATGCTATATAAGCGCGGCCGAAATCGTGAAGGACGTTGCATGCGTATTGGATTGACCGGGCTCGCTGTCGCCCGCAAGGCCTCAATGGCGTCGCTGAGCCTGTTGCTTGCTGTCGCGCTGGCTGCCTGTACCACGGTGGAGGGCACTAATGCTCTCACCGATCCTGGTACTTTCGAGCGCGAGGTGATGAGTTCCACCGCCCGCGGCTTTGGTCTGATCCCCGGCGAAGCCCCCAAGGAAGAGCCTACCCAGGCCCGAGCCCCGCTGGTATTGCCGCGCAATGCCGAAAATCTGCCGGCCCCCACCACGGCCGTTGCCGTCGCCCAGCTGCCCGCCAATAGCGATGCGGTGCGGATCGACGCCTCCGGCCTCACCGAAGCCGATCTCGCCCGCCTGCGCAATGCCAAGGTCGTCGATCTGCGCTCCATGTCGGGCCGTCCGCTGACCGAAGCCGAAGCCAGGGCCCTCACCGCCCGCATGCAGGCCGCCAATATGGCGGTCGGCGTCAATGGCAAGCGCCCGCTCTATCTGCCGCCTGACGAATATTTCACCCGCGTCGGCAATGCCGACATGGTCTGCCGCAACCCGGCCGGCCAGATCGTTTCGCTCAGCGATCCGAGCTGCCCCGAGGAAATCCGCCGCGCCCTGCGCAGCACCGGTCCCACCGGCTCGGGTATGCTGGGCGGCGCCATCGATTCGGAAATCCGCGATATGAAGAAGGACTGATCGCCAGCCTTTCTGGCATCTTTCCCAGCGCCCCGCCCTGTGCGGGGCGTTCGTTTTGTGCGATGGGATTTCTCATTGCTCCACCAGCGCCGCCCTCCGGGGTCCCGCATGACATGAAGGCACCACGCCGATGACCGATTCTCCCGTCCCCCACGATACCGGCGACCGCCTCGCCAAGGTCATCGCCCGCTCCGGCCTCTGCTCGCGGCGTGACGCCGAAGCCTGGATCACCGCCGGCCGCGTCAGCGTCAACGGCAAGAAAGTGCTGACCCCGGCCTTCAACGTCACCTCGCGTGACAAGGTCATGGTCGATGGTGCCCCGCTGGCTGCCCGCCAGGGCACCCGCGTCTGGCTCTATCACAAGCCCGCGGGCCTGGTGGTCACCGAGAAGGACCCCGAAGGCCGCCCCACCGTCTTCGAGGCGCTCGAGGAACACGGCCTGCCGCGTGTCGTCTCGGTCGGCCGCCTCGATATCAATACCGAGGGCCTGCTGCTGGTCACCAATGATGGCGGCCTCAAGCGCGTCCTCGAATTGCCCGCCACCGGCTGGCTGCGCCGCTATCGCGTGCGCGCCCATGGCACGGTCACCCAGGCCGCGCTCGACCGCCTCAAGGACGGCATCGAGATCGACGGCATCAAATATGGCGCCATCGAAGCCACGCTCGAGCGCGAGCAGGGCTCCAATGTGTGGATCGTCATGGCTTTGCGCGAAGGCAAGAACCGCGAAGTCAAGAACGTGCTCGGCGCCCTCGGTCTTGAGGTCAACCGCCTGATCCGCGTTTCCTACGGTCCCTTCCAGCTTGGCGATATCCCCGTCGGCGCCATCGAAACCGTCAAGGCCAAGACCCTGCGCGACCAGCTCGGCAAAAAACTGGCCGATGCCGCCGATGTCGATTTCGACAGCGAAATGCCCGAAATCAGCCAGCTCACCGGCAAGCCGACCCGTGATCGCCTCACCGGCCGCGGCACCAATACCGTCGAAATCGCCCAGCAGCGCTTCCGCTTCACCGATCACGCTGAAAAGACCGAAGAGGAAATCCGCGCCGAGCGTCCCCGCCAGGATCGCCCCGGCCGATTCGACAGCCGCAAGCCGGCCGCCAGACGCGTCGATCCGCGTGCAGACGAAGAGATGGCGCCACCCCGCCGCATCCATTTCGAAGAGGATGGCCGCGCCCCCGAGGATTTCGTCGCCAAGCGTGGTGGCGGCAAGCCCGCCTGGCGCGATCCAGACGATCAATCTGCCCGCACCTTCGGCAAGCGTCCCGAGCGTCCTGCCAAGCCGGCCGGCGACAAGAAATCCTTCGGTGACAAGAAGCCCCGCGCCGACAAAAAGTCCTTTGGCGACAAACCGGCCTTTGGCAAGCCCCGCCGCGAGGGTGAGGATCGCCCCAAGCGCGGCTTTAGCGAGCGTCCCGCCCGCGCCGGCGGCTTTGCCGAGCGCAGCGAGCGCCCCAAGCGCGATTTCGGTGATCGTCCGCCCCGTCGCGACGATGCCGGCGCGCCCCAGCGCGGCTTTGCCGAGCGTCCCCGTGGTCCCCGCCCCGAAGGCGGTCGCCCTCCGCAGGATCGTGCCTTCACCGGCACCCCGCGCGGCCCTCGCCGCAATGATGCGGCGGCTGGTGAACGCCCGCCGCGCAGCTTCGCGCCGCGCACCCGTCCCGATAGCGAACGCGGCGAGGGCGCAGCCTTCACCGGCGCGCCCAAGCGTCCCGGCCGCAATTTCTCGGAAAAGCCGCGCTCCATGCGCCCCGACGCCGATCGCGCCCCCCGTCCTGCCCGTGCCCCCCGTCCCGGCCGCGACAATCTAGGTTCGGAGGCTAAGACCTACGGCAAGCCAAAGACCCGCGCCGATGGCAAGCCCCATCCCAAGCGCGACGGCGCCGCACCCTCGCGCGGCCCACGCCCCGGCGGCCCCAAATCCGGCGCGCCACGCTCAGGCGCACCAAAGTCCGGTGCCCGCCCCACCGGTCCGCGCCGTCCCAAGGCCTGACGACAACCACCACATCATTCCCGCGAAAGCGGGAATGATGTGGTGCAATAAATAACCCGGAATAAAGGGAGCCAGCCCATGCGCATCGTCGCCGGCAAATTTCGTGGCAAGCAGCTGACCTCGCCCTCCGACGAGTCCATCCGCCCCACCGCCGACCGCGTCCGCGAGAGCATGTTCAACATCCTCGCCAGCCGCCTCGGCCCGGTCTTTGACGGCATCCGCGTACTCGACCTCTTCGCCGGCACCGGCGCGCTGGGCCTCGAAGCCCTCTCCCGTGGCGCCGCCCATGTCACCTTCGTCGACACTGGCGCGGAAGCCCGCGGCATCATCCGCGATCACATCGAAGCCTTCGGGGCAGGGGGCATTACCAAACTGCTGCGCCGCGACGCCACCGCTCTGGGCACACCAGGCACTTTCGGCCAGTTCAACCTGGTCTTTCTCGACCCGCCCTATAACAAGAGCCTGGGCGAACAGGCCCTCACCGGCCTCCGCGCCAACGGCTGGCTCGCCCCCGGCGCCACCATCGTCCTCGAAGACAGCATCGACGCCAATATCGACCTCCCCGCCGGTTTCACCCTGCAAGACCGCCGCGAATACGGCGCCGCCGCCGTGCATTTTCTGAGCGTGGAATAGCCCACCGGCTTCCCTCACCCCTTGAGGGAGAGGGACAGATTTTCTGCGTTCAGCAGAAAATCAGGGTGAGGGGTTCTGCGCCCTCCTATGCCAGAAACACGGAAAGACACCCCTCATCCCAACCGAATTCGCAAATGCGAATTCGGTGACCCTTAGGACACCTTCTCCCTCAAGGGGCGAAGGGCAGTGAGCCCCTAAGCCGCCACCGCGCATTCCGCACAGCGCCCACGAATCTCCATCGTGGTCCGCTCGACCTTGAAGCCCTTGTGCCCGGCCCAATCGCCCAGCCGCTCCTCGATCACCGCATCGGCGAATTCATCCACCTTCCCGCAGCCCTCGCAGATGGCAAAGGCAATCAGCCCCTTGCGATGGCAATGCTCATCGGCACAAGCCACAAACGCATTGAGCGATTCCAGACGGTGGGCCAGCCCGCGCTCCACCAGTTTGTCCAGCGCCCGATAGACCTGCAGCGGCGCCCGCAAGCCATCGCCGCGCAGCTTGTCCAGAATATCATAGGCGCTGAGCGGGCCTGCCGAATGGTTGAGCGTGCCCAGAACCAGCCCCTGATTGCGCGTCAGATCGCTGGGAACTTCGTGACTATGCGCCATGAACCGGTCTCCTGCCGAACAATCGCCCGGCGGGAACCGCCAGCGACACTGCAAATACTATCAAAGCCATCACTACAATCGAAGGGCCCGAAGCGGTATCCCAGGTTTTTGAGCCATAAAGCCCGCCGATCACGGCCACCGCGCCCAGCCCGGCCGCCACGGCGGCCATCTGCTCGGGTGTCGCGCTCAGCCGCCGCGCCGTCGCCGCGGGGATAATCAGCAGCGAGGTGATCAGCAACACCCCCACCAGCTTCATGGCAATGGCGATCACGCTGGCCATCAAAATCATCAATACCAGCCGGCTCACCTCGGGCCGCAGCCCCTCGGCCTCCGCCAGTTCCGGGCTTACCGTCGAAGCCAGCAGCGGCCGCCATCCCAGAATGAGAATGGCCAGGATCGCGATTCCGCCGCCATAGATGACGGCGATGTCCTCCACCGACACGGCCAGGATATCCCCGAACAGGAACCCCATCAGGTCGATCCGCACCGTGGTCAAAAAGCCCACCAGCACCAGCCCCACGGCCAGCGTCGAATGGCTCAATATCCCCAGCAGCGCATCGGTCGACAGCGTTGCCTGCCGCTGTAGAATGATCAGCGCTCCCGCCACAAATGCCGCCACCGCAAACACGCCCAGCGTCATATTGAGCGACAGGATAATCGACAGCGCCACCCCCAACAGCGCCGAATGCGCCATCGTATCCCCAAAATAAGCCATCCGCCGCCACACGACGAAGCAGCCCAGCGGCCCGGTGACGAGCGCCAGGCCAACACCGGCAATCAGCGCGCGAGAGAAGAAGTCACCAAACATCGAAGTTTTCTCCCGTGCACTGGGGCCAGCCGTCCCCCTCCCCAACCCTCCCCACAAGGGGGAGGGTGCTGGATGGAGTTTTGCGCAACATTACGTCCCAACCACAGAGCGGCACCTCCCCCTTGATGGGGGAGGTTGGGAGGGGGTGTGGGCTAGCCCCGACGCCAATCGTCAAGTCACCCATGCCGATGCCCCTCATGCTCATGCTGGTGCCCATGCTCATCCGCCCCCACCACGCACCCATCGTCATGGTGCTCATGATCATGATGATGCTCATAGATCGCCAGCGTCTGCGCCGCTCGCTCGCCGAACAGTTTCAGATATTCCGGGCTCCGCTTCACCGTCGAAGGCGTACCGGTGCAGCACATATGCCCATTGAGGCAGATCACCGTATCGGTCTCAGCCATCACCACATGCAGATCGTGCGAAATCATCAAAATGCCGCTCTGCGTACTATCGCGGATCGATCGCACCAGCTCGTACAGCGCCACTTCGCCCGAAAAATCCACGCCCTGCACCGGCTCGTCCAGCACCAACAGGTCTGGCTTGCGGATCATCGCGCGGGCAAACAGCACCCGCTGGAATTCCCCGCCCGATAGCTCCTGCACAGCGGCCTTGCGCAGCCTTGTCGCCCCCACGGCCTCCAGCGCCGCATCGATCTCGCTTGCGCTGTGCCGCCCCGTCAGCGTCATCAGCCGCTCCACATTGAGCGGCATGGTCCAGTCAATGCTCAGCTTTTGCGGCACATAGCCGATCCGAATGCCCGGCCGCCGCGTCACGCTGCCCTCGGTCGGCCTGTAGACGCCGGTCACCATCTTGGCCGTGGTCGATTTCCCCGAACCGTTCGGCCCGATCAGCGTCACGATCTCGCCCCGCCGCAGCGTCAGGTCCACCCCGCGCACCAGGCTCCGATGCCCCCGGGTGACCCCGGCCCCCCGCAAGGTCACCAGCGTTTCTTTCTCAGCCAAAGCATCCATAAATCTATCAGCTCCATTCCTCCCCTCCCGCTTGAGGGGCTTCGCGCCGTCCCGTAGGGCCAATCGCTCCAGTGGAGCGATTGGAGGTAAGAAGGCCATGAGAGCTATGCTCGAATGGCAGCTGGGTGGGGGTGCTGCGTTCGGAAGACAGCGCCAAAATCACCCCTTGACGCCCTTCTTTACGTTATAGCATAACATCGCCACAAGCGTAATAACATTACATATTGCTTCGTCTCTCCCGTTCAAGAGGTCTTCCTCCAAATGAAACGTCTCGCCCCCTTCGCCCTGCTGTCCGCCCTGTTTCTGACCACCACCGCCTATGCGGCGCCCAATGTCGTGGCCTCGATCAAGCCGGTGCATTCCCTGGTCGCGGCGGTCATGGCCGGCGTTGGCGAGCCGACGCTGATCGTAAAGGGTGCAGCTTCCCCCCATACCTATGCCCTGCGCCCTTCTGACGCCCGCGCGCTCGAATCTGCCGATATCGTCTTCTGGACCGGCCATGGCATGGAACTCTTCCTGGCCGATGCCCTCGATACCCTGGCCCCCAATGCCGAAATCGTCGAGCTCGCCGAAGCGCCGGGCATTACCCTCCTGCCGGTGCGCGAAGGCGGCGCCTTCGAGCCCCATTCCCATGAAGGGGAGGGGGAAGATCACGACCATGACCATGAAGGCCACGATCACGATCATGAACATGACGCCGGTGACATGCATTTCTGGCTCGACCCGGAAAATGCCAAGCTGATGGTCACCGAGATCGCCGCCACGCTCGCCAAGGCCGATCCCGAAAACGCCGCCGCCTACCAGGCCAATGCCGCCACCGAAATCGTCGCTCTCGACGCCCTGGAAACCGAGATCGCTGCCGATCTGGCCCCCGTGCGCGACAAGCCCTTCATCGTCTTCCACGATGCCTATCAGTATTTCGAGGCCCGTTTCGGGCTTAGCCTGGCCGGCTCCATCACCGTCACGCCCGATGTCATGCCCGGCGCCGCGCGCATCGGCGAACTCAAGGCCAAGGTCGCCGAACTGGGCGCCACCTGCGTCTTTGCCGAGCCCAATTTCGAGCCCACCATCATCAAGGCCATCACTGAAGGCAGTTCAGCAAAATCGGGCGTCCTCGACCCCGAAGGCGGCGCTCTGACCGAAGGCGCGGACCTCTACCCAACCCTGCTGCGCGGCCTTGCCACCTCACTGGTCGACTGCTTGAAATAGGGGGATACCCCCCTCCTAACCTCCCCCTGATAGGGGGAGGGACCGCCTTGGTTAGAACTAGATTCCCACCCCAAGAGTGGAGAGATCCCTCCCCCTATCAGGGGGAGGCCAGGAGGGGGTACCCCGATGCCCGAACCCTATTTGATCGGCCCCTTGAAAATAAAAAACGCCCCCAGCGCGATCATTCCAAACCCGATCCCATGGTTCAGCGTCAGCTTCTCGCCGAAATAGAATACGGTGAACACCGCGAACACCGAGAGCGAGATCACTTCCTGAATGGTCTTGAGTTCGGACGGGCTATAGACCGCTTCCCCGATCCGATTGGCCGGCACCGCCAGCCAATATTCGAAAAACGCGATCCCCCAGCTGATCATCACCGCCATCCACAGCGCCGATGTCGGCCATTTCAAATGCCCATACCAGGCAAAGGTCATGAAGATATTGGACGCCAGCAGCAGCCCGATCGGAGCAAGGGTGGCAAAGTTGAAGCCCAAGGCTTCCTCCTGAAAACAGAACAGCCCGCACTTCTATCACCGCCACAGCACGTTTGAACCCTCTGGAGGTCGTGCCTCTACCGCAAATGCTTGGTCGGCTGCTCCAGCCCGAAAATATCGTCGGTCAGGCTATCGATCCGCTCCCGGATCAGGCCCTGCGCATCATAAAGCCCGCGGTTGTAGAAATAGGCGCCCATCTTGTCGACGAAGAACATCATCAGCATCTCAGCCGGAATGGCGCCGATCTGCTGGTCCAGCTCCTCGCGGAAATAATCCTGGATTTCGCCCACGATGGCCTTGGTTTCCTCGCGGCTGAATTTGATCGGCTTCATCTTTTCCTCCGAAATGTCTTGGGCAAAAGCTCTACCGCGAGTCGCTCCCCGCGCTGTCCGCCAAATTAGGCGCCGGCGGCCCATCCCCGCCTTGACCCCGATGCCCATTTCCCAGCAAGCGCGTTGCGGTCGGCCCGATTTAGTGGCAAACCAGTCCCCGTGTTGGTTCCCCGCGTCCGTTGTGGCAAGGGGATCAAAAGGGAACACGGTGCGACGTACCCATCAGGGCGCAAAACCGTGGCTGCCCCCGCAACTGTAAGCGGTGCATTCCCCTCTCATGCCACTGGCGAAAGCCGGGAAGGCGAGGGGAGTGGCTATCACTGCGAGCCAGGAGACCTGCCGGCACCTTGGAATGTCCAAGTATGAGCCGGGCGAAGAGCCCAATCTATTCCGCGCACGGAGGGTGCCGCCATGAATACTACGACCAATACCAATACTGCCGTTTCGAGCGGCCTCTCGTCTCTCTCGCTGTCCCAGCGGCTTGTTGCTGGCGCCCTGGCGCTGCTGCTGGGCTTGACCCTGCTGGTGGGCACCGGCTTTGCCGGCGATTACCGCCTGCACAATGGCGCCCACGACACCCGCCACGCCATGGGCTTCCCCTGCCACTGAGGTGGTAGTCAAAGAGAGAACCGAAAAATGATCCGCAATCTGTTCGCCGCTGCGCTTTTCGCAGCGCTGGCCGCTGGCCTATTGACCGCCGCCATCCAGCATTTCCGCGTCACCCCGCTGATCCTCCACGCCGAAACCTTCGAGGGCGAAGGCGGCCACAGCCACGCCGAAGGCACCGCCGAACACAGCCACGATGACGCCGCCGCCACCACCGAGGCCGAGCCCGAGGAATGGGCCCCGCAGGACGGCTTCGAGCGCACTGCCTATACGACCCTTGCCACGGTCCTCGCCGCTGCCGGGTTTGCCCTGGTCATCGGCGCGGTTTCCATGTTCGCCAATATCCCCATTACCTTTGCCAATGGCCTGCTCTGGGGCGCTGCCGGCTTCATCGCCTTCTCGCTCGCCCCCGCCTATGGCCTGGCGCCCGAACTGCCCGGCATGCCCGCCGCCGAGGTTTTTCCGCGCCAGCTCTGGTGGGCCGGCACGGCCCTGGCCACCGGCGGCGCCTTGCTGCTGCTCGCCAAGACCCGCGCCAGCTGGGCCATTGCCCTGGCCGTGGCGCTGATCGTTATTCCCCACATTATCGGCGCACCCGTCGCTCCCGATGAGCCCAGTGCCGTTCCTGCCCATCTCGCTACCGAATTTGCCGCCGTCACGCTAGGCACCTCGGCGGTGTTCTGGGCGCTGCTCGGCGCCATTTTCGGCCGCCTCAACGACCTCTTCGCCGCCCGTTCCGCCACCACCCCTTTGGGAGCCACCGCATGACCGAAAAGATCCCCACCACCGTCATCACTGGCTTTCTCGGCGCCGGTAAAACCACGCTTGTCCGGCACCTGCTGGCCCATGCGCCCAAGGGCAAACGCATCGCGCTGATCATCAATGAATTTGGCGATCTGGGCGTCGACAAGGACATCCTGGCCGGCTGCGGCGACGAAACCTGCCGCGAAGAAGATATGGTCGAACTCTCCAATGGCTGCATCTGCTGCACCGTGGCCGATGAATTCATCCCCACCATGCAGGCGCTGCTGGCGCGCCCGGAAAAGTTCGATCACATCATCATCGAAACCTCCGGCCTGGCTTTGCCCCAGCCCCTGATCCGCGCTTTCAACTGGCCCGAGATCAAGGCCCAGGTCACCGTCGATGGCGTGGTCACCGTGGCCGATGCCGCCGCTCTCGCCGAAGGCCGCTTCGCCGCCGATGAAGCGGCCATTAATCGCCTGCGCGAAGCCGATGAAATGCTCGATCACGAAACGCCCCTGGGCGAGCTTTTCGAAGATCAGCTTTCGGCCGCCGACATGGTCGTCATCAACAAGACCGACCTGGTCGATGCCGCGACGCTTGCCAATGTCGAAGCCAATCTGCGTGCCGAAATGCGCCCCGGCACGGGCCTCATCCGCGCCCATAACGGCCATGTCGATATCGCGGCCCTGCTCGGCCTTGGCCTCGGTTCGGAAGCCGATATCGCCAATCGCCCCAGCCATCACGAGCTGGAGCATGGTGGCGAGACCCACGAGCATGACGATTTCGACAGCTTCTCGTTGCGCCTGCCCGCCATCACCGGCAAGGATGAGCTGCTTGCCACCATTGAGGCCACCATCCGCGAGCATGACGTGCTCCGCCTCAAGGGCTTTGCCGCCGTTCCGGGCGCTGCCGCGCGCCTCGCCATCCAGGCAGTCGGTCCTCGCGTCACCGCCTATTTCGACCGCCCCTGGAAAGATGGTGAAGCCCGCGAGACCGCCCTCGTCGTCATCGGCGAAAGCCCCCTCGACCACGCCGCGATCACCAAAAGCCTTGAGCGCGCCATGGCCGCCGCGGCCTGATAAGGTTCGCACCTCCCGTTTCGGCTTCCCCTGGGCGGTCGAAACGGGATCAAAACCGGAGGACCGAACGTGACGGCGCCCGCAGACAGCAAGACCACGCCAACAGGCAAGGACACGCCGCGGCAAGCGGTGGCTCGTTTCGCTTTCACTGTGCTCTTTGGCCCGCTGATCGGCACGCTCGGCGTCATCGCGGCATTGATGCTTCCGGCCATGTTCTCCGACCCCCCATCCTTGCGCCAGCTGGCCGAAATCCTGATCTTCGGCTGGATGATCGGCGTCATTCCCGCCGCGCTGGCCGCCCTGATCATGGTTCCGCTGACACCGTACCGACAGGGTCTGGGCCTCACCATCGTGCTGACCCTGCTCGCTGGAGCGCTGGCCAGCCTCGCCGGCATAGTCGTCTACACTACATTGACGCAGTCACCGTCTTTGCTGGTCACCCTGCTGGCGCTGGCCATCCCCGCCGGCGCCGTCAGTCTCACGCTTTCCACCCTGGTATTCGACCGCGTCGTGTGGCGCCGGGCCAGCGCCGCCTGATGCACCTGCTTTCCGCCCAGGCCGGCGCGATCCAGCAGGAAGGCGAAGCCATCGATCTTGGCCAGCGTTCCGGGGCCCTGGTCTTTGCCTCCTCCGCCGATAGCGAACTGGCCATGCTCGCCGCCGCTGCCGACCGGGCAGGGGAGAATGAGCTGCGCCTCGCCAATATTCTGCGCCTCAGCCACAATCTCTCGGTCGATCTCTGGCTCGAGAACACAGTCGCCCATGCCCGCCTCGTCGTCCTCCGCCTCATCGGCGGTGCGGCCTATTTCCAATATGGCGTCGACGAACTCACCGCCCTCTGCGCCAACCGCCGCATCCCCCTCGCCCTCATCCCCGGCGATTCCAATCCCGACCCCATCCTACAATCCCGCTCCACCATCCACCCCGAAGACTGGACCCGCCTCCACACCCTCTTCACCGCCGGCGGCCCGGATAATGCCGATACGATCCTGAAGGCGTTCAAACTCCTGGCAACTCCCGGCCTTCCTTCTCCCCTCGTGGGAGAAGGTGCCCGAAGGGCGGATGAGGGGGCCTTCGCCCCAGTCCTATCGCAACCACCGGCCCGTTCCCTCCCCCTTGAGGGGAGGGCTAGGGTGGGGGTGTCGGAGGCTCCGCAAGCTCAAAGGCTGAGTGCCCTCCAACCCACCCCCTTCCCCCGCTTCGGCCTCTGGCACCCAACCACCGGCATCACCAACGAAGCCAACCTGCGCACGATCCACGCCCACACGCCAACCCATCCCTCCCCCTATCAGGGGGAGGCTAGGAGGGGGTACTCCGATGCCAGGGCCCACATCCCCATCCTCTTCTACCGCGCCGCCCTCGAAGGCGCCGGCACCGCCACCATCGCGGCCCTCATCGCCGAGCTGGAACGGCAAAACCTCGCCCCGGTCCCCCTGCTGGTCTCCTCTCTCAAGGAAGGCCCCTGCATCCGCTTCGTGCAAAACGCCCTCGCCGCCTTCCCACCCTCCGCCATCCTCAACCTCACGGGCTTCTCCCTTGGCATCGATAGCCTCGACGCCAAAGCCAATCCCTTTTCCGGCACTGACGCCCCCGTCATACAATTGATCCAGTCCGGCCGCCCCGAAGCCCAATGGCTGGCCGACAGCCAGGGCCTCAGCTCCAAGGACATGGCCATGTTCCTCGTCATGCCCGAAGTCGACGGCCGCATCGGCGGCCTCATCGTCGGGCACAAGGCCGACGCCGTCTGGCACGAGCGCTGCCAAGTCCCCCTCTCCGCCTATGCCCCCGACCCCTCCGGCATCACCCGCGCGGTAACCCTGGCCGCCAACTGGTCCCGCCTCCGCACCACTCCGCGCGCGCAACGAAAAGTCGCAATCGTCCTCGCCAACTACCCCATCCGCGACGGCCGCCTTGCCAACGGCGTGGGCTATGACGCCCCGCAATCAACAGTCGAAATTTTGCGCGCGCTGGAGGGGGCCGGTTACAACGCCACGACCCCCACCCCCGGCCCCTCCCCTCAAGGGGGAGGGGAGGACATACCGATGGCTTTTGCCAATGCGCGAAAGGCACAAGGTAAGAGCGTGGCGCGGGCGCGATCGCTTCGTGCCGACCAAGCAATACCGGAACGGGTCCTCTGGCCGCTTCTGAAGATGTTTCAAAAGAGCGGCGTCAAATTTCGTCGGCAGGTTCCCATCGGCGCCTATGTCGCCGACTTTGCCTGCCACCACCCCAAGCTCGTCATTGAACTCGATGGCGATACCCACGCCACTCCGGACGCATTGCAGCACGACGAAAGGCGCACGGCCTTTCTCAATAATGCTGGCTACCGCGTTCTGCGCTTCACCAATGGCGATCTGGCCACGAACCAGGACGGCATCTGGCAGCTCATCGCTGCCACACTCGATGACCTCTCGGCGCCATCCCTCCCCTCCCCCTTGAGGGGAGGGGCCGGGGGAGGGGGTCTCTCAGTCAGCACCCTCACCTCCGCCGACCTCATCACCGCCCTACAATCCGGCCCCACCAACGCCAACCCCGCCCGCGGCACCTCCCCCGCCACGCTATCCCTTGCCCGCTACGCAGAACTGTTCGCCAATCTGCACGAGGACATCCGCAACGCCGTCACCACCCGCTGGGGCGACCCCGCCACCGACCCCTTCGTCCGCGACGCCACCTTCCACCTCCCCGCCCTCATCCACGGCAACATCGCCATCCTCCTCCAGCCCGCCCGCGGCTACCACCTGGACGAAACCGCCAGCTATCACGACCCAGCGCTCGTCCCGCCCCACGCCTACCTCGCCGCCTATCTCTGGCTGCGCCACGAATTTGGCGCCCATGCCCTGATCCACAATGGCAAGCACGGCACGCTCGAATGGCTCCCCGGCAAGGCGACCGCGCTCGATGCCGCCAGTTACCCCGACGCGCTCTGGGGCCAGCTGCCCCATCTCTATCCCTTCATCGTCAACGATCCCGGCGAGGGCACCCAGGCCAAGCGGCGCACCGGCGCCGTCATCATTGATCACCTCGTGCCCCCGCTCACTCGCGCGGAAACCTATGGTCCCCTCAAGGACCTCGAAGCCCTGCTTGATGAATATTACGCCGCCTCGGGCATGGATCGCCGGCGCCTCGCCGATCTGCGCCGCCGCATTCTCGATTTCACCCGCGATAGCCGGCTCGATCGCGATATCGGCCTGCCCGAAGACGAAACCGAAGCCCTGATCAAGATCGACAACTTTCTCTGCGATCTCAAGGAGGCCCAGATCCGCGATGGCCTGCACGTCTTCGGCCAATCCCCCCAGGGCGATCTCGCCCGCGACCTCACCGTAGCTCTTGCCAGAGTACCGCGCGGCGACGCCCCCGGGGATAACTCATTGATCCGCGCTCTGGCCGACGATCTCAAGCTCGGCTTTGATCCCCTGACCGCACGACTGGGTGACCCCTGGCGCGGTCCGGACGTATTTGCGCAATTCGCTGCGCTCAATGCTAACAGTCTGTTAGCACCCAGGCACCTTGGTGACGTGGTTGAGGCATTGGAAGCTATCGCTTCCGCGCTGGTGGAGAAGAAACTTATCCCCGCCCCCGATTGGTTCGCGACCCGATCCGTCCTCGCCACCATCGAAACCATTATCCAACCGCGCCTTGCCGCCTCCGGCCCTGCTGAAATGGCGGCCCTGCTGGATGGCCTCGATGGCAAATTCGTTCGTTCGGGCCCCTCCGGTGCGCCCTCGCGCGGCCGGCTCGACGTGCTGCCCACGGGCCGCAACTTCTACTCCGTCGATAGCCGCGCAATCCCCACGCCAACCGCCTGGGAACTCGGAAAAAAATCCGCCGAAAGCCTTATTCTGCGGCACTTTCAGGACCATGGCACCTATCTGCAATCGCTCGCCCTCTCGGTCTGGGGCACTGCCAATATGCGCACCGGCGGCGACGACATCGCCCAGGCCCTGGCACTGATCGGCGCCAAGCCCGTCTGGGACCCGTCGTCCCTCCGCGTCTCCGGCTACGAGATCATCCCGCTGGCCAGGCTCGGCCGCCCCCGCGTCGATGTAACCCTGCGTATATCAGGCTTTTTCCGCGACGCCTTCCCGGCCCAGATCGCCCTCTTCGACCGCGCCGCCCGCGCCATCGGCGCGCTGGACGAGCCAACCGAAGACAATCCCATAGCCGCCCGCATGCGCGCCGACGCCTTGGGACTGATGACCCAAGGCCAGTCCGAAGCCGAAGCCGGTCTCGCCGCCGGCCACCGGATTTTCGGTTCGAAACCAGGCACTTACGGCGCCGGCCTCAATGCCCTTGTGGATTCCGGCTCCTGGTCCACCCGGGCCGATCTCGCCAAGGCTGCCCTCGATTGGGGACAATACGCCTATGGCGCCCAGGCCGCCGGCATCCCCGAGCGCGCCCGCTTCGCCGCCCGCCTCGCCAGCGTCGACGCTATTGTCCACAACCAGGACAATCGCGAGCACGACCTGCTCGACAGCGACAATTACTACCAGTTCGAAGGTGGCCTGTCCGCCGCCGCCGAGTCTCTGTCGGGCCAGAAACCGGCCGCCTATCACAACGACCATTCCCGCCCCGAACGCCCGCTGATCCGTACCCTTGAAGAAGAAATCAGCCATGTCATGCGCTCCCGCGTGGTCAATCCGAAATGGATCGCCGGGGTCATGCGCCACGGCTATCGCGGCGCCTTCGAAATCATCGCCACGGTCGATTTCATGCTGGCCTTCGCCGCCACCACCGGCGCGGTCAAGACCCATCACTTCGATCTGGCCTTCGAAGCCTTCATCGAGGACAGCGCGCTTCGCGACTTTATCCGCACCAGCAACCGCTACGGCTATGATGAGCTGATTGCCAAGTTCAACGAGGCCCGCCAGCGCGGCTTGTGGACCCCACGTTCCAACTCGGCCTATGGTCTGCTCGAGGGGAACAATGAATAACACCATCATCTATCTGATCGGCCATTACGGCGTCGGCAAACTCACCATCGCCAAGGCGATTTGCGCCGCGACCGACGCACGGCTATTCGACAACCATCTGGTCAACAACGTTATCTTCTCGCTGCTTCGCACCGATGGAAAAACGCCTCTGCCAGAGCGCGTCTGGGAAATGATCGACGTCATTCGTGGCCAGGCGCTGCTGGCAATCGAAGAGCTTGCGCCACGCGACGCCAGCTATGTGCTGACTAATTGCCTGCTCGAGAGCGACCCCATGGATCGGCTCATATTCGACAAGGTTGCCGGCACGGCCGAGCGCCGTGGCAGCATCTTCGTCCCGGTCTTCTTGCGGGCTTCCGATGCGGCCCATGCCGAGCGCATTCCCTCGCCCGAGCGCGCCGCCTATCTAAAGCAGACTGACGCTGAAGGCGCTGAACAGAAGCGCAATGCCCACGAAATTCTGCGCGTAGATCACCCCAACCGGCTCGATCTCGACACCACCCATTTGCCGCCCGCCGAAGCGGCTCGTCTCATCATCGAACACGCGGAGCGCCTTGCATGATTGATAAGCCCGTCAAAAAGACCGACCTGATGAGCGAGGCTGAACGCAACGCCTATCATGCTGAAAAGATGAAGAAAAAGCAGGAGGCGCGGAACAAGATCCTCGCCACCAAGACCGAGGAACGCGGCCTGCTCATCGTTCACACCGGCAAGGGCAAGGGCAAATCCACCGCCGCCTTCGGCATGGTGTTCCGCGCCATCGGTCACGGCATGAAAGTGGGCGTCGTGCAATTCGTCAAAGGCGCCTGGGACACTGGCGAGCGCGATGTGCTGCTGAAATTCCCCGACCTGGTCACCATCAATGCCATGGGCGAGGGCTTCACCTGGGATGTGCAGGATCGCGAGCGCGACCTCGCCGCCGCCCGCGCCGCCTGGGAGCAAGCCAAGCTGCTGATCGCCGACCCAGCCTACAAGCTGGTCCTGCTCGACGAGCTCAATATCTGCCTGCGCTACGACTATCTGCCGCTCGACGAGGTGGTCGCCTTCCTCAAGGACAAGCCGGCCGATAAGCACGTCATCGTCACCGGCCGCAACGCCAAGGACGAGGTGATCGAAATCGCCGATCTGGTGACGGAAATGACCGAAATCAAACACCACTTCCGCGCCGGCGTGAAAGCGCAGGCGGGCATAGAGTTTTAGGACTATCTCCCGGAGACCCCACCTCACCACAATGTCATTCCCGCGAAAGCGGGAACCTCTGTTTGTCGCACCTAGAGAAGAAAACGGAGGTTCCCGCTTTCGCGGGAATGACATTGCGAATAGGGGACGAACGAGGAGCTCCTAACACCCGTCGGCACGGAATCCCTTCACCAGCCGCTCCACCTTCGGCTTCATATCCGCCGCCTGGGCCGCTGAATACTGTACGGTCATGGCCGCATAGCTGCTGCCGTCACACAATTGGATCATGCGCGTATAGAACATGCGCTGCCCCATCACGCCCGAGAAACTGGCCCAGCGCGGCGTCACCGCCTGATAGGCAATGTTCCAGCCATCGCGTTCCGCATAGCCCATGCGCGAGGCCACTTCCGCCTCGAAATTCTCGTCCATGATATTGGCGCCCCAGAAGCTGAGCACCTGGGCCTTGCCGGCATTGTCGAAAATCTGCCCGTCGCCATTGTCGCTTTCGCCATAGCCGGAAAAGCCTGCGGGGATTTCGCTGGTATAGCCGAAGCGGGCATTGTCATAGCGCCCCCAGCCCAATTCCTGGGCGGCTGCCGGAACGGCAATAAGGGCAAGCAAAACAATCAGAATTCGCATGTGATGACTTCTTTCGCACGTGATGGGCAAGAGACCCGATCACATTAGACGACCACGATGCCATTATGCTTGGCTTTTTCCTCGGGCTCGACATGGATTGTGATCATCACATCCTCCACCGCCTCGCGCAGCTTGGCCTCGATCCCATCGCAAATGGCATGAGCCGCCTCCACACTCATCACGCCGGGCACCACCAGGTGAAAGTCGATAAAGGTCATCTTGCCGGCCTGCCGCGTGCGAATGTCATGGGCTTCGATAGCGCCCTCGGCATTGCCGGCAATCACCTCGCGGATCAGCTTTTGCGTCTCCGGCGGCACGGCCACGTCCATCAGCCCGCCAATGCTGTCGCGGATCACGCCCCAGCCAGACCACAGGATGTTGAGCGCTACCAGCCCCGCCAGGATCGAATCGAGCGGCGCAAACCCGGTGAGGAACACCAGCACCAGCCCGATCAGCACGCCGATGGTCGAAATGACATCGGTCATCAGATGTTTGCCATCGGCTTCCAGGGCCGGCGAGCGCACCTTGCGGCTATAGCGGATAAGCGAGAAGGCCCAGACCAGGTTGATCGCGGTCGCTGCCGCGCTGATTGCCAGCCCCTCGACTGGCGCACCGGGCATTTCCGGCGCCATTAGCCCGAAATAGGCCTCCCGCACGATGAGGATAGCAGCCACGATGATCATCACGCCCACCAGCACGGCGGAGAAATACTCCACCTTGTGGTAGCCATAGGGCAGGGCAGCGTCGGCCGGCTTCTGGGCCAGCCGCACCGCCGCCAGCGCCGCAATCGCGGTCACCACATTGACGATGGATTCCAGGGCATCCGAATAGAGCGCGACCGAACCGGTCATCCGCCAGGCCAGCAGCTTCAGCCCGAGCACGACCAGCCCAATGACAAGGCTCGCCACGGCAACCGCCAGCGTTCTTTTGTTGGTCATGCCTCTGCTCTGCTACTCGCGCCGCGCCCGAACGACGGCTGGGTTCTGCACATAACTCCGCTGGCAATGAGGCGCAACCCATTGTTTTTGCAAATCATTTTCAGAAGCATTCCGATGTGTCGACGATCCCGGCCAAGCCATTGATTGACCACACGCTTCCCCCGTCCTAGAACCGGATAAGCGCAGCGTTCCCGATAAGGAACTGAAACAGAGTCTGGTGCGGTCGACCCAAATCGGGGACCAATTCCAGAGCTGCTCCGGTTTGAGCGAACCTCTTGAGCTTAAAGAGGCGATTATGACGATTGGCACCGAAGGGCCGCAGCAGCACTCCATCGTGGCCGGCATTGGCTGCGGCAGCGCTGCAACGGCCATCGAAATCGTCACGCTGCTCGAGGCCTGCCTGCTCGAAGCCGGGCTTTCGCGCTCGGCACTCCTGGCCATCGCTTCTCACAATCGCAAGCGCGACATGCCGCCGCTTTACGCCGCAGCCGCGCATTTCGGCGTGCCATTGCGCCTGCTCGACGATACCTCGCTCGCCCACACGGCCCCCAGCCCCTCCGCCCGGGTAGCGGCTGCGATCGGCCTGCCGTCAATCGCTGAAGCGGTCGCGGCGGCCGCCGGCCGGCTGCTGCTCGGCAAGCGGAAATCTGCACACGCCACCTGCGCCCTCGCCAGTTGCGCTCCCCAATTCGATGTTGCCCGGTTCGGCAACGCCGCGCCTTACCCCAGTTCCAGCGCGGCAATGGCCTCTTCCACGCTGCTCACCTCCAGCGCCGGGCCATAGGCGGGGCGGGCGATCATGATCACCTTTACTCCCAGCCGCTGCGCCGCTTCGAGCTTGGCCGAGGTCTGCGCACCCCCCGAATTCTTGGTGACCAGATGAGTTATCCCCTCGCGCTCCATCAGCGCCATCTCGTCGATCAGCCCATAAGGCGGCCGCGATTGCAGCAGGCTGGCATGCCGCGGCAGCGCCATGGCGGGCGCCTCGATGGTGCGCACCACGAACCGGCAGTCATCGCGCTCCAAAAACTTGTCGAGCCCGGTATGGCCGGTGGTCAGCAGCACATCGGCATTGTGGGGCAGGGCGGCCGCCGCCTCGGCTGCCGTTTCCACGGTCAGCCAGTTGGCGCCCGGCTTCTGCTCCCAGGCCGGCCGCATATAACGCACCAGCGCAATGCCGGTGGCCTGCGCCGCGGCAACGGCATTTATCGACATCAGCCCCGCATAGGGGTGTGTCGCATCCACCAGTCGCTCTATGCCCGCTGCGCGCAAATAGGCGCACAGGCCCGGTATGCCGCCAAATTTACCCATGCGAATATCGCCCCGGGGCAATTTGGGGTCTTGCGTTCGCCCGGCCAGGGAGGTGATGACGGCATGCCCCATCGCCACCAGCCGCTCGGCCAGCTCCCGCGCTTCCGCCGTTCCTCCCAGGATCAGGATTTTCATAGTCTTTTGTTTGTCCCAACGCTTCCGCCCCACTCTGCCCATTTCGCCCGCCGGGCTCAAGCGCTTGTCCTGCCTTCAAGGGGAAGGGGACACGCATTGCCCGCGCCACCGCAAACGACGGGTTGCCTTCATGTTTGACTGGATCAGGCGTCCCAATCGCCGGGGCCATTTCGCTGCGCTCGACCACGCCGATTTCCCCCCGTTGGAACCTGGCACGGTCTGGCTCGTCGGCGCGGGTCCCGGCGGGCCCGGCCTCGTCTCGCTATTGGGTTATCACGGCCTCGGCCAGGCCGATGTGGTGGTTCATGATGCCTTGGTCTCCGATGCCCTGCTGGCCATGGCGCCGCGCCGCGCGCAACGGATTTTCGCCGGCAAGCGCGGCGGCCGGCCTTCGCCGAAACAGGCCGATATTTCGCTGCAACTCATCGACCTCGCCAAGGCCGGCAAACGCGTCCTCCGCCTCAAGGGGGGAGACCCCTTCATGTTCGGCCGCGGTGGCGAAGAGGCCGGCGCTCTGGCTCGGGCCGGCGTGCGATTCCGCATCGTGCCCGGCATTTCCTCGGGCCTGGGCGGGCTGGCTTATGCCGGCATTCCCGTCACCCATCGCGACACCAACCACGCCGTCGTCTTCCTCACCGGCCACGACGATACCGGCGCCGTGCCACAAGGCGTCGATTGGAACGCCATCGCCAATGCCGCCCCGGTCATCGTCATGTATATGGCCGTCAAGCATCTGGGCTCCATCGCCGAAAAACTCATCGCCGCGGGACGGCCTGCCGATGACAGCCTGACCATCGTCTCCCACGTCGCCACGCCCCGGCAATCCGCCATTGCCACCACGCTGGGCAAAGCGCCTTCCTTGGCCGACATCCCCACCCCCGCCATCGTCGTGCTCGGGCCCGTGGGCGCCTATAGCCAGACACTCGATTGGTATGTGCAAGGCGCCCGGAACCATGTCTTTGGCTAAGGGGCTCGTCATCGCCGCGCCGCGCTCCGGGTCGGGCAAGACCGTGGTCACCCTCGGCCTGCTCGCCGCCCTGCGCCGTCAGGGTGTGGTGGTCGCGCCTGCCAAGACCGGTCCTGATTATATCGACCCCGCCTTTCTTGGCCGCGCGGCCCTGCGCGATGCCGTCAATCTCGATCCATGGTCGATGCGCCCCGCACGCCTCAAGCATCTCGCCTCGGTGCAGGCGACAGGGGCTGAATTGCTGCTGGTTGAAGGCGTCATGGGTCTGTTCGACGCCGCAGCCGATGGCTTTGGCTCCACTGGCGATCTCGCCCAATTGCTGGATTTGCCCGTTATCCTCGTCGTCGATGCCGATCGGCAAAGCCAATCGATAGCGCCATTGGTCGCCGGCTTTGCCAATTGGCGCCTCGGCGTCCGTATTGGTGGCGTTATCCTCAATCGCGTCGCTTCCATGAAGCACGAGCGCATGCTGGTTGGCGCTCTGGCTGCCACTGGCATTCCCTGCCTCGGCGCCATTCCGCGCAATCCGGCTTTGGCCGTGCCCGAGCGCCACCTTGGCCTCGTGCTGCCCGGCGAGGTCCAGGCCTTCGAGACGTTTCTCGATGCGGCCGCCGAGGCGGTCGGCAATTATGTCGATCTCGCTCGCCTGCGGGCCCTGGCCGCCCCCTTGCCCGAGGCCGCCGCATCCACCCCATCGCTGCCGCCACTGGGCCAGCGCATTGCTATTGCCCGCGATGCGGCTTTTGCCTTCCTCTATCCCCATCTGCTCGATGGCTGGCGGGCCATGGGCGCCGAACTGAGTTTCTTTTCCCCCCTGGTCGATGAGGCGCCTCGCGCCGATGCCGATGCGGTCTTCCTGCCCGGCGGCTATCCTGAGCTGCATGGGCCGGCCCTGGCCGCGGCCGATAGATTTAAGGCGGGCCTCACCGCCGCGCGCGACCGCAATGCCCTGATCTATGGGGAATGCGGGGGCTTCATGGTGCTGGGCGAGGCACTGGTGGACAAGGCCGGCCACAGCCATGCCATGGCCGGCCTGCTGCCGCTCACCACCCGCATCGACCGCCCCAAACGCACCCTGGGTTATCGCCGCCTGGCCCAGGCCGGCGATCTGCCCTGGCCCAACCGGCTCAATGGCCACGAATTTCACTATTCCTCGGCCAAACAATCGCGGATGACGCCGCTTTTCGCGGCCGCCGATGCCAATGGTGAAACCCTGCCACCCATGGGCGCCGTCATTGGCCGTGTCATGGGGTCTTACGCCCACGTCATCGATGCGGCATAAGCCTGCAATGGCCAAGTCACTGATGTTCATGGGTACGGGGTCCGATGTCGGCAAGTCGCTGCTGGTGGCGGGACTGTGCCGCTTGCTGGCCAATCGCGGCCTGCGCGTTGCTCCGTTCAAGCCGCAGAACATGTCCAACAATGCCGCCGTCACCGCCGATGGCGGCGAAATCGGCCGGGCGCAGGCGCTGCAGGCGCGCGCCGCGCGGCGTGACCCTATCACGGCGATGAACCCGGTTCTGCTCAAGCCCGAGCAGGAAACCGGCTCGCAGGTTGTCGTGCGGGGCCAGCGCCGGGCCTCGATGTCCGCCCGTGCCTATTGGGCCGAGCGCGGTAAGCTGATGCCCGAGGTCCTGGAGGCCTTCCATGAGCTGGCAGCCGATAGCGACTATATCATCGTCGAAGGCGCCGGCAGCGCCTCCGAGGTCAATCTGCGGGCCAATGACATCGCCAATTTCGGTTTTGCCCAGGCCGCCGAACTGCCGGTCGTGCTGATCGGCGATATCCACCGCGGCGGCGTCATCGCCTCCATCGTCGGCACTTTTGCGGTGATCGGAGAGGCCGATGCCGGACTGATCCGCGCCACTTTGGTCAATAAATTCCAGGGCGATCCTTCCCTGTTTGCCGCAGGGATCGGCTTCATCGCCCAGCATACCGGTGTGCCTTGTTTCGGGCCCGTCCCGTGGTTTTCCGATGCCGCCAAGCTGCCGGCGGAAGATGTGTTGGCGCTCGAAAACTATGCATCTGGAGGCTCGGGCGGCTTCACCATTGCCGTGCCGCGCCTGCCGCGCATTGCTAATTTCGATGATCTTGATCCGCTCCGCGCCGAGCCGGGTGTCAATCTCGTATTGGTCGAACCCGGCCAACCCATTCCCCGCAATGCCGATCTGGTCATTCTGCCCGGTTCCAAGGCCACGCGCAGCGATCTCGCTGCTTTGCGGGCCAATGGCTGGGATATCGACCTTCTGGCGCATCACCGCGCCGGTGGCCGCATCCTGGGCATTTGCGGCGGCTACCAGATGCTGGGCAGGACCATTGCTGACCCTGAGGGTATCGAGGGCGAGCCGGGAACCAGCGCGGGATTGGGACTGCTCGACGTGGAAACCGTACTGGAGCCGGTCAAGCAATTGCGGGTCGAGGCGGCCGTTCATGCCGCGTCCAACCTGCCGATCAGTGGCTATCACATGCATATGGGCGTCACCGAAGGCCCTGATCGTCAGCAGCCTTTCGCCAGGATTTCCAAGGCCTTGGAAGGAGCGGTCAGCGCCGATGGACTGGTGGCCGGCACCTATCTGCACGGCCTCTTCGCCGCCGATGGCTTCCGCCGCGCTTTCCTCGGTAATGCAGCCAGTCCCGACCTCTCCTATGAGACCGGCGTCGAGCAGGCGCTTGACGATCTGGCGGCCCATCTCCAAACCCATCTCGATATCGATGCGCTGCTTGCGCTGGCCGAACCTGTGAGCCTTGCCTGATGTATGCCCTGATCCCGCCTCTGGCCCTGTTGGCCGAACGTGTCCTCGGCTATCCGCAGCTTTTGACCGGGCGGATCGGGCATCCGGTCATGTGGTTTGGCTGGCTGATTTCCTATATGGAACAACGCACTAATACGCCGGTGCGCAGCGCCCGGCAGCGCAAGCTGGCGGGGATCGTGTCGCTGGCTTTGCTGCTGATCGTGGTGCTGGTTGTGGCTGTCGTTGTGCAACGCCTGGTGCGGTCGCTGCCGCTGGGCTGGCTGCTCGAAGTATTGCTGGCGACGCCGTTTCTGGCCCAGAAGGAATTGGGCCGCGCTGTCGAGGCCGTGGGCGATGCGCTGGGAACCTCGCTGGCAGCAGGACGCGAGGCGGTCAGCCATATCGTTGGGCGCGACCCGCAAACCCTTGACGAAGCTGGCGTTTCTCGCGCGGCAATCGAGACCCTGGCGGAAAGTACCTCCGATGGCGTGGTGGCACCCTGGTTCTGGCTGGTGCTGCTCGGCCTGCCCGGCATCGTGCTCTACAAGGCCATCAACACGCCCGATTCCATGATCGGGCATCTCAATGACCGCTACCGCGATTATGGCTGGGCGGCGGCGCGGCTCGATGACCTTGTCAATCTTATCCCCGCCCGGCTTTCGGCGGTTTTGGTGACCATTGCCTGTTTCTTTATCCCCGATGCCAGCCCGTCCCGGGCCTGGGGCGCCGCGATGCGCGATGCGCGCGGGCATAAGTCACCCAATTCAGGCTGGCCGGAAGCCGCCTTTGCCGGTGCGTTGGGAATTTCCCTTGGTGGACCAAGGCATTACGATGGTGAGATGGTCGACCTGCCGATGATGGGCAAGGGGGATAGAAACCTCGGGCGCTATCACATCGCCCGTGCTGTCAGCCTTTATCATATGGTGCTCACCGTGCTGCTGGTTGTTAGCACACTGTTAGCACTGGCAATCGCATTGGGCGGCTGAGGGTAATAGAACTCGAATTTTATGCGCGGGGTAGCCTCACGCCTCGTGAATATGCGTCGGTGTCTGTTCGGGCGGCTGGCCCTTGAGCGTCATCGGCAGGCCCGCAGCGACGAAATAGACGTCGTCGCAGATTTCGGCGAGGCGCTGATGGGCGGCGCCGGCAAGATCGCGGAAGGTGCGGGCCATGGCATTGTCGGGCACGATGCCCAGCCCCACCTCGTTGCTGACCAGGATGATCTTGGCTTTCTTGAGCTGGATCAGCGTGGCGCCCAATTCGCTGACCGCGCTCGAGACATCCTCATTGGCCAGCAAAAGATTGGTGATCCATAGCGTCAGGCAATCGACCAGGATCACATCGTGGCTGGACGAGGCCTTGATCAGGGCATCGGAAAGCTTGAGCGGCTCCTCTATGGTGGCAAAGCGCTCGCCACGTACCGCCTTGTGACTGGCGACGCGGTCACGCATTTCGGCGTCCAGCGCCTCGGCTGTCGCCAGATAGGCAGGCTTGGCCCCGTTATGGAGCGCCAACCGCTCGGCAAAGCCGGTTTTGCCCGAGCGAGCGCCACCCAGCACCAATACATGTCTCGTCATCCTGGCTCCTCTCCGGGGCATCCGCCAACCCCGTTCAGAAAACACAAAGCACTGGCGCCCAAGGGGTTGCGCACTTCCTGCAATCAGGCCATGCCAACCCTGCATAGGACAGACGCTTTTTGTGCCTTATTCTACTTTCGTCTTAGCATCTTTCGCATTATGGTCCGCCGCGAAACCAGCCCCTACAATCCCGTTAGGATGTGAGTCAGTTAGGTGATGGAGGCCTGCAAATGGTGATTTCCTGCGCTTCCGGTGCTCACGTACCCAAACGTACGCTGCGCTCCGGTTCTCGAAAATCACCATTTTCGGCTCACCCTGACCTAACTGTCCTCACACCCTAGTCCACGGAGTCGATTGCGTGCCCAGATACTATCTTGGCGTTGATGGCGGCGGCACCAATTGCCGTGTGCGTCTGGCCGACGAGAATCTCAAGACGCTCGCCGAAGTCAAGAACGGCCGCTCCAACTTGCAGATCGATGATGGCGAGCCGGCTTACAAGGCCATTAGCGACGGCACCCGCGATGTCTTCAAGGCGGCCGGGATCGATTTCTCCGAAACCGCCAATACCTATGCCTGCTTCGGCATGGCCGGCGGCCGCATGGATACCGCGCGCGCCGAATTCCGCGCCCGCAAATGGCCCTTCGCCGATGTCAAAGTCTATGATGACATCGATATCGCCCATGCCGGCGCGCTGGGCGGCGGCGAAGGCGGGGTGATCATCGTGGGCACCGGTTCGGCCGCACTCGCCATTGTCGATGGCCAGCGCCATCAATCGGGCGGCTGGGGCTTTCCCATTGGCGACCAGATGTCGGGCGCCATCCTGGGCCGTGAACTGGTGCGCTATGCCGTGGAGGCCGAAGATGGCCTGGTGGAAGCCTCCCCGCTCACCAAGGCGGTGATTGCCCGGCTCGGCGGCAATAACCAGGCGGTCATGACCTGGGCCTTCGCCACCGAATTGGACCTCAAGATCATCAGCAGCGACGGCTCGGAAGGGTGCGACGATGCATTGATCGGCCGGGCGCCCGCTGAATTCGGCAAGCTGATGCCGCTGTTCTTCGATTATCTGGAACAGGGCGATCCGGTGGCCCAGAAAATGCTCGATATCGAACTGGGCTATGTCGATACCTATGTGCGCTGGTTCAAGGCGCGCAATGCCAAGGTCATGGCCATTGTCGGTGGCTTTGGCGAACGCCTGTTCCCCATTCTCACACAGCGCTATGGCGATTTCGTCGCCCTGCCCAAATTCGAGCCGCTCAATGGCGCGGTGATCCTCGCACGCCAGAACTTTCCTGCCTAACGACGCCAACCAAGGACTTGCCAAGTGTCCAGCCGTATCATTCCCGTCCAGCCTTTCGACTATGTGGTGTTCGGCGCCACGGGCGACCTGACCAAGCGCAAGCTCATCCCGGCGCTTTATCACCGGTTCAAGGATGGCCAGTTCGACGAGCAGAGCCGCATTATCGGCGCCTCGCGCAGTAAGCTCAGCGATGCCGATTTCCAGAAGGCGGCGCGCGACGCGATCACCCAGTTCGTCGAAAAGGAATATCAGGACGAGGCGGTGATCGACCGCTTCATCAAGATTTTTTCCTATGTGCCGGTCGATGCCAGCAACCCTGAAACCTCGGGCGATCTGGGCAAGGCCCTGCGCGACGACCCCAAGATCGTGCGCGCCTTCTATCTTGCCGTGGCGCCCGATCTGTTCGAGCCCATTGCCGAATATCTCGCCAAGAAGAAGCTCTATCGCCGCGATGCGCGCGTGGTGATCGAAAAGCCGCTGGGGCACGATCTGGCCTCATCGGTTGAGATCAATGACGGCGTGGCCAAGATCTTCAAGGAAGATCAGGTTTACCGCATCGACCACTATCTGGGCAAAGAGACCGTGCAGAACCTGCTGGCGCTGCGCTTTGCCAATGCCCTGTTCGAGCCGATCTGGAACTCGGCCCATATCGACCATGTGCAGCTGACCGTGGCTGAATCGGTGGGCGCCGGCACGCGCGGCTATTACGACGAGAGCGGCGCGCTGCGCGACATGATCCAGAATCATATGCTCCAGCTGCTGTGCCTGGTGGCCATGGAGCCGCCCGCTTCGGACGATGCCAATGCGCTGCGCGACGAAAAACTCAAAGTGCTGCGCGCGCTCAAGCCCATCCTCAATGGCGATGTGGCCAAGAATACCGTGCGCGGCCAGTATAAGGGCGTAAAGTCGGAAACGACCTCGGTCGCCGGCTATCAGGATGAATTGCCCGAGGACAAGAGGGGCAGCCGCACCGAGACCTTCGTGGCGCTCAAGGCGGAAGTGGAAAACTGGCGCTGGTCCGGCGTGCCCTTCTATTTCCGCACCGGCAAGCGCATGGCCAACCGGGTGTCGGAAATCTGCATCCAGTTCAAGCCGATCCCCCATTCCATTTTCGACCATGCCGAGGGCGCGCCCAAGGCCAATAAGCTCGTCATCCGCCTGCAGCCCGACGAGGGCGTCAAGCTGTTGATGATGATCAAGGACCCGGGTCCGGGCGGCATGCGCCTGCGCGAAGTGCCGCTGAACCTGAGCTTTGCCCAGACCTTTGCCGAGCGCACCCCCGAAGCCTATGAACGCCTGCTGATGGATGTGGTGCGGGGCAGCCAGGCGCTGTTCATGCGCCGCGACGAGCTGGAAGCCGCCTGGAAATGGGTTGACCCGATCCGCGAGGCCTGGGACCGTTCGAGCGAACCGCCACAGGCCTATGTGGCCGGCACCTGGGGCCCCAGCGGCGCCATCGCCCTGATCGAACGCGACGGCCGGACGTGGTACGAAGACGATAATTAAGGCTTCGGCTCTTGCCCTCCCCCTTGAGGGGAGGGTAGCGGCGCCGGGCCCGAAGGGCCTAGCAAAGCTGGGGAGGGGGTGGTTCGGTGATCCACCGACGGACCCCCACCCTCATTCCCTCCCCTCAAGGGGGAGGGAGGCGATAGGAGCCGCTGGCTCAAAGGAATTGATATGACCATCGAGCGCCGCACATTCGCTGACAAGCCGACCCTGGCCAAGGAACTGGCCGAGGCGGTGGCGGATCGCATTCGGACCGCCATTGCCGAGCGGGGCGAGGCGGCGATTGCGGTGAGCGGCGGCTCGACTCCGGCCCGGTTTTTCCAGGCCCTGGGCAAGACCAAGGATATCGACTGGAGCAAGGTAATCGTCACCCTGGTCGACGAGCGCTGGGTCGATGAGACCAATGACCGCTCCAATGCCCTCCTGGTCAACGAAAAGATGCTGCAGGGCCCGGCTGCCGTGGCGCGCTTCTTCCCGCTCTATTCGGGCGGCGATGAGCCCGGTCCGGCCGAGATCGCCAAGACCAATGCGCTGCTGGCCGAGCTGCCCGAGCAATTTGCCGCCGTCATCCTCGGCATGGGTGGGGACGGGCACACCGCCTCGTTCTTCCCCGGTGGCGACACGCTGACCGAGGCGCTGACTGCCGCCGGCCCGGCCCTGGCGATCCATGCGCCGGGTGCGGGCGAACCGCGCATAACCTTTACCCTACCGCGTCTCCTCCACACGGATGGGCTTTACCTTCATATCGAAGGGGAGGAAAAGGCCGTCGTTCTCGACGCGGCTCTGGGAGATGGTCCCGTTGAGGACCTCCCCATCCGCGCCGTATTGCGCTCCGGCCGCCCTGTAACTGTCTACTGGTGCCCATAGTCCCCTCGGCGGTCCCCAATCGACTGCCCTGGCCACTACGCGGCTCCGCAGCAGCGTCCTTTTTACGGAAAAGTGACCCCCGCTTTTCCGCGCGAGGCCGCGACAACTGAGTTAGGAGCTCGAAATGTCCGTTCGCCAAGCCATCCAGGATGTGACTGACCGCATTGCCGCGCGCAGTCGCGATAGCCGCAAGGACTATCTCAACCGGCTCGATGCGGCCCGTGAGGCCGGCGTTTATCGCTCGACGCTCTCCTGCGGCAATCTTGCCCATGGCTTTGCCGCCTGCACGCCCGCCGAAAAGGCGGCCCTGGCCGGCAACAAGACGCTGAACCTGGGCATTGTCACCAGCTATAACGACATGCTGAGTGCTCATCAGCCCTATCAATTCTATCCCGAAATCATCAAGCAGGCCGCCCGCGAGATCGGCGCCACGGCCCAGGTTGCCGGCGGCGTGCCGGCCATGTGCGATGGGGTGACCCAGGGCCAGCCGGGCATGGATCTGAGCCTGTTCAGCCGCGACGTGATCGCCATGTCGACCGCTATTTCGCTCAGCCACAATATGTTTGATGCCGCGGTTTATCTCGGCATTTGCGACAAGATCGTGCCCGGCCTGCTGATCGGGGCACTGACCTTCGGGCATTTGCCTGCCGTCTTCGTGCCGGCCGGACCGATGCCTTCGGGCCTGCCCAATGACGAAAAGAGCAAGGTCCGCCAGCTCTATATGGAGGGCAAGGTCGGCCGCGCCGAATTGCTCGAAGCCGAGTCCAAGTCCTACCACTCGGCCGGGACCTGCACCTTCTATGGCACGGCCAATTCCAATCAGATGCTGATGGAAATCATGGGCCTGCACCTGCCGGGCGCCAGCTTCGTCAATCCGGGCACGCCTTTGCGCGATGCGCTGACCCGCGAGGCCACGGTGCGGGCGCTGTCGCTGACCGCCCAGGGCAATGATTATACGCCGGCCGGGCACGTCATCGACGAAAAGGCCATCGTCAATGGCCTGGTGGGTCTGCACGCCACGGGTGGCTCGACTAACCACACCATGCACCTGATCGCCATTGCGGCGGCTGCCGGATTGCAGGTGACCTGGGACGATATGAGCGATCTGAGCGATGCGACGCCCCTGCTGGCCCGCGTCTATCCCAATGGCGTGGCCGATGTGAACCATTTCCACGCCGCCGGCGGCATGGGTTTCCTGATCAAGGAATTGCTCGAAAGCGGGCATCTGCACGAGGACGTCAAGACCGTCTGGGGCAATGGGCTGTCCAACTATACCGTCGAGGCCAAGCTGATCGAGGACAAGCTGGCCTTTGAAGCGGCGCCCAAGGAATCGGCTTTGCCCAAGGTGCTGACCGGCACGGCGACCCCGTTCCAGCAGACCGGGGGCCTCAAGCTGCTCACCGGCAATCTGGGCCGTTCGGTCATCAAGGTCTCGGCCGTCAAGCCCGAACACCGCGTGATCGAGGCCCCGGCCCGGGTCTTCCATGGCCAGGAAGGGTTGCAGGCTGCGTTCAAGGCTGGGGAGCTCAATGGCGACATGATCGCGGTGGTGCGGTTCTCGGGCCCCCGCGCCATCGGCATGCCCGAATTGCACAAGTTGACCCCGGCGCTCGGCGTGTTGCAGGATCGCGGCTTCAAGGTGGCGCTGCTGACCGATGGCCGCATGTCGGGCGCCTCGGGCAAGGTGCCCGCGGCCATCCACATGACGCCGGAAGCGGTCGATGGCGGTCCGATCAGCAAGATCCGCGATGGCGACATGATCCGGCTCGACGCCAATGAGGGCACGCTGACCTTCCTGGGCGACGAGAAGGAATTCTTCGCCCGCACCCCGGCCAGCGAAGACCTGCGGCCCCAGCATTTCGGCATGGGCCGCGAACTGTTTGCCGGCTTCCGCAGCCTGGTCGGCGTCGCCGATCGCGGCGCCAGCGTCTTTCAATAGGCCGGCGCCGGCCCCACATAACGCGCCCGGGGCCGGATCAGTGATCCGGTCTCGATCTGCTCCAGCGCATGGGCCAGCCAGCCCACCGAGCGGGCGAGGGTGAAGATGATCATCGGCGCGGCAGCGGGCAGGCCGCAGGCGGCGGCCATGGCGGCGAGGGCGAAATCGATATTGGGCCGCTCGCCCACCAGCGCCTCCCCGATCACCGCGAGATCGCGATAGAGCGGCGGCACTTCGAAGTGCGTCAGCAATTCGGCCGCGCGCACATCGCCATGCGGATAGAGCCGGTGGCCGAAACAGGGCAGGGCACGGCCTCGCCTGAGGCTGAGTTGCACGGCCTGTTCCGGCCCGAGCCGGGTGGCGGCCTCGGCCAGTTCATCCATGGCGGCCGCCGCCCCGCCATGCAGCGGCCCGCCCAGCGTGCAAAGGCCCGACAGCACTGCGGCCGAGAGCGGCGCGCCGGTCGAGACGGTAATGCGCGCGGAAAAGGTCGAGGCATTGAGCTCATGTTCGGCGAGCAGCACCAAGGCCCGCCGGATGATGTCGGCGGCCTCCGGGCGATGCCAGTGCCGGGCGAGGCGCTCATGGGCCGCCAGCTCGGTGGCGGTCGTGCCGGCCAGGGCGCGGGTCACTGCACCCATGACCCGGGCGGCATCGGCATGAAGCACTGCATGGCCGCGCCCCAATGTGGGCATGTCGCTGGCGGCCAGGCGCCCGAGCACGGTGAAGGCCTGCGGTAGGCCGGGATTGTCCTCGCCGGCCATAATGGGAAAACGCGGCCGCTTACCGCCCCAGAGCAGGCCCGCCACCGCTTCGAGGTCGGCCATGCGCGAGAGCTTGGCGGCATCCTCGCCGCGATAATAGAGGCGTCCGTCCTCGATGGTGGAGATCGTGGTCGGCAGGACAGGATCGCCCCAGGCCATGGTCTGCGCGGCGACGGTCTCGGCCTTGCGGCGGCCATGCTGGCGGCTGGCCAGCCGCTCGATGTCCTCGGTGCTGTAAAGACTGCGGCGCGGATCGGAGGCGTCAGGCTTGGCCGCGATCCGGCCCCGGCTGACATTGGCATAGAGCGTCTGCGGTTTGGTGCCCAGACGCTGCAAGGCCTGTTCCGCTGTTATCCAGCCCATGGCTCCTCACATTGATGGTTCGCATCAAGATTGACGTCAATCTTGATCAAGCCCATCTATCCTCCAAACGCAGAGGAGAGACAAGATGATCTCTGGATTGGACGATGTGATTGCCGCCGAAACCATGCTTTCGGATGTGGATGGGCTGAATGGCCGGCTGGTCATCGCCGGCCATTCGCTGGACGATCTGGCGGGCCGCACCAGCTATGAGGCCATGCTGGCCCTGTTGCTGGGCGAATTCCTCCAAGCCGACACGGCCGCCATCACCCGGAACCTGGCCGCTGCGCGCCGGGAAGTGCATGCCTATGTCGAAGGGATCGATGCTGCCATCCTGGCATTGAGCCCCATCGAGGCCCTGCGCGCCATGATTGCCCGCCTGCCCGATGGCGAGGACCGCGACACCGCCTATCGCCTGCTGGCTGCCCCGGCGGTGTTCACTCCCGCTCTGCTTCGTATGCAGCAGGGGCTACCGGTTATCGCCCCCAGCGAGACGCTCGGCCATGCCGCCGACATGCTGGCCATGCTGCTGGGAACCGTGCCGGCAGAAGAGCAGGCCAAGGCCCTCGATACCTATCTCGTGACGGTTTCCGACCATGGCCTCAACGCCTCGACCTTTGCCGCCCGCGTCGTAGCCTCGACCCGCGCCGGGCTGACCTCGGCGATCCTGGCCGCCCTGAGCGCGCTCAAGGGGCCGCTCCATGGCGGTGCGCCAGGCCCAGTGCTCGATATGCTCGATAGCGTGGGTACGCCTGAGCGGGCCGAAGCCGTGCTGGCGGCCGAACTGGCCCGGGGCGAGCGGCTGATGGGTTTTGGGCACCGCATCTATCGCGTGCGCGACCCGCGCGCC
The DNA here is from genome assembly GCF_030159855.1 of Devosia yakushimensis. Lineage (NCBI taxonomy): Bacteria > Pseudomonadati > Pseudomonadota > Alphaproteobacteria > Hyphomicrobiales > Devosiaceae > Devosia > Devosia yakushimensis. Next base: position 2,839,827 of record NZ_BSNG01000001.1, on the reverse strand, counting down.
GATGCGCTCAAGGCCGCGCTGCAGCAATTGGCCAAGGCCGGCGCCGTGCCGGCGGGGAGGCTGGCGCTGGCCGAAGCGGTCGAAGGCGCGGCGCTGGTTCTGCTGCGGCAGAAAAAGCCGGATCGGGCGCTCGAAACCAATGTCGAATTCTATACCGCACTGCTGCTCGAGGCACTGGGCTTGCCGCGCGAGGCTTTTACCTGCGTCTTTGCAGCCGGCCGGGTCGGCGGCTGGATCGGCCATGCGCGGGAGCAAATCGATCACGGCCGGCTCATCCGCCCGCAATCGAAATATATTGGGCCGCTTGCGGCTTGATCAGCTGTATTTTTAGTCGTCGCGCTCTCCCCCGCCTTTGTGGCTCCCCGCACCCCACCCTCAATCCCTCCCCATCAAGGGGAGGGAGGCGCAGACTGAGAACTCTCGGTTCTATCGTCTCCCTCCCCTCAGAGGGGGGACAGCATCGGGGTGTCCCTGGATTGACCACTGCCTATCCAACACACCGCGCTTCCCTCGGGCTTGACCCGAGGGCCACTCGCCGCTTGTGCCGGGTTGGGAGAGGCCCTCGGGTCAAGCCCGAGGGAGGCGCGGTGGGGTGGTGAGATTGAGGTGGTTGGGAAGGCGGTGGGTGGGGAAGGCGCGGTGGGTGGGGAGATTGGCGTACCGGGCGACACGCCCTTATTGCGCTTCTTTTCCCAACCAAGCCGCGATCGTAGCGTTGTCCTGGTCTGACAAGGCATGGGCAGCGGGAAGGGTCTTAACCGTCACGGTCGCGCCGGCGGCGCGCAAGGCGTCGGCCAGTGTTTCGCCGCCGCTGCGATAGGCGTCGGTTTCTCCCAATATGATCAAGACATCGGTTCCCGTCAGGTCGGCTTGCGGCGTGTTGTCCAGCACCATGACCGGACGCAGCAGGATAGCGCGGCGCACGAGGCCAGGATGCAGGAGCAGCGCCGCCGCCAGCAGGTTGGCGCCATTGGAATAGCCCAGCGCCGTGAGGTGGTCGCGGTCGAGGCCATATTCCCGTTCGGCATCGGTGACGAAGGCGTCGAGTGCGCCGGATTCGAAAGTTATGTCCTTCTGGTCGAAAATATGGGGCGCAAGCCCGCGGAACCAGCGCTGCACGCCGCTTTCGGTGCTGCGTCCGCGCAGGCCGAGCAGAACGGCGTTGGGGGCCGCGCGACGGGCCAGCGGCATCAGGTCGGTCTCGTTGCCGCCCGTGCCGTGCAATAGCAGCAAGGTCTGGCCATCGGGATGGGCGGGGGTGTGGAAGCGATGCACATGGGTGAGGTCGCGATAGACCACGCGGTCCTCGCCGGGCAGGGCGAACTGGGGCAGTGTCGCGATGATGTCCTGGGCGTCGAGCGCGGCATCGGGGGGCACGAAAAGCTGCTGGCCCAGGGTCTCCTCCGGCTCATCCAGCGTAAATCCGGGGCCGTCCGAAGCCAGTTCGATCAGCACGCCGCCCGGCTCGCGCACATAGAGCGAGGTGAAATAATGCCGGTCATGCAGATTGGTCAGGCTTGAATTGAGCCGCGCCAGATCGCGTTCAACGGCCTTGACGGCGGCATCGTCGGGGGCGCGGAAGGCGACGTGATCGGCAATGCCGGTCCCCGGTGCGCCCGGCCAGAAGCCGGAGGCATCGCGCACATCGACGCTATCGCCGCTATCGGCAACCAGTCGCTGGCTGGCGCCCGACCGCGTCAGCATACGGAAGCCGAAATGGGCGGTGATGAAGGCGGCGGTCTGTTCTGGCGTTTCCGACAGCAGGGTCACTCCGCGCAACCGGCTGATGGCATGTTCGGGCGGAATATCGCTGACGGGCAGGGCCAGCGGGGGCAGGCCGGCCGCGGCCAGCTTGATGATGACGCCATCCGGATCGCGCAGCCGCAGCACGGTTTCCCCGAATTCCTGGACCGTGCCCTCGACCTTGACCTGGTGGCGCAATGCCCGCTCCAGCCAGAAGCCGATGCTGGCCTGGCCGATAGAGAAGCTGATTTCCCCCACCTGCTCGGCACCGCTACGCCCGGGCGATCCATCCTGCCAGACGAGGAAGGTGATGAGCGAGCCGGGCGCGCCCGAGCGGTCGCCATAGAACAGGTGTAATTGGCGGGGGTCTTCATAACCCCCGGTGCGCTTGACCAGGCGCAGTCCGAGAAAGCCGACATAGAAATCGACATTGGCCTGCACATTGCCGGTGATCAGCGTGACGTGGTGGATACCGCTGGTCATGCTACCGGCTCCGCCCGAACAGGCGCTCGATGTCCTTCTGCTTCAGTTCCACATAGGTCGGGCGCCCATGGATGCATTGCCCGGAATGGGGCGTGGCCTCCATGTCGCGCAGGAGGGCATTCATTTCGTCGACCCGCAGACGACGCCCGGAGCGGACCGAGCCGTGGCAGGCCATGCGGGCGATGATTTCATCCATGCGGTCGGCCACCGCGGTCGAGGTGTCCCATTCGGCCAGGCCATCGGCGACATCGCGCACCAGGCCCTCGACATCGGAATTACCCAGCAAAGCCGGGGTCTCGCGCACCGCGATGGCGCGGGGGCCAAAGCGCTCGAGATAGAGGCCAAACCGTTCGAGGTCCGGCGCCGCCTCTTCCAGCCGGGCGCAATCTTCCTCGGGCAGCTCGATGACCAGGGGGATGAGATGGGCCTGGCTGGGCACGGGACCGGAGGCAAGCTGGGCCTTGAAGCGCTCATAGACCAGACGTTCATGCGCGGCATGCTGATCGACCAGCAACAGGCCCTCGCTATTCTGGGCGATGATGAAATTGTCGAACATCTGGGCCCGTGCCGTGCCGAGCGGGAATTCCATCAGCGCGGGCGGAGCTTCGCTCTCGACGCGGGCACTGGGCTCGTTGAGGCCTTCTATGCCGGGCTGGATTGCCGTTGCGGCGCCATAATGCGGCGAAAAGGGGTTGGCGCTGCCATAGCCCTCCGCCCGCTCATAGCTGGCAAAGGGCATTGCGGGGCGGACGAAATCCTGTCGCTGGGGCGCTCCGGCCGGAGCCGTCGTTTCGTATTGCGGGGTGGTGAAGGCGCCCAGAATGTCATCGGCGACGCTGGTCGAAGCCTTGAAACCGGCGGCGGTCAGTGCCTCGCCAATGGCGCGGATAACAGCACCACGCACCGCGCCGGCATCGCGGAAGCGCAATTCGGCCTTGGCCGGATGCACATTGACGTCGACCTCGGCCGGATCGATGGCGAGGTAGAGAGCGACGACCGGAAAACGGTCGCGGAAGGTGTAATCGGCATAGGCGGCGCGGATGGCGCCGACCAGCACCTTGTCGCGCACCGAGCGGCCATTGACGAAATAGAACTGCGATAGCGAATTGGCGCGCGTATAGGTGGGCAGACCCGCCAGGCCTGCCACGACCACGCCATGGCGCGACGTCGCGAGCCGCACCGCATTCTGCGCGAAATCGTCGCCGATGACCTGGGCCAGCCGCGCTTCCAGGGCCCCCGTGCCGCTGACGGCGGGCCAATTGGCGGGGGAGCGATCCGTGCCGTTGAGCACGAAATGTACCGATGGATTGGCCATGGCGAGGCGCTTCATCACATCGGTAATGGCGCCGGCCTCGGCCCGATCGGTCTTGAGGAATTTGAGCCGCGCGGGGACATTGGCAAAGAGGTTCTTGACCTCGACCACAGTGCCCCGGTTCATCGCCTGCGGTACGGGGCCGGTGCGGACGCCGCTGCGCACCTCGATGCGCAGGCCGCTCTCGGCATTGGCCGGGCGCGAGGAGACGCTGAGCTCGGCTACCGAGCCGATCGAGGCCAGGGCTTCGCCGCGAAAGCCCAGCGTGCGGATATCGTCGAGATCGCCGGCGGAGAGCTTGGACGTGGCGTGGCGCTCGACCGAGAGGAGCAGGTCGGCCTGGTCCATGCCATGGCCGTCGTCCTCGATGCGCATCAGCCCCTTGCCGCCGCCGGCCGTAGTGACCACGATGCGGCTGGCGCCGGCATCGATGGCGTTCTCAACCAGTTCCTTGATCACGCTGGCAGGCCGCTCGACGACCTCGCCGGCAGCAATGCGGTTGATCAGATCTTCGGGAAGCTGGCGAATGGGCAAGTTTCGATTCTCCTGAGGGGAGAATATAGGTCATGCCGGGCGGCTTTCCGACCCGGTTTCCCGTTTTTACCCGCGATCAGTCATCGGCGAGGCACGGCGCGGCGAAGAGCTCGCCATGCCACGCCCCGGCCAGCGTGCGCGAGGCAACGATGGCCCAGACCACGGCCAAGACGCCGCAGAGCCCCGTGCCAAGCGCCATGAAAGGGGCGAAGGGCACTATATGGGCCAGGTTGAGCGTGGTGACGGCATAGACGCCCAGCGGAAAGGTAAAGGCCCACCAGCTGAGGTTGAAGGGCACGTCATCACGGAAATAGCGCAGGGTGATGAGACCAGCCATGCCCAGCCACCACAATCCATAGCCCCAGAGCAGCACGGCGATGAGAAAACTCGCCCCGCCCACCGCATCGGCATAGGCGCCCAGGCCATTGGCTTCGAGCGCTATGGGCGCATGCCGGGCCAGTAGCAGCATGCCGAGCGCGCCGGTGGCAATGGGTCCCAGGGCCAGCCAGCAGGAACTGGCCATATTGGCGTCGGGCAGGTTGTGGACGATCATCCGCACCACCAGAACCACCAGCAAGCCTAGCGCCATGGGCACCGAACAGGCCCAGAGCGCATAGCTGACAAGGGTAACGGTCAGCTGATCGGCCGCCGGGAGATGGGGCGCGAGCAGGGCGCCCGTTGCCGCGGCCACCCCGGCGGCGACGATGGGCAGCAGCCAGATCGCGGTCATCTGGTGGGGCGCGTGATTCTGGCGGGTGAACATCATGAAGGGCACGCCGATGCCACAGGCCAGCGACAGCGTGGCATCGGCCCACCACAGGCCCTGCGCCACCGGCACGATGGCCGCGCCGAACAGGGGAATGCCGAACAGCACGGCGCCATTGATCAGCGTGGAGAGGCCCATGGGAATGCAGCCCAGCGACATGGACATGCTCGAATGCGCCAGAATGCGCTTGGCGCCGGAAAAATGGGTGACCCAGCGGGTGGCATAGAGAACGGCAAACAGCGCAAACAGCGCGACATTGAAGAACCACAGCCCCGTGCCGGCGGCGAACAGCAGCGGCAGATCGGGAAATTGCCCCAGCGCCACGGCCAGAATGCCGGTGCCCATGGTGGCGGCGAACCAGTTGGGCGTGAAAAAGCGAACCGCATCGGCCGGCGTGGCGAGACGGGAAAACGGGCGGATACTGGCAACAGCAATGGACATGGCAAACCTCTGCGGCGAGCCATAGCGGCAAAGCGATGATCGTTTCCAACGCATGATTTATGTGAGATCAATCGATGATATCGATTGATTGGTGGCGGGAATGACCCTCGAACAATTGCGCATATTCCTGGCCGTGGCCGAGCGGCAGCACATCACGAGGGCGGCCCAGGCCCTGCATATGACGCAATCGGCGGTGAGCGCCGCCGTCTCGGCGCTAGAAAGCCGCCATGGCGTGACGCTGTTTGACCGGGTGGGGCGGTCCATCGTGCTCAACGAGGCCGGGCGCACCTTCCTGCCCGAGGCCCAGGCGGTGCTGGACCGGGCCAAGGCCGCCGAAGGCGCGCTCGACGACCTCTCGCGGCTGCTGCGTGGGCGGCTGTCGATCATGGCGAGCCAGACCATTGCCGATTACTGGCTGCCGCGGCGGCTCGTGGCCTATCGGCAGAGCCATCCCCATATCGAACTCGACATGCGCTTTGCCAATACCGGCCAGGTGGCCGACGGCGTCGAGAGCGGGCTGGCCGAACTGGGCCTGGTGGAAGGGCAGGTGGAGCGCCCGGCGCTCAGTGTCGGCCTGCTCGATCAGGATGAAATGGTCGTGGTGGTGGGGGCAGGCCATAGCTGGGCCCAACCGGGCGTGGCCCAGGCCGCAGGCTATGGCGGCACGGCCTGGGTCTTGCGCGAGGCCGGCTCGGGCACCCGCGCCGCCTTTGACGGCATGATCCTGCAGGCGGGAATCGATCCGGCTGCGCTCGATATCGCCATGGTGTTGCCGGGCAACGAGGCGGTGCTGGGCGTCGTCGAAGCGGGGCTGGGCGCAACGCTGGTATCGCGCGCCGTCGCCCGGGCCCGCGTGGTGGCGGGGCTACTGACCGTGGTCGACCTGCCACCGGTGCGGCGCAGTTTTTATCTGCTGCGGCACAAGGAGCGCTACCGCACCCAGGCGGCCGAAGCATTTCTGGCTATGGTGAGAAGCGCCGCAAACGGCTAGACAAGCGCCATGACTGCACCCCGCTCACCCATGGATCTGGCGCTGACCCTGGCCGAGGAGGCCGCGGCCCATGGCGAAGCGCCGGTGGGCGCGGTGATCGTCGAGGGCGAGACCGTGCTTGCCGCCGAACGCAATCGCATGAAGGCGCTCAACGACCCCACCGGCCATGCCGAAATGCTTGCTATCCGCACGGCCCTGGCTCGGCGCGGCACCGGGCGGCTCGATGGCTGCGATCTCTATGTGACGCTCGAACCCTGCGCCATGTGTGCCGGAGCCATCGCCCATGTCCGGCTCCGCCGTGTCTATTTCGCGGCCGAGGACCCCAAGGCCGGCGCGGTGGAAAACGGGGTGCGGCTGTTCGAACAGCCCACCTGTCATCATCATCCGGAGGTTATCGGGGGCATTGGCGCCAGCCGCTCCGAAGCGCTGTTGAAGGCGTTTTTCCGGGGGCTGAGGGAGTAGGGGCTATCATGAGCCCCGATCCCTCAAACCCCATATTCGCCGCCCTAACCCACATCAGAATCGCATGTGGCCCTAGCCGTGCCGCTTTTGGCACGCTATTGCGGAAGTCACGACCATTCGGAGCCCCCGCCCATGATCATCGAGCCCAAAATCCGTGGCTTCATCTGCACCACCGCGCATCCCACCGGTTGCGCGACCAATGTTCAGCGCCAGATCGACCATGTCGTGGTCAAGGGCGCGATCCCCTCGGCCCGGCGCCGGGTGCTGGTGCTGGGGTGCTCCACCGGCTATGGCCTCGCCTCGCGCATCGTCAATACGTTCGGTAGCGATGCCGATACGATCGGTGTGTCCTTCGAAAAGCCGCCGGCCGAAAACAAGACCGCCAGCGCCGGCTGGTACAATAACCGCGCCTTCGAGCAGCGCGCCAAGGCCGTCGGCCGGCTGGCGCTGACCATTGAAGGCGATGCCTTTTCCGATGCCGTCAAGGCCGAAACCGTCGAAGCGATCCGCCAGAATTTGGGTCAGGTCGATCTGATCGTCTATAGCCTGGCCTCCCCCGTCCGCACCGATCCGGCCACCGGGGAAACCTATCGTTCGGCCATCAAGCCCTTCGGCGCCGCCGTCGAAGCCAAGACTCTCAACACTGCCACCGGCGAAGTATCCGAAGTTGTCATCGAACCGGCGACCGACGAGGAAGCCAAGGCCACCGTCAAGGTCATGGGCGGCGAAGACTGGCAGCTCTGGATTTCGGCTCTGGCCGATGCCGGCGTACTCGCCGATGGTTTCACCACGCTCAACTATACTTATCTGGGCAGTGAGCTGACCTGGCCGATCTACCACAAGGGCACGCTGGGCGTGGCCAAGGCCGATCTCGACCGCGCCGCCAGGGAAATTCGCGCCCGCTTCACTGACCAGAGCGCCTATGTCGTGGCGCTGAAGGCCGTGGTGACCCAGGCCAGCTCCGCCATTCCCGTCGTGCCGCTCTATGGCACGCTGCTGCTCAAGGTCATGGCCGAGATGGGCGTGAACGAAGGCACGATCGAGCAGATCGACCGCCTGTTCCGCACCAAGCTGGACAATCCCGCGCTCGATGACGAACACCGCATCCGCGTCGACGACTGGGAATTGTCCGAGACCGTCCAGGCCGAAATGATCCGCCGCTGGCCGCTGCTCTCCACCGAGACACTGCCCAAGCTGGCCGACCTGCCGAAATACCGCGAAGAATTTTTGAAACTCTTCGGCTTTGGTCTTGGTGGGGTGGATTACAGCGCGGACGTGGATCCGCGCGAGGTTTAGTAGCGGGCACTGCGTACCGCCCTATCCCATCACCAGCGTCTCCCTCGGGCTTGGCCCGAGGGCCTTTCACCGCTTGCACCAGGCTCAGTGCGTAACCTTGCAGGCCCTCGGGTCAAGCCCGAGGGAGCAAAGTGGTGTGGTTAAGCTCGGTGGCAGCGACCGATTCCGGGTCCAGCCGCCGTTCGCTCCCCAACCCCTCTCCGCAAGGGGAGAGTGCCGCATCGAGGCCATGGAGAGCTTGGAAATTCCCACAGTGTCATCCCCGCGAAAGCGGGGACTTCCGTTTTGCTGCTGGGTTTTGGAAACAGAGGTTCCCGCTTTCGCGGGAATGACATTGTGGGTGGGCGCGCTTAGCGCACGTCACGGTTCATCGGCGAGAGTGTACAAGCCATTGCATGCATGGCTAAAGTTGCGCTTTTGCCACCGGAGCCATTCGGAGATGCCCCTTCCTGAGTTTGCCGAAATATGGTCGTTGGAAGAGGCGCTTCACAAGCCGGAGACCAGGCGCTCACGGCAGGCCGTCGAAAACCTCTTGGCCGAGGATTTTGTCGAGTTCGGCGCGTCGGGAGCTGTCTATCGGCGGGAGCAAATCATAGATCTTCTGGCTGAAGAAAATGACGAGGACAGCGGCCAACTTCGCACGGCCAACCATACTTTGATGCCGATTGGTCCCGACGTCGTGCTCCTGACCTATGAAAGCCGTAGCGAGCAAAGCGACGGATCGGAACGATGCGTTCTGCGAAGCTCCATCTGGAAGCACAATGGCAAGCAGTGGCAAATGCTGTTTCATCAAGGCACGATCGCGAGGCGCTAGCCCTAATTGCTCTCGATCACCGGCACCTTGCCCTGGATATAGGCTTCGATCTTGGTTTCCAGCAGGCGCTTGAAACGGTCTTTTTCCGGCTCCGCATTGGCGACGATTTCGCGCACCCGCCAGAATTCGAGGGCGCCGAAACTGGCGACATGGGGGCGGATATAGATGTCGGGCGGATAGGCCGCCATCATATGGGCGGTCAGCGAATGCATCATGATCTGGGCCGAGCCGAACCAGATGTCGAGCGGCTTGTGATCGGTCCTGGCAATGCTTTGGGAGGGGTCGCCATTGACGTCGATGCCGATCAGGAAATCGGTGTCGATATCGGCCTGGTCGAGCGGCAGCGGATTGACCACCCCGCCATCGACCAGCAGGTGATTGGCATAGACCACCGGCCGGAACAGGCTCGGAATGGCAATCGAGCCGGCAATGGCCGGGCGCAGCAGCCCGGAATTGAACACCACCTGGTGCCAGGATTGGAAGTCGGTCGCCACCACATAGAGCGGGATTTTGAGGTCTTTGAACTCGCGCGGGAAATAGGGTGGGGTAAAGGCATCCACGACATGGGTGGCATCGAGCTGCATCGAAATGCCGTTCTTGAGAATGCCGCTAATGCCCCGAATCTGGGTGGCCCAGAGCTTGGTGGCGATGATCTTCATCGTGCCCAGCACGTTGAAGGAATGCTCGCGCAGTTCCGCACCGGTCATGCCGGCTGCCCAGCCGGCCCCGATCAGCGCGCCGATCGAGGTGCCCGAGATGACCGAGGGCTTGAGCCCGAGTTCGTCCATCGCTTCGATATAGGGAATATGCGTCAGCCCGCGCGCCGACCCGCCCCCCAGGGCTACTCCGATCCTCGGTCCGGATATCGTGCTCACTCTGGCCCGCTCCTTGCTGGCCTGCTCCCTGTCATTCGGGCGAAGCTGGTCCGCGATTGCCTTGCCCCGGATTTGCAGCGGGGTCAGCGGGCGCCGCGACGGCTTCTTCCCGGATGAGGGATAGGGTAGGGGCAGCCCCTTGCCAAAGGGTTCACGCCGATGTGGTGGATTCCCTGGCAATCTGCCGCCAGCCGATGTCTCGGCGGCAAAAGCCTTCTGGCCAAACAATCTGGTCCACGCCTGCGTAAGCACGCTGCTGCGCCTCTTTCACGCTCGAACCCAGCGCGGTGACATTCAGCACACGCCCGCCGGCAGCCAATAAACGCGCGCCATCGCGCTGCGTTCCCGCATGAAAGACATGCAGATCTGCCGTATCGAGACCCTCGGCATTTTTGATCTCGCTGCCCTTGCCATAGTCGCCCGGATAGCCCTGGGTCGCCATGATGACGGTCAACGCATATTGATCTTTCCAGGCCACGCTCTGGCCCGCCAGATTGCCTGTGGCGGTGGCATGAAGCAGCTCCAGCAGGTCGCTATCGAGCCGCAGCATCATCGCCTGCGTTTCGGGGTCGCCGAAGCGGGCATTGTATTCGACAAGCCGCGGGCCGGTTTCGGTGAGCATCAGCCCGGCATAAAGCACGCCCTGATAGGGCGTACCGCGCGCGGCCAGGCCCCGCACGGTGGGTTCGATAATGCGGGCCATGGCCTCGTCATATTGCGCGCGACTCATCACATCGGCCGGTGAATAGGCCCCCATGCCCCCGGTATTGGGGCCGGTGTCGCCGTCAAAGGCGCGCTTGTGGTCCTGCGCGGTGGTGAGCGGCTGGATGGTGCTGCCGTCGCAGAGCACGAAAAGGCTGACCTCCTCGCCTTCCATGAATTCCTCGATCACGACCTCGGCGCCCGAGGCGCCGAAGGCTCCGGCAAAGCAGTCGATCACGGCCTCTTCGGCTTCCTCGACGCTCATCGCCACGGTGACGCCCTTGCCGGCGGCCAGGCCATCGGCCTTGATCACGATGGGCGCGCCATGGGTGTAGATATGGGCGAGGGCTGCGGCTTCGTTGTCGAAGCGGCCATAGGCGGCGGTGGGGATATCCATCTCGTCGCACAGTGCCTTGGTGAAGCCTTTTGAGCCTTCGAGCTGCCCGGCAGCCTTGGACGGGCAGAAACAGGTGAAACCGGCCGCCCGCACATCATCGCCCAGCCCGGCGACGACCTGCGCATCGGGGCCGACCACGACGAAGTCGATTTCGTGCTGATGGCAGAGCGCGATGACGGCTGCATGGTCGGTGATATCGACCGGCAGGTTTTCAGCCACTGCCCCGGTGCCGCCATTGCCCGGCGCGATGAAGAGCTTGGTCAGCCTGGGCGACTGCGCGATTTTCCACGCCAGGGCATGCTCACGTCCGCCGCCACCAATGACCAGAACCCGCATGCTTCGCCTCCGCCGCTACCTGGCGGGGTGATGCACGAGATAAAGCGGGGAGGCAAGGCTTTTGGGGGAACTCAATTCATGCCACCCACCGCTCTCCCTCGGACTTGATCCGAGGGCCACTCGCCGCTTGTGCCGGGTTGAGGATGGCCCTCGGGTCAAGCCCGAGGGAGATGCGGTGGTTGTTGATGATTAGCGCAAAATTGCTTCCATTCACGGGATCATCCCGGCGAAGGCCGGGATCCAGGTCCGTGGTGCGCCGCATCATCCAGCTTGGGAATGGTCTTCAGCATGGATTCCGGCCTTCGCCGGAATGACACCGTGGTGGGGGTAGGACTGTGCCTGCTCTTCCCCAGCCTACATCTCTGCTTCTTTGAAAATCCGGGTCAAATCCCCATTCCACTCGCCGTGGAATTTCTCGAGCCACCGTTCGGCCGGGGATTTGGCGAGGCGGATGGTTTCTTCGAGGGGGGCCAGGTGGATGGTTTCGTCCTGGCCCTTTCCATTGCGGCGGTTGCGGCGGACGAGGCCCGCCTCGGCAATGCCCACGGCCTGGGCGGCGATGTCGTAGAGATTGGAACGATCATGCGGCGTGTTGAGCCCCAGGCGCGGCACTTCGCGGCGCATGGTTTCGCGCTCTTCATCGGTCCACGGCTCGATCAGCTCATAGGCGGCTTCGAGCGAAACATCGTCATAGAGCAGCCCGACCCAGAAGGCCGAGAGCGCGGTGACGGACTTTTCGTCGCCCATATCGGCGCCGCGCATTTCCAGGAACTGCTTGAGCCGCACTTCGGGGAAGATGGTGCCCAGATGGTAGTTCCAGTCGCGCCGGGTCGGCTTTTCGCCGGGCAATTGCGGCAGCTTGCCTTCGAGGAATGCGCGGAAACTCTCGCCGGCCACATTGATATATTTGCCGTCGCGGATGACGAAATACATCGGCACATCAAGCGCATAATCGGCATATTGCTCGAAGCCGAACCCTTCTTCGAACACGAAGGGCAGCATGCCGGTGCGGGCATTGTCGGTATGCAGCCAGATATGGCTGCGGAAGCTCAGATAGCCGCTGTCCTTGCCATCAACGAAGGGCGAATTGGCAAAGAGCGCCGTGGCCACGGGTTGCAACGCCAGCGACACGCGGAACTTCTTGACCATGTCTGCTTCGCTCGAAAAATCGAGATTGGTCTGCACCGTGGCCGAGCGGAACATCATCGAAGTGCCCAGCGTGCCGACCTTGTCCATATAGGGCGCCATGATGCCATAGCGCGATTTGGGCATGACCTTGATCTCGGCCACGCTCCAGAGCGGGGTGACGCCCAGACCCAGGAAATGGATATCGAGCGGAGCGGCGACGGATTTGACCACTGCCATGTGCTCAGCGGTTTCGGCGGCGGCAGCGTGCAGATCGGGCTGGGGCGCGCCCGAAAGCTCGAACTGGCCGCCGGGCTCGAGCGAAATGCCGCCATGGCTTTGCTCGTCCCAGAGGCCGATGGGATTTTCCCCGTCGAAGAACGGCTTCCAGCCGGTGCGCTCGGCAACGCCGTCCAGCAGCGCATGAATGCCATCGGGCCCCTCATAGGCCACCGGGCGGAGCGGATTGGTGTGGAACACGTGTTTTTCGTGCTCGGTGCCGATGCGCCATTGCTCGGCGGGTTTACAGCCCCGCGCCATACCGTCGATGAGGTCGGCCCGCGATTCAATCAGGGGCGAAAATGTTTCGGCGCCGGCCATAAAGTCCTCTTGCTATGAGGGGGTCATTGTTGGCGCGAACATAGCGAGGCGCAAGCCGAAAGCAATCGGCTTTTATCGCCAATCACCGATGGTCGCTTGAATCACGGCCAAAGCGGCCACGGCAGCAGTGTCGGCACGCAGAATTCTGGGGCCGAGACTGATCGGAACGACAAAATTCTGCGCCCGCAGCCGCTCGCGTTCTTCATCGGAAAAGCCGCCCTCGGGGCCGATCAAAATGCCGACGGGTTGCCCCCGCAGCGCTGAGAGGACCTCGATGGGCGAGGCCGAGGCAGCGCTTTCATCGGCTAGGATCAGCTTGCGTTCGCCCTGTTCGGCGGCCCAGGAGTCGATCAGGCGGTCCAGGCTGATCTCGGCGGCTACGATGGGCACGCTTAGCACTTCGCATTGCTCGGCGGCTTCGATGGCATTGGCCACCAGCTTGTCATGCTTGAGGCGGCTGACCTGGGTATATTTGGTCAGCACCGGCTGGATGGTGCCGGCCCCCATCTCGACGGCCTTTTGCACCACATAATCCAGGCGCTCGGTCTTGAGCGGGGCAAAGCCATACCAGAGATCGGAAACCGGGGTCTGCGGCGCGATCTGTTCGACCAGATCGAGCGTCACCGATTTCTTGGAATCGCTGATGAGACGGCTCAGCCAGGCCCCGTCGCGGCCATTGAACAGCACGACCTCATCGCCCACGCTTTTGCGCAAAACGGCGGCGAGATAGAGCGACTGGTCCTTGCCCAGGGTGAGCTGGGCATGGGCGACAAGGTCGGGTTCGATATGCAGACGAGGCAGGGAAGCGTGGGTGCGGGGCATGGCAAGCGTGTTGATTGGCGGTCACGGCGCAGTTAGGACTGAAGCCGTCGCTTGATCAAGGCTGGTTCTCTTCCACCCAGGTCATTCCCGCGAAAGCGGGAACCTCCATTTGCGAGGCAGCGACTGTCAACAGAGGTTCCCACTTTCGCGGGAATGACCTTGTGGTTTTTGGCGAGCGCGATGACCAACACCGATCAAACTCCCCCCACCTCCGGCACGGTTGCCGATGCAAGGGCCGACAATTGGGTGGATCGCTATGCCCCCGCCTGGCTCAAGCCCTATGCGCGGCTGGCCCGGTGGGACCGGCCAATCGGCATCTATCTGCTGTTTTGGCCCTGTACCTGGGGGCTGGCGCTGGCGGCCATCGCCAATCCCGAGCGCGGCTTCGACTGGATCGCCTGCATCCTCATGGCTATCGGCGCGACGCTGATGCGCGGCGCCGGCTGTACATTCAACGACATTGTCGACCGCGACATCGACATGCAGGTGGCGCGCACCCGCTCGCGCCCGATCCCCGCGGGGCAGGTAACGGCCAGGCAGGCGCTGGCTTTCCTCGTCGCGCAGGCGCTGCTCGGGGCGATCATCCTGTTCCAGTTCAACCGCTTCACGGTGATTGCCGGGGTGGCCTCGCTGGTGCTGGTGGCGATTTATCCCTTCATGAAGCGAGTCACCTGGTGGCCGCAGGCCTTTTTGGGCCTCGCCTTTTCCTATGGCGCTTTGGTGGGCTGGAGCAGCCAGACCGGGGGCTTCTCGCCCGCCATCCTGCTGGTCTATTTCGGCACCATCCTCTGGGTCATCGCCTATGACACCATCTATGCGGTGCAGGATATCGAGGACGATGCGCTGATCGGGGTCAAATCCACCGCACGGCTCTTTGGCAGCAAGACCAGGCCCATTGTCACCGGCTTCTATGCCGGCGCCTATGCGCTGTGGCTCGCCGGCGCGACCATGGCCGGGGCGGGATTGATGTTTTTCGCGCTGTCACTGGTCGCGGCAGGGATTTTGGCCTGGCAGGTCTGGACCCTCGATGCCGATGTGCCGGGCAATCCGGGCGTGCGGTTTTACAGCAACCACTATGTGGGGATTGCCCTGGTGCTGGCACTGCTGGCGGAGTGGGTTTGGTAGGATTTGGGCAGATTTGCGCAGGGGCTGGTGGTTCTGGCCTCCCTCCCCCTTGAGGGGAGGGCCGGGGTGGGGGTCCCTTGCGGCTTTCTGCGCAAGAGCCCGCCGACCCCCACCCTCAATCCCTCCCCTCAAGGGGGAGGGAGGCGATAGGCCCACGCGCTGGAGGGTCTTTGAACCCGCCCCGCGACCACCTCACCCCAACGGCCAAAACGACAAAAGGGTCAGCCGCACCATCGGCTAACCCCTTTGTCGTGCTTTGGAGGCAGTAGAAACTGATTAGTTGGCTTCGCTCTGGCCGGGCTTGCGGCGGTTGAGGAAGCGGGGGCGGCGGTTGGCGTCGGCGGCGAGCTTGCGGCGACCGGCCGAACTGCCCAGCATGACGCCATCGACCTGCTGGCTATAGGGCATGTATTGGCCATCGCCCGCCTTGATGAACAGCGGCAGGCGCAGCTTCTTGCCCCAGTTTTGCCATTCGGCGACGACGTTGTGATTGCCCTGTTCTTCGAACACGCGATAGTTCAGCTCGCTGTCGGAATGGACCAGCTCGATGGAGCTGACCAACAGGCCCTCCTCGGAAATCGAGGTGGCGACAGCCACGCCGATAAATTCGGTGACGGGCACCTTGATCTTGATGGAAACCCCGCTCTGTTCGAGCATTTTGCGAATGGTGACGGTCTTGACCGGGTCCTTGGGACCATTGTCATTGGCGGCCACAAAGCGGCGTTCGGCCACTGCGGGCTTGCCGAATGCCAGAACGACCGAAGAACCTTCCATCGCAACGCCGTGAACCATTTTGTTCTGCCTTATACCTGTCAACTTCAAGAGCTGGTTTTTGGTGCTCTCTTTTATGGCCCCACTTTAGCGCGTCCCCTTACCTGCCTCCTTAATCGGTTCGGTTAAGTTTATCTTGTTTTCCGAGAGGGTTAGCAGGACCTGACTCGGTGTAGGGCCAGATTAACCGAACCTGGAATGGGAGCGTTAACCAGCTTGCCGCGGCGGCCCGATCCGCGATTGTGCCATTAGGCAAAGCACTTATCCGAAGCGGTCGAAGCAATGTGTTCGCACTGGCCTTGTTCAAAACCCGCCGCCAGCCTAAAAGCGCGGGGAAAATGACGCTTCCTTCCAGCATATACAGTGACGATCTCGAATTGCTCCGCTCTTCGGCGGTGGCGGCCGGTATTATTGCCAGCGGCTTTTTCCGCCGCGATGTAAAGAGCTGGACCAAGGAACACGATTCCCCGGTAACCGAGGCCGATATATTGGTCGACCGGTACCTCGCCGCCTCCTTGTTGGCCGCGCGGCCCAGCTATGGCTGGCTGAGCGAGGAAACCGCCGACAATCCCTCCCGGCTCGATTGCGAGCGCGTTTTCGTTGTCGACCCCATCGATGGCACGCGCGGCTTTCTGCGCGGGGAAGATAGCTGGACCGTTTCGCTGGCCGTGGTGGAGAACGGCGTGCCGGTGGCAGGCGTGGTCTATGCCCCGGTGCGCGATGAAATGTATGACGCGCTCAAGGGTGGCGGGGCCAGGCTCAATGGCAATCCCATCACGCGCAGCCGCAGGGCCGGCGCGCCGCCGCTGATCCCCGCGCCCGGCGCGGTGCATCAGGAGATGCAATTGGCCGGGCTGCATTATTCGCGTGGGCCGATGTATCCGTCCCTCGCCTATCGGCTGGTGCAGGTGGCGACAGGCAAGCTCGATGCCGCCGTGTCGCGGCGCGGCAGCCAGGATTGGGATATCGCGGCGGCCGCACTGATCCTCGACGAAGCTGGGATCGGCTTTGCCGATGTGTGCAGCGGGTTCCCACAATTTAACAAGCGAGATACGCGCCATGGAGCGCTTGCGGCGCTTGGCGACATGAGCCTAAAACCGCTCGTACATGCGGCATTGATCAAGGTTTACGGCTGTCCCGCCGAAACCGAGACGCCGCAGGAAAAGACCCTGACCTGACGGAGCGCCAAATGGCCGAAAAAGAAGACCCCAGCAAGCAGCTTCTGCATCTCGTGATTGGCGGCGAACTCTCCAGCATCGAGGGCGTAACCTTCGCCGATCTCGACCAGGTCGATATCGTGGGCCTTTATCCCAACTACGCCGCGGCCTATGCGGTGTGGAAGCAGAAGGCGCAGCTGACGGTAGACAGCGCCCAGACGCGCTATTTCATCGTGCACCTGCATCGGCTGCTCGATCCGGAGACGGATAAGAAGTAGGGCAGGGCGGGCGTTACGCTCATTCCTCCATAGCGTCGTATTCATCCACAACGTCATTCCCGCGCAGGCGGGAATCCACTCTTTTTGCTCCCAGTGCGGGGAAGAATGGATTCCCGCCTGCGCGGGAATGACACTGTGGGTGGGATAGTGCGGGCCGATCCGAATATCGGGGCTCTCCAGCTTTCCCTACTGCTCCATCAACCGGTCCAGCACCGCATGAATGGCGCCTGGGCCGCCAATGCGTTCGCGGCCGATATTGGCCAGCCGCCGGCGTTCGTCGCCATGTTCGAGCAGGTTACGCAGCGCGATGCCGATCGCGGCGGCTTCCGGTGGGACTACTGTGCGTGCTTCGCCGAACAGCATTTGCTCATCGGTAAAGCGGGAGCGGCGGTCGCGTGGATTGACCACGGTGATGGCGGGCTTGCCCAGGCCCAGCGCCTGCACCGTTGCCGTGCCGGCCTGCGACAGCACCAGATCCGACGCCGCCAGCAGATTGCCCATGGCATTGCCCCGCGCCATATGGATGGTCAGCGTGCCATCGGACAATTCGCCCAGATCGGCAGATTCGGCGCTGAGCATGGCGGTGCGGCGCAGCCCGGTCTGCTTGGCGAGATCGTCGACATTGACGCTGCCCGCCACGGCCAGGAATACATCGGGCCGCAGCGCTTCGGGCAGGGTGCGCAGGGCCTCGACCTGGAGCGCAAAACTCTCGGCGGTCAACGCCCGGCTGCCCGGCAGCAGCGTCACCGCCTGGCTCCGGCTGCGGCGGGCGCGGGCGTCGTAGTCCCCGCTGGGGATGGTATCCATCATGATATTGCCCGCGCAGCGCGCATCGACACCGATATGCACCAAGGTCCGGGCAAGATTGTCGCTGCGGCAGAATACGGTGGCGCAGGCCTGCTTGATGGCCCAGCGCTCGGGGCTGGAATAAAGCCGCGCCGCGCCGGTCTTGTAGACGTCTAGATAAATGAGATCGCGATGCCCGGTGCCCAGGCACGCCAAAACCCCCACCATGTCGCCGACCACGACCACCCGGTCATACTTGCCCCGCATGCGGCGCAGGAAGGAGAGGGCGGGCGGCACCGTGCGCAATCCGCCCGTGGCCAGGTCACGCCGCAGCGAGCCCTTGACGTTGCGCCAGCCCTCGGAGGCGAGACTGGCCCGTGGCCCGACAATGCGGCACACATTGGCATAGGCATTGCCGGCCCCGATCATGGGATAGGCTTCCGCCTCGATCCAGGTCGGCAGGCGCGCGACGATGGCGGCCGAAATCCAATCCTCGCCATGCCCATTGGAAATGAAGAGATATCTGAGGCGGCTTGACGCTTCCGCCACGGTCAGGCCCCGATGCCGTACCGCTCGAATGCCGTATGGGCGGTGGCCGCATCGACATAGGCCTCCTGCCGGTCGACATTCCAATAGGTCAGTTCATCGACCGGAATGGGCTTGCCGGTAATGGCGCAACGCACAAAGCTGCCGGGCTTGAGCACGACATAGTCGCCGTCGAGATAGCGCACCACCGCTTCTGCGGGGGTGAAGCTTTTGTCGAAAATATTCATCGTCGAATTCCTGACAATCTATCTCGGGATATAGCGTCCAAATCGACCGTTCAAAAGAGACTTTCCTGTGAACCGTCATCCGAGAGCGAACGCGGTTTCTTTTTTATGACCGGGCTGCCCGCTATTGTAGCGCCTATGGCGCCATCGGCAAACTCGATTGCCACCGCATCGCCGGGACTGAGGCCGGCCTTGCCCTGCACCAGATTGCCCGCTTCGTCCTTGATCACGGCATAGCCCCGCGCCAGCACGCTGCGATAGCTGAGCGACACCAGAAGCTTGGACGATTGGCTGAGCGCGTTGCGGCGGTCGGCCATGGCCTGGGAAACGCTGGTCAAAAGGCTTGCCGCCAGCGGCGCAAGCTGGCTGCGCGAATGCCGCAACTCGGCCCGCAGGGCATTGGGCGAAAGCTTGGGGCCGATGGCGTCGAGCAAAGCACGCTTGCGCTCGAGAAGGCGCGCGGCCGCGTTGCCGAGCCGCTCGGCGCGCGGATCATGGGTAAGCCGGGCGCGTTCGACGCTCTTGCGCAGTCCCGCCGCGCCGCGCAGCGCCAGATTGCCCAGCCGCTCACCCATTTCCACCTGGCGGCGGGCCAGCAATTGCGGACCCAGTCGCGGCTCAATGCGGGAAAACTGCACGCGCTGCGCCTGTACCGAATGCCGCAGGGCCGCGCCAAGATTGCTCGCGGCATGGTCGAGCCGCTGCCTTTGCGTGGCGACCAGATCGGCCGGGCGGGGCAGGCCGGCCGTCGCGGCCCGCAACCGGTCTCGCGCGCTCAGCGCCAGCCGTCGCGCCGCCTGGCGTTGCCGGCCGCCCAGGTCGTCGACATAGCCGATCAGCTCTGCCCGTACCGGCACGGCCGCTTCGGCGGCTGCCGTGGGGGTGGGGGCCCGCATGTCGGCGGCATAATCGATCAGCGTGGTATCGGTCTCGTGGCCCACCGCCGAGATGATGGGAATGGCGCTGGCCGCCACGGCGCGCACCACGGCCTCTTCGTTGAAGCCCCAAAGGTCTTCTATGGAGCCCCCGCCACGCGCCACGATCAGCAGATCGGGCCGGGGAATGGGGCCATTGGGCAAAAGGCCGTTAAAGCCCTCGATGGCGTTGACCACTTCGGGCGCGCAGGTATCGCCCTGCACTCGCACCGGCCAGACCAGCACATGGCTGGGAAAGCGGTCCTCGAGGCGATGCAGAATATCGCGGATCACCGCGCCGGTGGGCGAGGTGACGACGCCGATGACGCGCGGCAGATAGGGCAGGGGGCGCTTGCGTTCGCGGGCAAAGAGACCTTCGGCAAGCAGCTTCTTGCGCCGCTCCTCCAGCAGCGCCATCAGGGCGCCTGCGCCGGCCGGCTCGATATTGTCGATGACGATCTGGTATTTCGACGAGCGCGGGAAAGTGGTGAGGCGCCCCGTGGCGATCACCTCAAGCCCCTCTTCGGGCTTGAAGGTCAGCCGGGCATAATTGCCCTTCCACACCACCGCATCGATCGCGGCATTCTCGTCCTTGAGCGTGAAATAGGCGTGGCCGGATGAATGCTGCCCGCGAAAGCCGGAGATTTCCCCGCGCACCCGGACATGGCCGAATTCATCCTCGACAGTCCGTTTGACCGCTTGGGCGATCTCGGAAACGGTAAACTCGGCAGCATTGCTCAGCGCGTCGGACATGCCTCTCTGGTGCGGCAATTGGCCGGGGAGGTCAAGCTCTTGCGCTTTGTCGGGTGGGCGCATGCTGTCCACACCCACTGTTTTCCCTCGGGTCAGGCCCGAGGGAGAAACGGTGGGAGGGAGAGACATAGCCAGATGAGTCGGCGCCTACTCCGCCGCGTCCGCATGCACCGGGACGGCGTCGAGATTGCCCATGGAATGCACGATATGATTGGCCAGGGCATCATAAATGCCGCCATAGGCGTGGCTGGCCCGCATCAGCGCGATTTCGGCATCGGCCAGGCGCGGCAGGCCGACATCCTCGCTGACTACACGCATGCCCGGCTGCATCGCGCTTTCTGGGAGGAACCCCACCGCAAGGTCGGACAGCACGGCGCTCGAAATGGCCGTGGCATTGGAGGAGGTGTAGGCGATGCGGTAATCGGTGCCGTTGCGGTTCAGCGCTTCCATGGCGTCCTTGCGCCAGATGCAGCAGGCCGGGCCGCAGGCAATGGCCAGTGGCTCGCTGGCGAGAGCCCGTCCGCCATGGCTGGCCACCCAGAACATCTTTTCGGTACGGAACAGCTCGCCGTAATTCTGGTCAGTGCCCTGGGTGAAGACGATGAGGTCGTAACGCCCGGTCTTCATGCCGGCCAGCAATTCCTCCGAAGCCATGCAGGCCACATCCACCGCGATCTTGGGATGAGTGCGCTGGAAGCTGGAGAGGATCACCGGCAAGAGGCGCACGGCATAATCGTCGGGCACCCCGAAACGGATCGAGCCCGCCAGGTCGCCATCGGAGAAATGGTCGAGAATTTCCGCATTGGTGCGCAGCATGCGGCGTGCCCTGGCATAGAGCGCTTCCCCGTGATGGGTCAGCGACACCGAACGGCCGTCCCGCGTCAAAAGCGGCTGGCCCAGCCGCTCTTCGAGGCGCTTGATCTGCATCGATACGGCCGACTGGGTCTTGTTCACCCGGCGGGCAGCCTCGGTGAAGCTGCCGCAATCGGCAATGGCGCAGAAGCTCTGCAATTGGTCGAGATCGAGGGGCGTGGTCATCACCTAATCCCATCACTCAAATTGATAGTAAGGATGAAATCTATTTGTTGGACGAATGGAAGTCCAGCGCGGTATTCCTATCATCATAGACGCGGATCGTCCTTCGCGCCTTCCCCAGCCGGCTCCCTTCGGCACAACCACATCTTTGGAGACTAAAATGGCTCTCTCGCTTTCCGGCGAGCGGTCAGTCGTGGCCGCCACGCCTCTCAATCCGTTTGCCGCATTCATGCGCTGGATCGCCAAGGCACAAGCAGCCCGAACCCGCCGGACCGCGTTGCTGGGCCTGCTCGAACTCGATTCCGAGCGCCTGCGCGACCTGGGCATCAGCCGCCACGACGTAGTGGAAGCGATGCGCAGCAAAGGCGCCGCCGCCAGCCTGGCGCTCAACGCCGCCCGCGCCGGCAACGCCCGGCGCTAAGCCAGGAAATCTGGCTGCCATGTTTCCGACGAAATCGGGGCGGCATCACTTGAGGCTGAAGCGCATGTTCCGATTCCTCCCGGAACACTCCCTCGCTCAGTCATTGAATTGCGCCGGCTACCCATGCGGCCGGCGCCACCTTGTTGGTACGGACATTTTTTGGAGTGCTCGTGCCATCTCCCGGGCCGGTTTTGCCGCCGGTCCCGTTTCCTGATGACTTGCCGGACGGTGCCAAGGCACTTGTCCGGCTTTTTTGTTTTTTTGGGAAAGCAGCTCCCGCCAGTAACAACGTCATTCCCGCGCAGGCGGGAATCCATTCCTTCTTTCTCGAGCCACTTGAAGAGTGGATTCCCGCCTGCGCGGGAATGACGTCGTGGAGAGCGAGAATGATGTGGCGGTCTCAGCCGAACTTGACGCCGATTTCATTCGCCGTCCGCCAAACCACCGTGCAGGCATGTTTGCGGCCGTCATCCATGGCTAGATCGAACGTGTCGGGAATGCCGATAATGCTGGCGACCTTGAGCCGTGCGCCCGCTTCCGACAGATTGCGCACCGTGCATTGAAAGGTCGAGAACCCGTCATTGATGACGATTCTGCCGCCCTTGAGCACACGCTGGCGTGGGGCGGCACGGCGTTCCTCGGTCATGGATACCTCGCCACTCAGGGGAGTTGGGCAAACCCGTCCTTGAAGCCATTGAGCGACACCGGAATACCGATGCCTTCCTCTGGCGTCTTGAACACCACGAAAATCGCTTCCTTGCCGGCCGACAGCGTCTCGATCATGCTGTCATCCAGCACCACTTCGGCGACACAGCCATTGGGCAGGCAGCGCACAAAGGCGACCCGGCCCATATCCTGGCCATCGATATTAAGCCCCAGCCCGTTCGGCAGCAGCACGCCAAGCGGCGCCAGCACCCGCAGCAGCCGCGCTTCGCGATCGGCGGTGCGCAGCACGATGACGGAAAGGCCCACATTGGGCTGATCTTCCGCCATCACGTTCTGGATGATCGCGCATTGCTCGAAGCTGGCGCCCGGCGGGGTATCGCAGCTCATCTGCCAATCGCCATACTGCGCCTTGACGACACCCTGCGCCGCCGAAGGGCCACTCGCGCCAGCCAGAGCCAGCAGGGCAAGGCCGCCAACGGCCAGACGCTTCAAATTCAGCTTCACTCTATCAATTCTCCTGAACGAATCGGGCGCCCGCGTGAGGTTACAACTGTTTCCAACAGGGGAGGGGGCAAGTCAACCAAAGCCCGGATTCATTGGGAATATGCTGGGAAAACTACGGCAAGGGTGAGGCGTTTGCTCATCTCGGGGGAACATTATGACGCAGCACAGGGCCCAATCGCCGCAATAGACTCCGTCATTGTGATGTGATTTAGGTCTGCGCAGAGTTTTTGCGCTCCGAGGTTGAGTCGGGGCGGCGTAGCTATGCCGCTGTTTTTACCCCTCAATCCTTGGCGCGTGTGCACCAACGACAGTCGATTAGGGGGTTAAGTGGTGACCGGACAGTTCTTGAAAGGGATGGGAGCCGTGTCGGCAGCCGCCATGGCGCTGATGCCAGCCCTCGCCGCCGCCCAACAGGCGACGGAGGAAGCGGGCTATACGGCGGGACACCCCCTCCCCGGTCAGTTTCATCTGCAGCGTTCCGTGACCCCGATCATGGATTCCATCACGGCTTTCCATGATGGCATCCTGATGTGGACGATCACGTTGATCGTGCTTTTCGTGCTGGCGCTGCTGATCGTGGTGATCGTGCGCTTCAATGCCAAGGCCAATCCGAACCCGGCCCGCTTCACCCACAATACGCTGGTCGAAGTGGTGTGGACCGTATTGCCCATCGTGGTGTTGATCGTCATCGCCATCCCCTCCTTCGGCGTACTCAGCGACCAGCTGACAACGCCCGATGGCGAGCGTAAATATCTCGGCGCCAACATTTTCTCGTTCGGCGAAGTCGAGGTTCCCGCTCCCGAGCTGACCATCAAGGCCATCGGCCAGCAATGGTACTGGGACTATGAATATGTCGATCAGGACCTCGCGCTGACCTCGGTGATGCTGCAGGAAGATGGCGCCGCTGGCCGCCTCGCCACCAAGCCGAACCAGCCGCGCCTGCTGGCTGTCGACAATGAACTGGTCGTTCCGGTCGATACCACCGTGCGTCTCGAAGTCACGGCCGATCCGACCGGCGTGATCCACGCCTTCGCCGTGCCCTCCTTCGGCATCAAGATCGACGCCGTGCCCGGACGCCTCAACGAAACCTGGTTCAACGCCCGCGAAACCGGCGTGTATTATGGCCAGTGCTCGGAACTGTGCGGCAAGGATCACGCCTTCATGCCGATCGCGATCCGCGTCGTGACCAAGGACGAATTCGCGGCCTTTATCGCGGCCTTCAAGGGTGGGGATTACGCCGCCGCCAATGCCACGCTTGCGGCGCTCCAGTAAGGCTTAGGGGACACTTAGTACAATGGCCGACATCGCTCACCTCGAAGCCCACGCCACGGGACACGACCACGCCCATGATGCGCACCAGCCCACCGGCTGGCGCCGCTGGGTCTACTCCACCAATCACAAAGACATTGGTGTGATGTATCTGATCTTCTCGATCGTCGCCGGCATCATCGGCGGCCTGCTCTCCGGCGTCATGCGCATGGAATTGCAGGAGCCGGGCATCCAGATTTTCCACGGCCTGGCCGCCATGTCCTATGGCGTCGATGGCGATGCCGCGCTCGATGCCGGCAAGCACATGTATAATGTGTTCACCACCGCGCATGCCCTCATCATGGTGTTCTTCGTGGTGATGCCCGCCACCTTTGGCGGCTTCGGCAACTATTTCGCCCCGCTGATGATCGGTGCGCCCGACACGGCCTTCCCGCGCATCAACAATATCGCCTTCTGGCTCCTGCCGCCGGCCTTTATCCTGCTGCTGATGAGCCTCTTCTTCGAAGGCGCCGGCGCTGGTGCGCTCGGCTTTGGTGGCGGCTGGACCGTCTATCCCCCGCTTTCGACCACCGGCCACCCCGGCCCGGCGCTCGATTTCGCCATTCTGGCCCTGCACGTTTCGGGTATTTCCTCGATCCTGGGCGCCATCAACCTCATCACCACCATCTTCAACATGCGCGCTCCGGGCATGACGCTGCACAAGATGCCGCTGTTTGCCTGGTCGATCCTGGTGACCGCTTTCCTGCTGCTGCTGGCCCTGCCGGTGCTCGCAGGCGCCATCACCATGTTGCTGACCGACCGCAATTTCGGCACCAGCTTCTTCAAGCCCGATCAGGGCGGCGACCCCGTGCTGTTCCAGCATCTGTTCTGGTTCTTCGGTCACCCTGAAGTTTATATCATGATCCTGCCCGGGTTCGGGGTGATCAGCCACATCGTCTCTACCTTTAGCCGCAAGCCGGTCTTCGGCTACATGGCCATGGCCTATGCCATGGTGGCCATCGGCTTTGTCGGTTTCGTCGTGTGGGCGCACCACATGTATACGACCGGCCTGAGCCTGGATGTGCAGCGCTACTTCGTGGCTGCCACCATGGTCATCGCGGTGCCGACAGGTGTGAAGATCTTCTCCTGGATCGCCACCATGTGGGGCGGCTCCATCACCTTCCGCACGCCCATGCTCTGGGCCATCGGCTTCATCTTCCTGTTCACCGTTGGCGGTGTGACGGGCGTGGTGCTGGCCAATGCCGGTGCGGACCGTGCCCTGCACGACACCTATTATGTGGTGGCCCACTTCCACTACGTGCTGTCGCTGGGCGCCGTGTTCTCGATCTTTGCGGCCTGGTACTACTGGTACCCCAAGATGTTCGGCTGGATGTACAGCGAGAAGCTCGCCAATGCCCATTTCTGGGTCATGTTCGTGGGCGTCAACCTGATCTTCTTCCCGCAGCACTTCCTGGGCCTGGCCGGCATGCCGCGCCGCTATATCGACTATCCGGATGCGTTTGGCTTCTTCAACCGCGTCTCCTCGATCGGTTATTACATCACCTTCGTCGCCATGCTGATCTTCTTCTATGCTATGTGGGAAGCAGCCCGGAAGAAGCGCCCGGCCGGCGACAATCCCTGGGGCGATGGTGCAACCACGCTGGAATGGACGCTGAGCTCGCCTCCGCCCTTCCACCAGTTCACCACGCTCCCCAAGATCGACTCGACCAACGCGCACTAAGCGCAACAAAAACGAACCACCGGGCCGCGTATGCGCGGCCCAATCCCGGATAAAGGCAGAGCCAGTGGCTTATATTCATGACAATCGGAAGGCGCCCGCATTGACGGGCGAGGCGCGCGTGGAGGACTACCTCGCGCTCCTGAAGCCGAACGTCATGCAGCTGGTTGTCTTCACCGCCATTGTCGGCCTTGTGGTCGCGCCCGGCACGATCAATCCGATCGTCGCTGTTATCGCCATTGTCTGCATCGCCATCGGGGCAGGGGCCTCGGGCGCGCTCAATATGTGGTATGACGCCGATATCGACGCCATCATGAGCCGCACGGCCAACCGGCCCATTCCGGCTGGCCGCATCACCAAGGGCGAAGCCCTGGTCTTTGGCTGCGTGCTCTCGGTCTTTTCGGTGGCGCTTCTGGGCCTTGCGACCAATTGGGTCGCCGGCGGGCTCCTGGCCTTCACTATCTTCTTCTATGTCGTCATCTATACGATGTGGCTCAAGCGCTCGACGCCGCAGAACATCGTCATTGGCGGCGCTGCCGGCGCTTTCCCGCCCATGGTGGGCTGGGCCGCCGTAACCGGCTCGATCTCGCTGGAAAGCGTCGCGCTGTTCCTCATCATCTTCCTCTGGACGCCGCCGCATTTCTGGGCCCTGGCGCTCTATAAGCAGAGCGACTACGGCGCCGCCGGCGTGCCCATGATGCCCAATGTGGCGGGTGAAGCCTCCACCAAGCTGCAGATCCTGCTCTATACCGTGCTGCTCGCCGCCTCGGCCCTGCTGCCGACCTGGCTCGGCTTTACCGGCGCGATCTATACCAGTGTCGCGGTGATCACCGGGGCTTCCTTCCTGTTCCTGGCCTGGCGGCTCTACCGCACCAGGGAAGACGTGCCGATGCGCAAGGCCGCGCGCGTCGTGTTCAACTATTCCCTGAGCTATCTGTTCGTTCTGTTCTTTGCCCTGCTGGCCGACAACCTGCTCGTGCGTTTTGGGATGTTTGGCTGATGAGTGCTCCCGACGAAATCCGTGAAGTGGTGGTCCTGCCGCCCGAGATCGAAGCTGCCCGCGCCAAGGTGCGCCGCCGCCGCTCGATTGCTCTGGCGCTGGGCCTGGCCCTCTTCGCCCTGACCTTTTATGTGCTGACCATCGTCAAGATGGGACCGGCCCTGTTCGACCGGGCGCTCTGATGGCCGATCTCTCCCACTCCTCATTCGCCGATGCCGCACGCCGCAACAAGCGTATCGGCCTCATGTGCCTGGCGCTGGCCGCCGGCATGGTGGGGCTCGCCTATGCCTCGGTGCCGCTCTACCAGCTCTTCTGCCAGGTGACCGGTTTCGGCGGCACCCCCGGCAAGGCCGAGAGCAATCCCAAGGGCGTCATTGCCCGCGAAATGTCGGTGCGCTTCGATTCCAACGTGTCCTCCGACCTCAATTGGACCGTCAAGGCAGCCGCACCCGTAACCGACCGGATCGGCGCCGTCGACACGGTCAATTACGTCGCCACCAACCATTCGGACAAGCCGATCACGGGCATGGCCATATTCAACGTCTCGCCCGAAAAGGCCGGCGTCTACTTCAACAAGATCGAATGCTTCTGCTTCACCGAGCAGACGCTGCAGCCCGGCGAGACCGTGGATATGCCGATCGTGTTCTTCGTCGATCCCGAGCTCGACGACAATCGTGAGCTCGACACCATCAAAGAGATCACCCTCTCTTACACCTTCTACGCTTCAGATAACGGGGGAAGCTGAACCATGTCGGCAATAGCCAAGAATCACGACTACCATATGGTCGAGCCCTCGCCATGGCCCTTCGTCATGTCGGTGAGCCTGCTGGTCTTTGCCATCGGCGCTGTGTCCTGGATGCACCATTGGACGCCGTGGATTTTCTTCATCGGCCTCGTTGGTGTGCTCTACAGCTTCTATATGTGGTGGGCCGATGTGGTGAAGGAAGCCAATAACGGCGTCGACCATACCCCCGTGGTCCAGATGCACCACCGCTATGGCATGATGCTGTTCATTGCTTCGGAAGTGATGTTCTTCGTCGCCTGGTTCTGGGCCTATTTCGACGGCTTCTTCCGCTTCGACGATGTCGAGCAATATGCCCGCGTCGCTGCCACCGGCGGACATTGGCCGCCGGTCGGGGTCGAACTGTTCGACCCCTTCCACCTGCCGCTCTTCAATACGCTGATCCTGCTCACCTCGGGCACGACCGTTACCTGGGCGCACCATGCCCTGCTCGAAGGCGACCGCAAGGGCCTGCGCTGGGGCCTGGCGCTGACTATTGCCCTGGGCGTGCTCTTCTCCACCGTCCAGGCCATCGAATATTCCGAGGCCGCCTTCTCCTTCGCCGGCAATATGTATGGCGCCACCTTCTTCATGGCGACCGGCTTCCACGGCTTCCACGTGCTGATCGGCACCATTTTCCTCGCCGTCTGCCTGATCCGCGCCGAGCGTGGCGATTTCACCCCCGAACGTCACCTGGGCTTTGAATTCGCCGCCTGGTACTGGCACTTCGTGGACGTGGTGTGGCTCTTCCTCTTTGCCTCGGTCTATATCTGGGGTTCCTGGGGCGTGGCGCTCAACCACTAAAAGAGCGAACGGGAAATCTGCGGGGGCGCGGTCTTATGGGCCGCGCCCCAATTTCTTCCGGGGACCATCATGACCCAAATCTCCCCCTTCAAGGCGGGCCTGCTCTGCCGCTGTCCGCGCTGCGGCCAGGGCAAGCTGTTCAAAGGCTATCTCAAGGTTGCGCCGGTCTGCTCGGCCTGCGGGCTTGACCTGGCCTTTGCCGATAGCGGCGACGGCCCGGCCATTTTCGTGATTTTCCTCGTGGCCCCGCTGATCGTCGCGCTGGCCCTGGTGGTCGGCGCCATGTTCAATCCGCCGCCCTATGTCCACCTGATCCTGTGGATACCGGCGACGCTGATCCTGTCGCTGGCTCTGCTGCCGCCCTTCAAGGCCACCATGGTCGCCCTGCAATACCGGCACGATGCGCATGAGGGACACCAATGAGCGCCCCCGCACAAGGCCGCCTCGGCCCGCTTATGACCTGGGGCTTTGCCGTGCTGATGCTGATCCTTGCCGGCGTCTGCGTCTGGCTGGGCACTTGGCAGATGCATCGGCTGGCCGAAAAGGAAGCCCTCATCGCCGCTGTCGACGCGCGGCTGACCGCAGCGCCCATTTCCGTTCCAGATGCTGAAAGCTGGGAGGGCCTCAATCTCGAAGCGCTCAATTTCCAGCCCGTCTCGCTCACTGGCGCCTTCCGCTACAACCAGACGGTCACCGTTTTCACCAGCCTTGCCAATGCCCGCGGACCCGCCTCGGGCCCCGGCTATTGGGTGGTGACGCCCTTTGCCCTGGCGGATGGCGGCACCGTCTTCGTCAATCGCGGCTTCGTGCCCGAGGCCTTTCAGGAAGCCGCCGTCACCGATCCGGAAGGCGAAACCGGGCAGGTGACGATTACCGGCCTTTTCCGCCCCGGCGAAAAAGCCGGCTTCATGACGCCCGAAGCCAATACTTCGGACCGCATCGAATGGGTCCGCGATCCCCAGCGCCTCGCCAAGCTGGTCGATCCCGCGCTTGCGCCCTTTGCGCCTTTCTATGTCGACCTCCCCGCCGGCGCCCCCGGCCAGCTGCCGCAAGGCGGCGAGACAGTGGTGGAATTCCCCAACAATCATTTGGGCTATGCCTATACCTGGTACGGCTTTGCCGTGGTGGCCGTGGTCATGCTCGGGTTTTGGCTGTGGCGACAGCGACGGGGCGGCTAGGCGGGATGTCGAGAGGTTACCTTCTCCCCTTGAGGGAGAAGGTGCCCGAAGGGCGGATGAGGGGTCTCTTTCGGCGTTCTGGCATGGGCGAGCGCAGCACCTCTCACCCTGTCATTTCTGCTGAACGCAGAAATGCCGCCCCCTCTCCCTCAAGGGGAGAGGGGAAGACACCCCTCCATCAAACTTGCGGTTCAGTCCCCGTTTGACTAGGTTGCAACAATTCTAAAAAGGGCCTTCCCCTTCGATGCAGTTTGTTTCCACGCGCGGCCAGGCGCCGGCGCTCGGCTTCTCCGATGCAGTTCTGGCCGGTCTTGCCGCTGATGGCGGGCTCTATGTGCCGCAAAGCTGGCCCCAGCTCAGCGCCGCCGATATCGCTTCTTATGCCGGCAAGCCCTATGCCGATGTGGCCTTCGACATCATCAGCCGTTTCGTCGATGGCGAAATTGCCCCGGCCAAGCTCAAATCCATCATCGATGAGGCCTATGCCGGCTTCCGCCACCCTTCGGTGACCCCGCTGGTGGAGCTGGAACCCAATCATTTCGTGCTCGAGCTGTTCCACGGTCCCACTTTGGCGTTCAAGGACGTCGCCATGCAATTCCTCAGCCGCATCATGGATCACATCCTGGCCGAGCGTGGCCTGCGCGCCACCATTGTCGGCGCCACCTCGGGCGATACCGGCTCGGCCGCCATCGAAGCCTTCCGCGGCCGCGACACCACCGATATTTTTATCCTCCATCCGCTCGGCCGCACCTCTCCGGTGCAGCGCCTGCAGATGACCACAGTGCTCGATGCCAATGTGCATAATATTGCCCTCGAGGGCACGTTCGACGATTGCCAGAACCTGGTCAAAGCCATGTTCAACAATCACCGCTTCCGCGATTCGGTGCGCCTCTCGGGCGTCAATTCTATCAATTGGGGCCGCATCGTTGCGCAGATCGTCTATTACGTCACCGCCGCCGTATCGCTGGGCAGCCCGCACCGCAAGGTGAGCTTCACCGTGCCCACCGGCAATTTCGGCGATATCTTTGCCGGCTATTGCGCCAGGGCCATGGGCCTGCCGATCGAGCGGCTGATCATCGCCACCAATGCCAATGATATCCTTCGCCGCACCATGGATAGCGGGCGCTACGAGATGGAGGGGGTCTCGCCCACCATCAGCCCCTCCATGGATATCCAGATCTCCTCCAATTTCGAGCGGCTGCTGTTCGAGGCGGCCGGGCGTGACGCGAAATCGGTCATGCGCATGATGGATAGCCTCAAGCAGTCCGGCGGCTTTGCGCTGCCGGAAGCGGCGCTGGCCAATATCCGCCGCGACTTTGCCGCTGGTACCACCGGCGAGGCCGAGACCCGCGCGACCATTGCCGCAACGCTCAAGAATTCCGGTTACCTGCTCGATCCCCATACCGCCGTTGGCGTGCATGTGGCCCGGGTGCAGGCATGGTCGGCAACCCCCATGGTCACGCTGGCCACCGCTCATCCCGCTAAATTCCCTGCCGCCGTCAAGGATGCCTCGGGCATCGAACCGGCTCTGCCGGCCTGGCTTGCCGATCTCTATGGCCGCGAAGAGCGCCTGACCGTGCTTGCCAATGACCAGTCGGTGGTCGAAAACTTCATTGCAGCGCGTACGCGCGCTGCCTAGGACGACTTTGGGGCACATGCGGCCTCCGGGTCGCGCCGTGCCAGGAGGACCCATTTGAGCCTACAATCAACGACCCTCGATAACGGCATGGTGGTGCTGACCGACGACATGCCGCACCTGGAGAGCGCTTCGCTCGGGGTTTGGGTCAAGGCCGGTGCGCGCTGCGAGCGCAAGGCCGAACACGGCATTTCCCACCTGCTCGAACACATGGCCTTCAAGGGCACGACGACCCGCAGTGCGCTGGAAATCGCCGAGGCCATCGAAAATGTCGGTGGCGATCTCAACGCGGCGACCTCCATCGAGCACACCGGCTATTTCGCCCGCGTGCTCAAGGAAGATGTGGTGCTGGCCGCCGATATCCTCTCCGATATCCTGCAGAATTCCCGTTTCGAGGATGACGAGCTGACCCGCGAAAAGCAGGTCATCGTGCAGGAAATCGGCGCGGCGCGGGACAATCCCGACGATCACGTCTTCGATCTGTTCCAGGAAGCGGCCTTTCCCACCCAGCCCATCGGCCGCACGATTCTGGGCACAGTGGATTCGGTGCGCGAATTCAACCCCGACACCATCCGCAAATATATGAACCGCAATTATGTGGGCGACCACATGGTGATGGCGGCGGCGGGCAATGTCGATCACGACGAATTGGTGCAAGTCGCCCAGCAGCGCTTTGCCACCCTCAAGCCCAATGGTGCCCCCGCGCCCCAGCGCGCCGAATATCTGGGCGGCGAAGAGCGGCTGATTTCCGACCACGAACAGGCCCATATCGTCATCGGCTTCGAAGGCCGCGCCTATAATGCCGATGGCTTTTACGCAGCCCAGGTGCTTGCCTCCATCCTGGGCGGCGGCATGAGCTCGCGCCTGTTCCAGGAAGTGCGCGAAAAGCGCGGCCTATGCTACTCGGTCTATTCCTTCCACTGGGCCTTTGCCGATAGCGGCGTGTTCGGCGTGGCGGCGGCGACGGGCGAGGACGAAGTGGCCGATCTGGTGCCCGTCGTACTCGACGAGCTCAAGCGCGCCACCCAATCGATCACCGACGAGGAAGTCATTCGCGTCCGCAACCAGATTCGCGCAGGGCTCCTGATGTCGCTCGAAAGCCCCTCGGCACGGGCCGGACAATTGGCGCGCCAGCAGATATTGTGGGGTCGTCCGATCCCGATGCAGGAAACCGTCGATCGTATCAATGCCATCACCGCCAAGCGGGTGCAGGATGTCGCCGAGCAGATCTTTACCGCCGGGGCGCCAACTCTGGCCGGCATCGGGCCGGTCGATCGGCTGGTCGATGTCGGCGCCATCGGCGACCATCTCAAGCGCTGAGGAGCGCACCGGCCCATGCTTTGGCCCTGGTCATCGCCAGCCCCGCTGATCGCCCTGCGCGGGCGGCGGGTCTTGCTGCGCCTGCCGCAAATGGCTGATTTCGAGGCCTGGCACGAGCTGCGCCGGGCCAGCCGCGATTTCCTGCGGCCGTTCGAGCCGCGCTGGACCGAAGCCGATCTCAACCGCCGCGTCTTTGCCGCGCGGGTGCGGCGCGCGCGCGAAGAGGCGGAGGAGGGGAGTGACTATTCCTTCTTCATCTTCGCCGATCAGGGCGCGACGCTGGTGGGCGGCATTACGCTCTCCAATATCAGGCGCCGGGCCGCCCAATTCGTCAATCTGGGCTATTGGATGGGCCAGCCTTTTGCCGGCCAGGGACTGATGAGCGAGGCCGTCGCCACCAGCCTCCCCTTCATCTTCGACACGCTCGACCTGCACCGCATCCACGCCGCCTTCCTGCCCGGCAATGCCGCCTCGCGCCGCGTGCTGGAAAAGAACGGCTTTGTCGAAGAAGGTTTTGCCGAAAAATACCTGCAGATCAACGGCCGCTGGGAAGACCATGTACTGTTCGGCCTGACCAAGGAACGCTACGAAAACGCGCGATATCTGCGGCGCACGGTTTAGCGTCAATCGGCTTTCGCCCTCAGAGCTGCCTCGACAAATCGCAGCGCGATAAACTATCTATAAAATCATGCCCCAGCCCAAAGATGACACCATTGCCGTCCGGATCAGCAAGGTTCTGGCCGAGCGGATCATCGCCGGCGTGCTCGAGCCGGGCGCGCGGTTGCGACAGGATCATATCGCGGCCGAATTCGGCGCCAGCCACGTGCCCGTGCGCGAGGCCTTCCGGCGGCTCGAGGCTCAGGGCCTAGCGATCAGCGAGCCGCGCCGTGGCGTGCGTGTCGCCGCCTTCGATCTGGCCGAAGTCAAGGAAGTGGCCGAGATGCGCGCCGCCCTCGAAGTGCTGGCCCTGCGTCACGCCGCGCCGCATCTGACCACGGCCATTCTCGATGCTGCCGAACAGGCGACCTATGCTGGCGACAAGTCCCCCGACGTCGCCTCCTGGGAGGCGGCCAACCGCCTGTTTCACCGCACTCTGCTGGCCCCCTGCGGCATGCCGCGCCTGCTGGCGGCGATCGATGACCTGCATGCCGTCAGTGCCCGCTTTCTCTTCGCCGCCTGGCGATCGGCCTGGGAAGCGCGCACCGACCACGATCACCTGGCTATCCTCGCCGCCCTGAGAGCAGGGGATGTGGAGGAAGCCGCGACCGTGCTGGCGCGTCATGTCCGCTGGATCGGCCAGAAACCCGTGCGAACGGCCTCCGGCCAGACGCGGAAGGTTTTTACGATAGTGGGGTGAGGGGATCCGATCTCCGACCCACTCCCAATTCCCCCTTGCCCCGGCATCCAAAAGTCCGTTTAATAGATCATCTTCAAAAATTATCTATAATTCTGCAAGGATCGAATATGAACTCTCTGGCCACCGCATCTCATTCCGGTTTCAGCCCACTGCGTCTGGCTGACCGGCCCCTGGTCTGGCAGGTCGCCGCCGTCGTTCTTGGCACGCTGTTCCTGGCGCTTTCGTCCTATGTCGAAGTGCCCATGGTGCCGGTGCCCATGACCATGCAGACCTTCGCCGTCGCCATGGTGGGCGCGCTTTATGGCTGGCGCCTTGGCGGCATCACCATCACGGCCTGGCTGATCGAAGGGGCAATCGGCCTGCCGGTCCTTTCGGGCGGCGCCGCGGGCGCGATCCATTTCGTTGGGCCCACCGCCGGTTATCTCTTTGCCTTCCCGTTTGCCGGTGCCCTGGTCGGCTGGCTGGCCGAACGCGGCTGGAATGGTCAGCGGCCGGTTCTTGCCTTTGTCGCGGCTCTTGCCGGCAACGCCGCCTGCCTCGCCCTGGGCGGCGCCTGGCTTGCGGTGATGATCGGCGCCGAACAGGCCTTCATCCACGGCGTTGCGCCCTTCCTGGTTGGTGCGGTGCTCAAGTCCGTGCTCGGCGCGGCAGCGCTGGCCGGTCTGCAGCGCGTGGTCAAGCGTTGACCGTCAAGCTGCGGGCCCATCACCTGCTCTGCATGCTCACCTATGTCGGCAGGGGGTATACCCCTGCCTTCACTGCCAATTACGACATCATCATCGCTCGCCTCGGCGCGGGCGAAACCATCGAGCTGGTTGCCGGCCCGGACGATGTCTGCGCCCCCCTGCTGGCCACCGGCCAGCCCCATTGCCATAACGATAGCGTTATCGAGCGAGACCGCCTGGCGCGGCTTGCCGTCGCCGATTTGCTCGCCCCGCATATCGACCTGACAGGGCCCTTTCACCTCAATACGACCATGCTCGCCAGCTTGCGCGGTGCATTTTCCACCGGCCAGATTCGCCCCGCCTGTGCCGGTTGCGAATGGTCCGAACTCTGCGACAACGTCGCTCGCTCAGGCTATGCGGGCACATCCCTGACCATCGCCACCTGTTAGCCGGTGTGCCGTTGCCATTCGGCAACACGTCGCCAATCTTGTCGCCTGCCTCAATCCCCGCTACCAAAGAGGGCTCCCGCCAAGACGAAGCCGTTTCGGCGCGCGGGTCGTTAACGCGGCCCCGCTGGATCGCTGCCATAATGAAGCCTACCACAGGATATAGTCGGCCCTGATGCGTCCTCTCTTTGCACTCGCGATGTGGCTTGCGGTTTCGCTCCTCACCATCGCGCCATCCGCCGCCTTTGAAGTCATCTCGGTCCCCGAAGACGTCAACGCCGTCAATCTGTCCGCCGTGGTCGAAATCGTCCCGGGCACCGATGGCCGCGTGCAATTGTCGACCGCGCCGGGCGAAGACGGCATCATTCGCCGCATCGAAGTGCTGGCGAGCGAGCAGGGGACCAATCCGATTTTTGCGCTCTTTGCGCTGCGCAATGAAAGCGACCAGCAGATCGAGCGGCTGCTGGTGGCACCATTTTTTCGTCTGCCCAATTCCGGCGTGTTCAACCCAGATCTCGGCAATGACCGCCTCAAGGCGCTGACTCCCAGCGCCGGCATCCGTCCGGTCAAGCTGACCGACAGCGAGGCCGATGTCTTCGAGATCACGCTCGATCCCGGCGCTACGGTGACTTTCGTGGCCGAACTCTCCTCGGCCCAATTGCCCGAACTTTATCTGTGGCAGCCCAATCCCTATCGCGACTATGTGAACTCCTTCACCCTGTTCCGCGGCGTGGTGCTGGGCGTGGCCTCGCTGGCCGCGGTGTTCCTCACCATCATGTTCGTGGTCAAGGGGCGCGGCGTGTTCCCGGCTACGGCGGCTTTTGCCTGGGCCGTGCTGGTCTATCTGCTGATTGATTTCGGCGTGCTGGGCCGCCTGCTTGGCATTCCGGCGGGAGGAATGCAGCCCCTGCGCGCGGCTTCCGAGGCGGGCATAGCCACCACATTAGCCGGATTCCTGTTCATTTATTTGAACCTACATCGCTGGCATCTGCGCTTCATCCATTTGGCGCTGGGTCTTGCCGCCCTGTTTCTGGCGCTCTTCGCCTTTGCCTTCTTCCAGCCCGCCATCGCCGCCACCATTGCCCGGCTGGTGCTGGCCATGCTCGGTTTTTCCGGCTTCTTCCTCATCCTGCTGCTGGCGCTGCGCGGCTATGATCGCGCCGTGCTGCTGGTGCCCACCTGGATCATCCTGATTTCCTGGCTGTTCTATTCCTGGCTGGTGATTTCGGGTCAGGTCTCCAACGACGTGGCTCAACCGGCCGTGGGTGGCGGGCTGGTGCTTATTGTCATGTTGCTGGGCTTTACCGCGGTGCAGCACGCCTTCTCCGAGGGACAGGTGTCGGTCGGCACGCTGTCCGAAGTTGAGCGCCGCGCCCTGGCGCTCACCGGCTCGGGCGATTTCGTCTTCGACTGGAATATCGAGCGCGACCGCGTCTCGGTGTCAGATGAATTGGCGACCCGCTTGGGCGAAAAACGCGGCGCATTGCGCGGCGCCATCAAGCGGTGGCTCGATCGCGTCCACCCCGACGACCGCGACCGCTTCCGCACGGCTTTCGACACCTTGGTCGAGCTGCGCCGCGGCAAGGTTTCGGCCGATATGCGAATAGCCGGTCACGATGGGAGCTATCGCAGCTTCCGCATGCGGGTCAAACCGGTGTTGGGCGGCGACGGCCAGGTCAACCGCATCGTCGGCACCCTGCAGGACGTCACCGAGGACCGCGCCGCCCGCGAACGCCTGCTGCATGATGCTGTGCACGATAGCCTTACGGGCCTGCCCAATCGCCAGCTCTTCCTCGACCGACTGGAGCGCGCCCTGGTGCGCGCGAGGACACCGGGCGGCACCAAGCCGGCTGTGTTCCTTATCGACATCGACCGCTTCATGGAGCTTGAGGAACGCATCGGCCACTCGGCCGCCGATTCCGTGCTGTTGGCCATTTCCCGCCGCATCGCCCGCATAATGCGGCCGCTCGATACCGTCGCCCGCGTCACCGGCGACCAATTCGCCGTGATCCTGGCGTCCGAGCAGGCCGCCGGCAAGATCGCGGAAACCGCCGAACAGATCCGCAAGGCACTCAAGGCCCCGTTCAATTTCGGCGACCGCGACCTGACCCTGACCGCCTCGATCGGCGTCACCATCTATGACAGCGCCCCCGCCTCGGCACCCGATGTACTGCGCGACGCAGAGCTCGCCATGTATTACGCCAAGCGCCTGGGCGGCGACCGCATCGAAGCCTATCGCGCTTCGGCCCGCTCCATTTCGGCCTATAACCGCGCCAGCGAAGAAGACCTTGAACGCGGCATGAAGCAGGGCGAGCTGCATGTGCAGTTCCAGCCGGTCATGGACATCCAGACCGGCCAGCTCGTGGGCGCCGAAGCCTTGATGCGCTGGGTGCATCCGACCCGCGGCGTGGTCAATCCCGATGAATTCGTGCCCCTGGCCGAACGCTCCGGCCAGATTGAAAAGCTCGGGCGCCTCGCCTTCGAGCAATCGGCCGCTCAGGCCAAGGACTGGATGACCTCGCTGGGCCTGCCCGAGGAATTCTTCATCTCGGTTAACCTGTCGCCCAGCCAGTTGGCCACCGAAACCCTGCTCAACGACATGCGGAGCCTGGTCAGCCAGGACAAGGAATTGGCGCGTCATTTGAAGCTCGAAATCACCGAGAGCCAGGTGATGACCAACCCTGAGCATTCCGCCTATATGCTGCAGGCGCTGCGTAATCTGGGCCTGGGTCTGGCGCTGGACGATTTCGGCACCGGCCATTCATCGTTGAGCTACCTGCACCGCTTCCCCTTCGACACCATCAAAATCCCGGCACCCTTCGTCAAGATGAGCGACGATAACGGTATCGCCCATACCCAGGCGCCGATTATCAAGGCTGTGGTGGGCTTGGCGACCGATCTCGACCTCATGGTCATTGCCGAAGGCGTCGAAACGCTGGACGAGATCGAACGCCTGCGCCAGCTCAACTGCCGCTACGCCCAGGGCTTCGCCTTTGGCGCCGCGATGACCGGCGCGGAATTCGGCAAGAAACTGGCGGCGCAATTGGCGCGGTAGGTCCGCGATATGGGCAGAAGCCCCGTCCCAAAAATCGCTTCCCTCGGGCTCGACCCGAGGGTCACTCACCGCTGGCGCTGAATCGCCAAAGGAGCTCGGGTCAAGCCCGAGGGAGGCGACTGCGTTTTCGTTAGGTGAGGTGAAGTCTCAGAAACGCCCTAAGCGTGTCCCGCATCCGGGCTGAAGCTCGCTCGTGTAATATGCAGGCTCGCCAGCGCCGCCTTGTAGCGCTCTTCGACCGGGGTTTCGAACACCAGGTCGCGGGAAATGGGGATGGTCAGCCAACCATTGTCGCTGATCTCGCCTTCCAGCTGCCCCGGACCCCAGCCGCAGCAGCCCAGCGCGAAAAGGCTGGCCTTGGGACGCGGGCCAAAAGCCATGGCCTTGAGAATATCGAGCGTGGCGGTGAGATAGATGCCCTCGCCAACCTTGTAGCTATTGCCGCTGGTGTAATCGGCCGAATGGAGCACGAAGCCGCGCCCCTTTTCCACCGGACCTCCGCGCATGACTGCGCCCTGGCGGATCGAATCGGGCAGGCGGATCAGCGCGTCGGGATCGCCCAGATCGAGTTCGTCGATAATGTCGGCAAAGCGCAGATTGGCCAATTCGTGATTGACCACGAGGCCCATGGCCCCCTCGCTGCCATGGCCAACGACGAGGATGACGCTTTCGGCGAAGCGTTCATCTTCCATATCTGGCATGGCAACCAGAAATTGGCCTTCAAGCGAATTCATGAAGCCAATTGTAAGCCCACTCGTCCGATGCGACAAGGCGCGCGGCTTGCAAAGGGGTTATGCGGCCATCACGAAGGCCTGATTGCGCGTCAGCTATTTCTTCACTTCCTCCTGCGTTAATGGCTGTGCTCATGCAGTTTCTTTCCGCCCTTGCCCTCCTTGCCGCCACGCTCACACCCGCCCTCGCGGGCGAAACGCCATGGCAGGAAGTTGCCCCCGGCGTGAAGCTGCGGCTGATCAGTTCGGGCCTGATCAAGCCCGATGGCCAGACCCTGCTTGGTCTCGAAATTTCGATGCCCGAGACCACCAAGACTTATTGGCGCGTGCCGGGCGAAACGGGCCTGCCCACCGTGCTCGACTTCGCCGGCTCGACCGGTGTCGCCGGCGGAGAGATCGTCTGGCCCTATCCCAAACGGGATGAGAAGGACGGCTATCTCGACTATGTCTATTATGGGCCCCTGGTGCTGCCGGTGGCGGTGACCGTGACAGGCGAGGCCCCCAAGGCCGAGATTTTCGCCACCCTGGGCGTCTGCTCGGAAATCTGCGTGCCGGCCCAGGCGCGGTTCTCGCTGCCGCTGGCCGATCCCGAGCCCGATGCGCCCAATGGGCTGCGCATCCGCCAGGCGTTGGCGCTGGCCCCCGTGCCCTGGGATGGTGCAAAGCCGCCGCTTGGCGCGGTGCGATATCGTGCCGCCGAGCGCATGCTGGCCGTCGAACTGGCCGATCCGGGTCTCGATCCCGCCTCGCTGATCGTTGCCACGGCCAGTGGCGAACCGCTCTTCGGCGCGCCGCAAAAAAGCCCGGAACCACACCTAGTCCTCATCCCGATCCTGGATAAGGAAGGGCCGATAGGCCTCGAAAGCCAGGACGTTCAGCTCACATTCATGACCGATATGGGAGCTTTTGAAGTCACACGGACCGTTGCCGGTTCGGGCGACTGAAACCGGACCGGGATCGGATCGGCCATTAGGCCTTGTATGCGGCGGAAAAGCCGCTTATCCGAGATACTGGACTTTTCGAGGGAAATGGCTGCCACAGGCGGCTCAGGCATGGGGCATATCCTTTTATGATCGAACGTGGCAGTCCGGTTCCGTCGGTGCGGATCAAGCTTGTTGGCGCAGAGGGCGCCAGTGACACCACCAGCGATGCGGTTCTGGGCAGCGGCACCGTGGCGTTCTTCGCCGTGCCGGGCGCTTTTACGCCAACCTGCCATGTCAATCATCTGCCCGGCTATCTCGCCAATCTCGGTAAGCTTGAGGCCGCCGGCGTCGACAAGGTCGTCTGCGCCTCGGTCAACGACCACCATGTGATGAAGGCCTGGGCTGAAGCCTCGGGCGCGCTCGGCAGAATCGAATTCATTGCCGATGGCAATGGCGAACTGGCCGAAGCGCTGGGCCTCGCCAAGGATTTCTCGGGTTCGGGCATGGGCAAGCGCTTTGCCCGCGCCTCGATCCTGTTCCGCAACGGCAAGGCCGACGCGGTCTTTCTCGAGGATGGCCCGGGCGTCAATGCCAGCGGTGCCCCCGCCATGCTGATGGCGCTCGAAACGGCCAATGGCTGACCCAAGGCGCAAGGAGCCAATTCGATGACCAATTTCCTCCCCGTGCTGCGCCTCTCCGCTGCCGCTCCCCTCGCTATTCTGCTGGCTGGCTGTTCCATGGGCGGCATGTTCGGCGGCGGCCAGAGCGCGGCGACCAACCAGTCGCTGCAGAACGCCACCGCCACTCCCGCCGCCATTGCCCAGGCCCAGACCAATGCGCTGCCGGCCATCGCCACCCAATGCCCGCCTATCAAGGTGCGCGCCGGCTCGGAAGCCATGTATTATTACGGCAATGGCCGCACCGGCGATCCCAAGGCCCTGCAATACCAGGGCGTGATCGACGAGAGCTCACGCAATTGCGTGGTTTCCAATGGCCTGATCACCGTCAATATGGGCGTAGTCGGCCGCGTGCTGCTTGGCCCCGCTGGCTCCCAGAGTACCGTCAATGCCCCGATCCGCTTTGCAGTCGAGCGCAATGGCGCCGCTGTCTTCTCGGAGAAATACACCATTCCGGTGGCTATCACTCCGCCGGCTCAATCGGCCGAATTCGTCAAGGTGATCGAAAATGTCGCCATCCCCTATCTGGGCGGCGAGGAGATCACCATCTGGGTTGGCTTCGACACCAGGGGCTGATTGCGCCAGCTGCGCTTTCGGGCTAAGGAGCCTGCCATGAGCCAAAACGCATTCTTTTCCATTCGCATCCGCACCGCCTGAAGGCGGTGCCGATCCATGACTGAACGCCCGGCCGTCATGCGGCCGGCGTGAGCCTGCGGGATTCTGGCCAAAAGGCTGTGGGCCAAAATTCCGAAACCGGCGCCGTCTCATCTCTCGAACAGCTTTTCGAGATTTTGAGACCATCCATGAAAAAGAACCTCAATCGCGCCCGCTCGCAGAGCTGGGACGCTGTCGCCCATTGGTATGCCGGTTGGACCGGCACCAATGGCAGCCGCTATCACCGCACCCTTGCCGTGCCCCTGTTGCTCGAATTGCTCGATCCACGGGCCGGAGAGCATATTGCCGATCTGGGCTGCGGCCCGGGCATTCTCGCGCCGCCAGTGGCCGCGCGCGGCGCCCGTTTCATCGGCGTGGACCTCTCGCCAAAGCTCATTGCCGAGGCGCGGCGCAATCACGGCCGGGTCGGGCGCTTCCATGTCGGAGATGCTACCAATCTGCCACGGCATGCCGACCTGCCGGCGGGCGGCTTCGACGGAGCGAGTTTCCTGCTCTCCATTCAGGATATTAATCCGCTCGGGGATGCGATGGACAATGCCGCCCGGCTGCTCAAGCCTGGCGGGCGGCTCGCCATGGTTATGCTGCATCCCTGTTTCCGCGTGCCGCGCCAGAGCGGCTGGGGCTGGGATGAGGGCAGGGGCCTCAAGTTCCGCCGCCTCGATTCCTACCTGACGCCGCTGGCCGTGCCGATGCAATCCCATGCCAGCGGTACCACCCGCAGCTATCACCGCCCGCTCGGGGCCTATGCCGAAGCGTTGGCCAGAGCAGGCCTGGCGTTGACCGACATAAGGGAGGTGAGTGATCTGCCGGGGCAGGGGGACAGCAAGGCTGATCGGCGGGCGGCCGGGGAGTTTCCGCTGTTTCTGGGGTTGCGGGCGGTGAAGCTGGGATAGAACTGGGGGTGGGGATACCCCCTCCTAGCCTCCCCCTGATAGGGGGAGGGATATCTCCACCCTTGGAACTGGATCGAGTTCTAGTCACAAGGCGGTTCCTCCCCCTATCAGGGGGAGGGTAGGAGGGGGTACTTCGATGCCCGCTATTCAGCTGCCTTCAGCTCAACCTCCGGCTTTTCCCACTTCAAGATCGGGCTGCGCGCTGCCCGTGTCTCGTCCAGCCGGCGGCGCGGGGCCTTCATCGGCGCCGAGGTGAACCGCTCGGCATTACCCGCCTTGGCATCGGCGGCCAGTTCTTCCATTACCGCGCAGAAGCGGTCCAGCGTCTGCTTGCTTTCGCTTTCGGTGGGTTCGATCAGCATGGCGCCATGCACGACCAGGGGGAAATACATGGTCATGGGGTGGAAACCCTCGTCGATCAGCGCCTTGGCGAAATCGAGCGTGGTGACACCCGTTCCGGCCAGGAAACTGTCATCGAACAGCGCCTCATGCATGGTCGGGTAATCGTCAAACGGCACGGAGAAGGCATGGGCCAGCCGCGCCTTGATGTAATTGGCATTGAGCACGGCATCCTGCGCCGCCTGGGCGAGGCCATCCCCGCCATGGCTGAGCATATAGGTGAGCGCGCGGACATACATGCCCATCTGGCCCTGGAAGGCGGTGATGCGCCCCAGTGCCTGGCCCTCTTCGTGTTCCACCAGCTCCAGCCCATGCTCGCCTCTGCGCACGAAAGGCACCGGCGCAAACGGCGCCAGCGCTGCCGAGAGCACGACCGGACCCGCGCCCGGCCCGCCCCCGCCATGCGGCGTCGAGAAGGTCTTGTGCAGGTTGATATGCATGGCGTCGATCCCAAGATCGCCTGGTCGCACCACGCCCATGATAGCGTTGAAATTGGCCCCGTCGCAGTAGAAGAACGCGCCAGCCGCATGCACGGCTTCGGCGATCTCGATGACTTGCGGCTCGAAGAGGCCGCAGGTGTTCGGATTGGTCAGCATGATTGCGGCCACGTCGGGCGAGAGCGCATCCTTGACCGCCTGCACATCCACCGTGCCATCGGCCCGGGCCGGAATCGGCTTGACGCTATAGCCCAGGAAAGCGGCGGTTGCCGGATTGGTGCCATGCGCGCTTTCGGGCACCAGTACGATAGTGCGATGGCTCTGCCCGGCAGCATCCTGCGCGGCCTTGATCGCCATCATGCCCAGCAATTCGCCATGCGCGCCGGCCTTGGGCGTCAGCGCCACGGCTGCGGTATTGGTCAGCGTCATCAGCCAGTGCGAAAGCTGGTTCATCAGCTCGAGCGCCCCCTGCACGGTCGAAACCGGCTGCAGCGGATGGATATCGGCAAAGCCGGGCAAGCGCGCCATCTTCTCGTTTAGACGCGGATTGTGCTTCATCGTGCACGAGCCCAGCGGATACATGCCGCTGTCGATCGAGTGATTGAGGCGCGACAGGCGCACATAATGACGCATTGCCTCGGGCTCGGTCAGCCCGGCCAGGTCGAGCGGGCTCTTGCGCTCGAAGCCGCTCAGCCGGTCGCCCGAAATCTTGACCTCCGGCAGGTCGACGCCGGAATGCTCATTATCGCCGATTTCGAACAGCAGCGGTTCGTTCGGCAACATGGCCGAACCGGAGGTGGAGGCAAAGCCCGAAGTGCCGGTGCCGGTGGGGCGGCCCTGATTGTTCATGCTCATTGCAGTTCCTCCGAAAGAGCGGTGCAGAGCGCGGCGATGTCGGCAGCACTGGTGAGTTCGGTGGCGGCCAGGATGATGAGATTGCCGACCGCCGGATCATCGGGAATAAGCCGGCT
Organism: Devosia yakushimensis; assembly: GCF_030159855.1. Taxonomy (NCBI): domain Bacteria; kingdom Pseudomonadati; phylum Pseudomonadota; class Alphaproteobacteria; order Hyphomicrobiales; family Devosiaceae; genus Devosia; species Devosia yakushimensis. The sequence continues at coordinate 2,796,014 of NZ_BSNG01000001.1, read as the reverse complement.
GACCGGCACGCCACCCAGAATGCCGCGCGCCGCCAGTCGTTCGATCAGCGCCGCGCCGGGCAGGGGCGTACTGATGGTCATCTCATTGAAGAAGGTCTTGTTGAGCACGCGCACCCCCGGCACGCCCTCAAGCGCATCGGCCAGGGTGCAGGCATTGGCATGGTTGAGCCGGGCAAGACGGGTAAAGCCAGCTTCGCCCAAGAGACCCATATGGATCGAGAAGGCGAGCGCACAGAGCCCCGAATTGGTGCAGATATTGCTGGTCGCCTTTTCGCGGCGGATATGCTGTTCGCGGGTAGAGAGCGTCAGCACGAAGCCGCGCTGTCCATCGGCATCCACCGTCTCGCCGCAGAGCCGCCCCGGCATCTGGCGGATGAATTCCTTGCGCGTGGCCATGAGCCCCAGATAGGGCCCGCCGAAATTAAGCGCATTGCCGATCGACTGGCCCTCGGCCACCACGATATCGGCACCTAAAGCGCCGGGCGCTTCCAGCAGGCCCAGCGACACCACTTCGGTAATCACCACGATCAGCAGCGCGCCCTTGGCATGGGCAGCGTCAGCCGCGGTCTTGAGGTTGCGCAGATGGCCGTAGAAGTCCGGCGTCTGGATAACGATGGCCGCAGTCGTCTCGTCGATATGGTCCAGGATATCGCCCTGGCCTTCGGGCGAGGCCGAAAGGATTTCGAGGTCGGCATCATCCTTGAGATAGGCCCGCACCACATCGCGATAATGCGGATGAAGCCCGCCCGACAGCACGATCTTGCTGCGCTTGGTGAGGCGCCGGGCCATCAGCACCGCTTCGGCCGTGCCGGTCGAGCCGTCATAAAGGCTGGCATTGGCCACATCCATGCCGGTGAGCTTGGCCACCTGGGTCTGGAATTCGAACAGCATCTGCAGCGTGCCCTGCGAGATTTCCGGCTGGTAGGGCGTATAGGCCGTGAGCCATTCCGAGCGCTGGATCAGGTGATCGACCGTCGCCGGCACATGGTGCCGATAGGCCCCCGCTCCCACGAAGAACGGGCCATCCGCCCCCGCATGGTTCTTGGCCGCCAGCGCCCGCATATGCGCTTCGACCAGAAATTCTGGGCTATGGGCGGGCAGGCCGAGATCAAAGCTCTTGAGCGCCTTTTTGGGCACGGCGCTGAACAGGGCATCGATATCGGCCGCGCCGATGACGCCAAGCATCTCGGCGCGTTCATGGTCGGAATGGGGGAGGTAGCGCATGGGCAGGGCTTCCAGTATGTGGCGAGAACCCCCTCCCTTATGGGGAGGGTAGGGAGGGGGACTTTCTTACTTCGTCAGTTCGGCATAACCGGCATCGTCGAGCAGGCCGTCCAGCTCGCTCGCATCGCTGAGGGCGATCTTGAACATCCAGCCGGCCGCCTCGGGATCGGAATTGATCAGTCCCGGCTCGTTGCTCAGCGCGTCATTGACCTCGGTGACGGTGCCCGAGACCGGCGCATAGATCTCCGAAGCGGCCTTGACCGATTCAACGACAGCGGCTTCGTCGCCTTTCTTGAACACCTTGCCGACGGCAGGAAGCTCGACAAAGACGATGTCTCCAAGCTGTTCCTGCGCATAGGGCGTGATCCCCACAATGCCGGTCGCGCCCTCGACGCGAATATATTCGTGGTCAGGGGTGAACTTGGTGGTCATGGCAGATCCCTCAACTGGATTTGGTTTTGCGGAAATAGCGGTGGGGCACGAAAGGCATGGCGACGACCGTGCCGGAAACCGGCTTGCCCCGCACCATGGCGATCACGGGCGCCCCTTCATAAGCGTCAGACGGGGGCAGATAGCCCATGGCGATTGGGGCATCGAGGCTGGGCGCAAAGCCGCCCGAGGTGACCTGGCCCATGACGCAACCCGATTCATCGACCAGTTCGGCCCCCTCGCGCACCGGCAAGCGGCCCTCAAAGCGGATACCGACGCGCACCCGCGTCAGCTCGCCGGCAAATTCCTTGAGAATGCGCGCGGCGCCAGGGAAATCGGCGGCCTCGCGGCGGCGCTTGGAAATGGCGAAATTAAGCGCTGCCTCAGTGGGCGAAATGGTCTCGTTGAGGTCGTGGCCGTAAAGCGGCAGGCCGGCTTCGAGCCGCAGGCTATCGCGCGCGCCAAGGCCGATCGGCTTTACGCGTTCGTCGGCCAGAAGCTTGTCCCATAACGCACTGGCCAGGCTCGCCGGCGCCAGGATTTCAAAGCCATCCTCCCCGGTATAGCCGGAGCGCGAGACAATGAGCGTGCGTCCTTCCCAGTCGAACGGGCCATATTGCATGAAGCCCAGTTCCACCACGCCCGGCAGCAATGCGCTCAACACGTCAATGGCTTCCGGCCCTTGCAGCGCCAGCAGGGCCTCGTCATCGGCGCGGGTGACCTTGGCGCGGTCGCCGGCCGCCTTGGCGATATGGGCGAAATCGGCCTCCTTGGTCCCGGCATTGACCACGATATAAAGCGAGCCGGGATAACGCGGCGATCGGGCGACCATCAGGTCGTCCATCGTGCCGCCCTCGGCATTGAGCAGCAGCGTATAGCGGATCTGGCCGGGCTTGAGGCTCGCAATATCGCCGCAGATCAGCGGCTCGATAATGGCGGCGATGGCGGCGTGATCGGCCTCGGCGTCGCCAGTCCTGGTGCTGAGTTCGAGAAAGCTCGGCCCCATATGGCTGACATCGAACAGCCCCGCATGCTCGCGCGTCCATTTGTGCTCGGCCATGATGCCGGGGGCATATTGCACCGGCAGGCTATAGCCGCCAAACGGCACCATGCGGCCACCGGCCGCGACATGCCGCTCATAAAGCGGTGTGGTTTTGAGAGTTTCGGCGGAGCTATCGGCCATCAACGCTTCCCGGAAAATGAACAAGGCGACACGACTACACTCGCCTTGCGGCGAATTCCGTGCCCCCTCTGTCCTCATCACCTGAGAGATTTCCCGGCTGAGCGCCGGTTGCTCCTTCGGTGGGACCGCGCCTATGCGGGTCCGCTTTCCAGAGTTGTAGCGGTGCTGCGGTCCTTTTGCCTGAGAGTTTCCGGGGCGGTTGCTCCTTCGGCGCTGGAGAAAATCCAATCTCTCCCGCAGTCACGCGCACCATGGTGGAGATTCCTTGGGGCGTCAATCGCGGGCGTGGATATGGGCACAGCGATTTTTATCGGGAGGTGGAGACGATGGTCCCGCAATACCCCCTCAAACAAAAAGGGCGGACCTCGCGGCCCGCCCTCAAAACTCAATCCAACTGAACGCCTCAGTTCAACCGGCTGCCCACATCGGCGATGGCGCGATCGATGACCTGGCCGCCCTTCTTGGCCATTTCGTCGGTGAGCACGGTACGGGCCGCCTCGATGGCGACGTCGGCCGAGCGGCCACGCACTTCGGCGATAGCCTGGGCTTCGGCCTGGGCGATCTTGTCTTCCACGGCGCGGGTGCGGCGGGCAACGAGATCGGCCAGCGAGGTCTGGGCTTCGGCGGTGAGACGTTCGGCTTCCTGCTTGGCCGCGGCGATAATGCCTTCGGCTTCCGACTCAGCAGCGACGCGCTTCTGCTCATATTCTACCAGCAGAGCGGCGGCTTCCTCGCGCAGCTTCTTGGCTGCTTCGAGCTCGTCCGCAATCTGCTGGATGCGCTTGTCGAGCATCCGGCCGATAACGCGCGGCACGCCGAAATAGGTGATCAGGCCCAGGAACAGCACGAGCCCGACAGTGGCCCAGAAGCTATTGTCCATCCATTCCATCGTGCTTACTCCTTGCTCGCCTTGGCGACGGCCGCCTTGACGCCATCGGTCGGGATATCGCCCACGAGCTGAGTGACGACGGTCTGCGCCGTTTCGGCGGCAATCTCATCGACATGGGTCATGGCTTCCGCCTTGGTCGCGGCGATCCGCGTTTCGGCGGCGCTGACCTTGGCGGAGAGATCGGCTTCCACCGCCTGGCGCTTGGTTGCCAGTTCGGCCTTGATCGCGTCGCTGGTCTGGGTCGCGATGCCCTGAGCTTTCGACTTGGCTTCCGCCAGGGCCGTCTCATAGGCGGCAATGGCAGCGTCGGTCTTCTGGCGGCTGGCATCGGCCGCGGCCAGATCAGCGTCGATCCGTGCCTTGCGATCGGCCAGGATGGAGCCGACGCGGGGCAGGGCCACCTTGCTCATCAGCAGGTAGAGCGCGGCAAAGGAAATCGCCAGCCAGAGCAATTGCGAGGGGAAGGTCGCCGGATCGAACGGCGGGAAGACACCCGAACCGTGATCTTCGCCATGCGCCTCGGTGGTCGCATGGGTATCGGCGGTGGGGTCGGCATGTGCCGGATCGGCATGGGTCGCATCGACCGCGCCATCGACATGTTCTTCAGCCGGGGCTGCTGCCTCTTGGGCGTAGGCTTGCGTTACCATCAGGTGAGGTCCCGTTAAATCCGGTCAGCCGGCGGAAAGCCGGTCAATAGAGCGCAGCCGGGAGTGTCCCGGCTGCGGAATACAGGCAGTCGCGCCGCTATTAGGCGACGAACAGCAGGATCAGGGCAACCAGGAACGAGAAGATGCCCAGAGCTTCGGTCATGGCCATACCGAAAATCAGGTTACCGGTCTGGCTCGGAGCAGCCGACGGGTTGCGCAGGGCGCCCGACAGGAAGTTCGAGAAGATGTTCGACACGCCAAGGGCGGCGCCAGCCATACCCAGAGTTGCGATACCAGCGCCGATGAACTTTGCGGCTTCAGCTTCCATTTTTGTAGTCCTTTCAAGGGTCGTAGTTTGCCGGCGGGGCCCGCCGTTGAGGGACTCAACGCTCAGTGTGAAGGGTGAACCGCGTCGTTGAGATACATCGAAGTCAGAACTGCAAACACATAGGCCTGCACTGCTGCAACGAGGAATTCGAGGGCTGTGATCGCCACCGTCATGATCAGCGGCAGCACGGCGCCGAGCCAGCCCAGGGCGCCCAGCGTGCCGAGGCTAACCACGAAGCCAGCAAAGACCTTGAGCGTGATATGACCGGCCAGGATATTGCCAAACAGTCGGACAGAAAGGCTGACCGGGCGCGACAGGAACGAAATGATTTCGATCGGCACCACGATGGGCAGCACATAGCCGGGCACGCCCGAGGGCACGAAGAGCTTGAGGAATTTGAAGCCGTGACGGACGAAACCGTAGATCACCACCACGCTCATCACCAGAACGGCCAGCGCCACCGTGACGATGATATGACTGGTGACGGTGAAGAAATAGGGGATCATGCCGAACATGTTGGCCGTCAGCACGAAGGCAAACAGCGAGAACACGAAGGGGAAGAACTTCATCCCCTCGGTGCCGGCCGAGCTTCTGAGCATATTGGCCACGAATTCGTAGGACAGCTCACCCATGAGCTGCAGTCTGGAGGGGACCAGCTGCTTGCGGCTCGAAGCGAGCAGCACGAAAGTGGTGATTGCAGCAACCGTCAGCACCATAAAGAGCGACGAATTGGTGAAGGACAGGTTCAATCCGCTTCCTGCGGTGCCATCGCCCCCGACATGGATCGGAATCATGTCCTCGATGACAAACTGGTGGATCGGGTCAGTACCGGCCAAAACAGAGCCCCTTGCGCGTCGTCATCAGTGTTCAATCCGCTTGTCGTCTTCCGCGTCAGGCTTGGGCCCAGGCGGGGGAGGCGATGCGGCATTCAGTTCGGCCACCGCTCGGGTGACGTTGAGTATTCCAGCGGCAAAACCCATCATGAACATGATGAGCAATCCCCAGGGGCTGGTGCCCAGTCCAAGATCGATCAGGTAGCCGAGAATGCCCCCTATCACGATCGCCGCCACGAATTCAGTGCCGATGCGCATACCGCGCGCCATGCTGCTCGTGTCGTGGGAACCATTTGCCGAGGCTCTATTGTCCTCGGCTGCGCGGCTCCGCTTGGCAGAGGCAATACGCGATGCGAGATCGCGCGTCACCCCGTCAGCGCCACTATCCTGGCCTTTGGTATCTTGCGGTTTTGCCATCCGCTCGCTCCCCTCGGCCCGGCTTTGACCCGGGGTAAATCCGGGGCGCCTTTTAAGTCGCGCGCAACATAGTGGTGGGGTAACACAGTGTCAAGATTCGTCGCGGCAACGTAATTTATTGATTTAAAACGCTTTTTTGCCTTTCAATGGGGGTGCGGCATGCTGTCCACACCCAAGCGTGGCAAAGTCGAGGCAAGGACAGGGGGATTCTGGGTACTTTTGGGTTACCGGCGGGGAGGGGCGGTGTCCGATCTGGGAGATCGTGGCTTCCGCTACCCCCTCCTAGCCTCCCCCTGATAGGGGGCGGGATCTCTCCACTCTAAGAACTGGATCGAGTCACAAATACTGAACGGTCCCTCCCCCTATCAGGGGGAGGCTAGGAGGGGGTAACGAGAGCCCCAAACCTACCGGCCCTCAAACCGCCTCAAGAAATGTCTCGGCCGTGGTCAAATCCACCGACACCAATTGGCTCACCCCGCGCTCGGCCATGGTCACGCCAAACAGCCGATCCACCCGGCTCATGGTGATCGGATTATGCGTAATCACCATGAAGCGCGTATTCGTCCGCTGGCGCATGGAATCGAGCAGGTTGCAGAACCGCTCCACATTGGCGTCGTCGAGCGGGGCGTCCACTTCATCGAGCACGCAGATCGGCGCCGGATTGGTCAGGAACACCGCAAAGATCAGGCTCATCGCTGTCAGCGCCTGCTCGCCACCTGAGAGCAGCGTCATAGTCTGCGGCTTCTTGCCGGGTGGGCGGGCGATGATTTCGAGCCCCGCCTCTAGCGGATCGTCGCTCTCGACAAAAGTCAGCTCGGCCGTGCCGCCGCCGAACAGCGTGGTGAACAGTTCCTGGAAATGCGCATTGACCTTGACGAAGGCCTCATTGAGCCGTGCCCGGCCCTCGCGATTGAGCGATTGGATACCGGTCCGCAGCTTGGCAATGGCCTCGATCAGGTCGTCCCGATCCCTAACCATGGTGTCGAGCTTTTCCTGAACCTCTTCGGCTTCCTTTTCCGCCGACAGGTTCACCCCGCCCAGCCGCTCGCGCTCGGCCTTGAGCCGGTCCACCCTCTGCTCGATGGTGCTTTCCGTCGGCAGCGCCTCGCTGGGCTTGATCCCCGACACTTCCAGCGTCTTGCTGGCCGGAATATCCAGCGTTTCCTCGATCTGCCGCTCGATCTGCTGGCGCTGAGCGATAATGCCCTTGATGCGTTCTTCGACGCGTGTCAGCTCGATCCGCGCATTGGCCAGAATATCGCTGGCGCCCTTGAGCGCCTTGTCGGCCTCGCGATAGCCGGTCTGCGCCAGGTTGAGCCTATCGCCGGCCGCCTTGTGCTCGATCCCGGCGGTTTCGATCTGGTCTTCCAGCTCCGCCCGCCGCGCCACAAAACCATCCGGCGTTTCGGTGACGCTGGTCAATTGGGCGCTGACTTCGGCGGTGCGCTGGTTGAGTGTCGCCAATTGCGCCATGGCCCCGTCGCGACGGCGGGTCCAGGCCATGCTGTCGCGCTGCAATTGGCCGAGGCGATTGTCGCGCATGCGCGCCGCCGTCTCAAAACTGCCCAGCTTCAGCCGGGTCTGATCGGCCCTTTCCCTTGCGGCGGCCAGCCCCGCTTGCAAATCCTCGGCCATCTCGGCCGCATCGTCTTCCTCGCCTGCCTCTTCGAGCAGGGCTTCGGCCTGTTCGCGCATCGCCTCGGCTTCGGCCAGACTTGCTGCCAGCCGCGCCCGCGCTTCTTCCAGCGCCGATTGGCGCGTGGTCAAATCGCCAATGGCCCGCTGTGCCCGGTCGACCTCGGCCTGCGCCGCGCCAATGGCATGCTGCGCCATCCGCCAGGCTTCGCGCTGGTTCTTTTCATCCTGCCGCGTTGTTGCAAGGGCTGCGGTCAGCGCCTCCACATCGCGCTTGGCCGCATTGCGTTCGCCCCGCGCACGGGTGATTTCGGCATCGAGTTCGGCCAGCCGGTTGCGTTGCGCCAGCCGCTGTGCAGCCGGGCTCGGCGCATCGGCGGCGGCCACAAAACCATCCCAGCGCCACAGCGCTCCATCCAGCGTCACCAGCCGCTGGCCGGGCTTGAGCGCATGCATCAGCGCCGGGCCATCCACCGCATCGACAATGCCGATCTGGTCCAGCCGGCGCTTCAGCAGCGCATTGCCTGTCACATAGCGCGACAAGGGTTCGGCCGCCTGGGGTAAGGCCGGATCGATATAATCCTCGATGGCCACCGACCAATGCATCGGCGCGCCTGCGTCCGAAGACGCTTCAAGATCATCTCCCAAAGCCGCGCCGAGCGCCGTTTCATAGCCCGATTGTACGCTGAGCTGATCGACAATGGCCGGCCACAGGCTCGCGCCCACATTGAGCATTTTGCCCAGTGTGGAGGCTTCCGATTCCAGCCGCGTCAGCGCCGCCTCGATCTCGGCCAGCCGGGGCTGCGCATCGTCGAGCCGAGTCTGCGCATCCGCGGTCGCTTCCTCGGCGATCACAGCCATTTCTTCAGCCGTCGCCGCTGAAGCCTGCGCTTCTTCCAGCGCCGCGCGCTTCAGCGTCAGGGTTGCATCGGCGTCAAGCTTGGCCGCAATCGTATTGGCTTCCTGCTCGACTTCGGCGATCTGCTGACCCAGCCGGGCAATCCGCCCGGCAGCATCCTCGGCGCTGCGTTGTGCCTGGGTCCGGCGCGCTCGTACCTGCGCCAATGCATCGGCCGCTGCCCGCGCTCGTGTCTCCGCCGCGCTCACGGCGGCGCTGGCGGCCTCGGCCTCGCCGCGCGCCCGGTCGAAATCAGCCTGCGCTGCCTCGCCCTCTTCGACCAGCTGCACCAGCTCTTCTTCATAGGCGGCGAGTGTGACTTCGCTTTCTTCGACAAGCAGCCGCTCGCGCTCACCGTCGGCGGCAAGCTGGCGGATGCGGTCTTCCAGTTCCGCGCGGCGGCTGCTGGCGCGGCGCGCTTCCTCGGCCAATTGCTCGTTGAGAATCGTGTAGCGCTGCAGCACGGCCCCAGTCACCGCCTCGCGGTCGCGCAGCGGCTGCAGCGCCGCATCGGCGGCTTCCAGCGTCTTTTGTGCCTGCAATTCGAGATGGGTTGCGTCCGCCAATTCGCGGATCAGCACGGCCTGGCTTGCCTCGGTTTCCTTCTCGGCAAAGCGTGCCGCCACCCAGCGGATATGAAACAGTGTGGCTTCGGCGCGGCGAATATCGCCCGAAAGCGAGCGATAGCGATTGGCCAGCCGCGCCTGGCGCTTCAGCGTTTCGAGCTGAGCATCGATCTGGGCGATGATATCGTCGACCCGCTCGAGATTGCCCTCGGCCGCCCGCAGCCGCAGCTCGGCCTCATGCCGACGCGAATGCAGCCCGGAAATCCCTGCCGCCTCTTCCAGCAAGGCCCGCCGTGCGGTCGGCTTGGCGGCGATCAATTCGCCAATCTGTCCCTGCCGCACCATGGCGGGTGAATGGGCGCCGGTCGAGGCATCGGCAAACAGCAATTGCACGTCGCGCGCGCGCACTTCCTTGCCATTGACGCGATAGACCGACCCGGCCTCCCGCTCGATCCGGCGGGTCACTTCCAGGATATCGGCACTGTTGAGGGCAGCCGGCGCCGTGCGGTCGGCATTGTCGAGCACCAGCGTCACTTCGGCCGAATTGCGCGCCGGCCGGTTGCCCGAGCCCGAAAAGATCACGTCATCCATGCCCGAGGCGCGCATGGCCTTGTATGAGTTTTCACCCATAACCCAGCGCATGGCTTCCACGAGGTTGGATTTGCCGCACCCATTGGGCCCGACAATGCCAGTCAGCCCGGGCTCCATGAGAAGCACGGTCTCATCGCTGAAAGATTTGAAACCATGCAGCTTGAGGCGGGAGAATTTCATGGCCGTATCGCCCAAAGGGCGACCTCCCCCCGCAGGGGGAGATGCAGATCGATGGCCTTACTGCGCGGGAGCAACCGGCGTAGCGGTCTCGGCGGCAGGTGCGGCCGGAGCCATCGTGTCGGTTGCAGCAGGTGCGACCGGCGCTGCTGCGGGAGCGGCAGCAGCCGGTTCGGTTGCCACGAAATCGGCAGGCACCAGCGGATCGATTTCAGCGGCCAGCTGCTCGAGCGTCTTGTCACCAGTGAGCGTCTTGCCATTGACATAGAATGTCGGGGTGCCCTGCAGGCCAAACTCGTTGAGCGCCTGATCGCGCATGGCTTCCATCCCGGTGAACAGCGCCTGATTCGTCAAGGCGGCGTCGAAGGTTTCCTGGGTAAAGCCGAGCTGCTTGGCGATTTCGAGGATCTTGTCGCGGGGGGCTTCGGATGCGGCCCAATCGTTCTGCGTCTTGAAATAGGTCGACAGCACATTGTCATAATTGGTCGGGCCGGCGGCCTCGGCCAGCATGAACACCGCCGCATCAAGCACATTGCGCACGAACGGCCGGGTGATCAGCTTGACCTTGCCGGTATTGACATAGGCCGCAACGAAATCGGGCTTCACCGTATTGGCGAAAGTCGCGCAGTGCGGGCAGGTGGGCGAGGCATATTCGATAACGGTGACCGGAGCGCTGTCGCTGCCCTGCACATGGTCGGTCATGCCGCCGGCGGGGGCCAACAGCTTGGCCTGGTCAACCATGTCGCCTTCGGCGGCACTGGCCGTGGCGACGCCGCAAAGGCTTAGCGCCGACGCTGCGGCGGCAAGGATCAGGGTGTCACGGCGGGTAAATTTCACGGTCTGTCGCTCCTTTTGAGGTCTGCGCGACACTACACGGGCACAAGGTGTCGGCAAGTGGGCACATTCATCACTAGCGGGTGAACGCACTATCTGGCTTTTCGCTCCGATCTGCTGGAGAGCGCGTGGCCCAAGGCCCGCAACGCCTCCCTCAGATCGTCATCTTCGACATTGGCCACCTGGGCCCCGACCTTTGCTATGACGCTCTGGCTCGGTTGGCTGGGTTTTTCGTCCCTATCGCCTGAACCGGGCGTGAACGGCTCAGCCGAGAGCCGGATCTGGCCCACCAGCACATAGCCGAAATAGCGGTTGATTGCAGCGGCAATGGCCGGTCCCTCATGGCTGATGGCCAGGGCATGGCCCGGTATATAGCGCAGGTAAAGTGTTGCTCCCTCGGCGCTCCGCTCGCCGCGCGGCCAGGCCAGCTTGTCGGGAATGGCGACGGCGTCATAGGGCCGGGGCGCCATCGCCCCCCAATGGGTAATGATATCCCGGCTGGCAAAGCCGCGCTTCTTGAGCACGGGATCGAGCGCGCCGGTAATGGCATCGGCCAGCGTCACCGCACGATTGCGGCGTTTGGGTTCTGCGTCGGCTTTGGATTTAGGCGCTTCGCTCATGGCGGTGATCTTAGCACCGGCACGGCGGCCAAATCACCCCCACCCCGATAGCAAAGACAGATTGAAAAGGTCACGCTCCCCCTTGTGGGGAGGGGGTATTTCAGGCTTGCACGAAATCCAGCCTTCCCCCACATCATGCGCCATGCACCTGCCAAACCCCGCTCCGATAGATGCCGCGCCGGTTCTCGCCTGGTATGACAGCCACGCCCGCAATCTGCCCTGGCGCGTCTCCCCTGCCGACCGCGCCAAGGGCATCGCGCCCGATCCCTACCGCGTCTGGCTCAGCGAGGTCATGTTGCAGCAGACCACCGTGGCTGCGGTCAAAACCTATTTCCTGCGCTTCACCAGTCTCTGGCCGACCGTTTTCGATCTGGCCGCCGCGCCGCTCGATGCAGTCCTCAAGGAATGGGCGGGCCTGGGCTATTATGCCCGCGCCAGGAACCTTCATGCCTGCGCCGAGGCTGTGGTCAACCAGCATGGCGGTGTCTTTCCCACGAGCTCGGCCGCCCTCCAGACCCTTCCGGGCATTGGCGCCTATACCAGCGCGGCCATCGCCGCGATCTGCTTTGACGAAGAGATCGCCGTGCTAGACGGCAATCTCGACCGCGTCCTGGGCCGTTATTATGCGCTGCCGGTGCCCGTCCGCGAGGCCAAGGACGAGCTGCGCGCGGCCCTCCAGGCCTCGGTGCCCAAAAGAGCAGGGGATTTTGCCCAGGCCATGATGGACCTGGGCGCAACCATTTGTGCCCCGCGCACCGCGACCTGCATGCTCTGCCCGATCCAGCCGGGGTGTATCGCGACAAAAACGGCGGCCCCCACCGTCTATCCACTCAAACCGGCCAAGCCCGAAAAGCCGGTCCGCAAGGGGCATGCCTTCGTCATGACCGACGCGGATGGCGACGTCTATCTCCAGACCCGTCCCGACAAGGGCCTCCTCGCCAAAATGACCGAAGTGCCAACCTCAGACTGGGTCAGTGCACTTCCACCCGTCGCCTATCCCGCGTCCGGGGATTGGCGTCATCGCGGACAGGTTATCCACGTCTTCACCCATTTCCGGCTGGAACTGGAAATCTGGTCCGCTGCGGTCGCGCCGGCAGGATTGGACAGGGGCTGGTGGGCGGAGCCATCCGCGCTCAAGGGCGAGGCCCTGCCGACTTTATTCCGCAAGGTGCTGGCGGCGGCCGGGCTGGAATAGTGTCGAGCTCAACCAAGAAAAAAGCCGCCGGGGCAAACCGGCGGCGGGCAGTTGAGCCTGGAAACGATTGGAGGTCAGGATCAGGCGGAAATCAAATCAAGTTTCTGTCGGATGCCGGCGCGCAGATCGTCGATCGGCACGCTGCGGCCATCATTGTCATGGTGCCAGAAGGTCCAGCCATTGCAGGATTCAGCGCCTTGCACCAAAGCGCCCACCTTGTGGATGGAGCCCTGATGCGTGCCCGAAACCAGCGAGCCGTCTGCCCGCACCATGGCGGAGTAACGGCGCGCTGAATCGAAAAGTTGCGCGCCCGGTTCGATCACCCCCTGTTCGACAAGCGAACCAAAGGGAATGCGGGTTTCCTTGCGCTTGGGTGTCACCGATTGCAGCGCCTCGAACACGCCGGGCCGGATGCTGGCAATGCGCTGCAGCGCGGCATTGATATAGGTTTCTTCCCGCTCGATGCCGATGAAGTGGCGGCCCAGCTTGCGGGCCACTGCGCCCGTGGTGCCGGTGCCGAAAAACGGGTCGAGCACGATATCGCCCGGCTTGGTCGTGGCATTGAGAATGCGGAACAGCAGCGCTTCCGGTTTCTGCGTCGGATGCACCTTGCCGTCGTCTTCGCCCTTGAGGCGTTCGGCGCCGGTGCAGATGGGGAACAGCCAGTCGCTGCGCATCTGCGTATCGTCATTGGCGAGCTTGAGCGCTTCATAATTGAAGGTCACCCGGCTTTTCTGGCTCCGCGCCGCCCAGATCAGCGTTTCATGCGCATTGGTAAAGCGCGTGCCGCGGAAATTGGGCATGGGATTGGCCTTGCGCCAGATCACGTCGTTGAGCATCCAGTAGTCGAGATCCTGCAGCGCCGTCCCGACCCGGAAAATATTGTGGTAGCTGCCGATGACCCACAGCGCCCCATCGGGCTTGAGCACCCGGCGCGCGGCCTTGAGCCAGGCGCGGGTAAACTGGTCGTAATGGGCAAAGCTCTCGAACTTGTCCCAGTCGTCATCCACCGCATCTACCTTGGACTGGTCGGGGCGGGTGAGGCCCTGGTCCAGTTGCAGGTTATAGGGCGGGTCCGCAAAAATAAGGTCAACCGAGCCGGCCGGCAGGGCATTCATGTGGTCGATGCAATCGCCCACCAGGATAGTATCGATGGGGAGGCGTTTTGCCTCCTCCGCAGCGGCCACAGGAGCCGTACGCGCGGTACGCAACATACACTTAACCCTAACGCAGTACTAACGCCTCCCTTGTAGCGTCGGAGGGGTTAAAAGAGCGTTCGCAATGGGTTAGCGGGGGGTTAAGAAGCCACAAACCGGGTGTCAAAGCGCTGCCGAACCCGGCATCTTCATTCCATCCATGGCAAAAGCGGCGGGCGAGGTCGTGCCCTTATCCCGCCAAACCCACGCGCAGCCGCGCCTCGGCAACCGGCGCAAATTCCTCACGGTGGTGCCGGCAGGGGCCATGCGCCGTCAATGCCCGCAAATGCTGCGGCGTGCCATAGCCCTTGTGCCCGGCAAAACCGAAATCGGGGGCATCGCAATCCATGATCGCGCACATGCGGTCGCGCGTTACCTTGGCGACGATCGAGGCCGCCGCGATCGATACGCTCCGCCCGTCCCCACCGATCAGCGCCGTGCCGTCGCAGGGCAGGCCCATGGGCACATCGCGCCCATCCACCAGCACCCGGTCCACCGCAATGCCGAGACTATTGACCGCCCGCGCCATGGCCCAGAGTGTCGCGCCCCTAATATTGCGGCTCAAAATGATCGAAGGTGGCGCCACGACCACGGCAACATGCGCCGAGGCGACGATCAGCTCAAACAACGCCTCGCGCTGCTCCTCGTTGAGCTTTTTGGAATCGTTGAGCCCATCGGGGATGCGCGCGGGATCGAGCACCACAGCGGAAACCACCACGGGCCCGGCCAGCGGTCCGCGCCCGGCTTCGTCAACACCAGCGACGAACCGCGCCCCGCGCGCCTGCATGGCGCGTTCGTGCGAATAGTCGGGAATGGTCTGGAGCGGCGAATCGATCAACATGCCGCCAGCATCGCTGGGGCGCGGGGCAATCACAAGCGGTCCAGCAGCGCCTGCCGGTCGGGTAGGAAAAGGTGATGACCCACCCGGTTGGTTTCCACAACGAATGCCGCCAGCGCTTCGCTTGCCGCTACCTCAGCCGAAATATCGCCCAGTACCACCAGCCGGCATCCGTAATTCTGCAGCTTCTGGATGAACGCGCCGGCCATGCCGCTGCGCAACTGCAGAAAGCCCGGCTGGAGCCGCGCTACGGGAATGACGATGATGTTCGCCTCGGTGCCATAGGTTTCCCCCAGAATGTCCAGGGCATCCGTCTCGGTGCCCAGCAATGGACCTTCATTGGGGAGCTCAAGGAGAGCCGAGCCATTGATATTGCTCGTCACTGTCACGATTTCTCCTTTACCAACAAATATATACGTTCTGAGATGCAGCGGGTTTCCTGCTATCATCGTTCACCGCGTCGGCAAAGCAGACAAGGGAGCTCGGGCCATTGCGCATGGCATTGATGCAGTCACGGTTCGGTTTGGTGGCCATTGCATTGGTTCTGTTGCTAGTGCCGGCTGCTGCCGAACCCTTCCATCATCCCTCCGGCGAATGGCGGGAATATAACCGCGACTGGCTCGCCGCCTGTCCTGACACGATCGATGAGGATGCAGCCACCTATTACGGCTATTCCTGCTTCGCCAGCACCGGCAGCCAGGAGCTCAACAGCGCCGGCCTCCCCGCTTGGAAGCTGACCCTTGTCCACAATCGGCTGACCGGCGATGTCGATGTCGCTTTTACCGGTGCGGCCGACACCGCCCAGGTCGACGTGACCCGGCCCCTCCATGTCGAATTCACCGGCACCCTGCCGCAAAGTTTCGATTTCGTGGCCGACCTCGAAACCCGCTTCAACACCACCAATCAATGGTTCGTGGCCGACGACGCCCGCCGGGATGCCCTGATTGCCCAGATGAAAACACGCAACGCGGTGACCCTGGGCGTACCCCTTACCAATGAAGGTGAACCCACCCGCAAGGTCCGCCTGTCCCTCAACGGCGTCCTCGCTTCGCTCGATTTCATGTCGAGCTATGCGCGGCGCGTATCGGAATATTAGGGCCGCCCTGAAGCTCAGCTCAGTTCCTGGGCCAGTCCGATAAGCAGGCCCTCCGGACCGCGAATGTAGCAGAGCTTGTAGCTATTCTCGTATTGGACGACCTCGCCAACGAGCTGCGCGCCACGATTGCGGAGCCTTTCGAGTGTGTCGTCGATATCGTCCACCGCGAACATGACGCGGAGATAACCCAGGGCGTTGACCGGGGCGTTGCGGTGATCCGCCACGACAGCGGGGGCGAGGAAGCGGGACAGCTCGAGCCGGCTATGGCCGTCCGGGGTGCGCATCATGGCAATTTCGACGCGCTGGTCGCCCAGCCCGGTGACCCGTCCGGCCCACTCGCCCTCGACCACGCCCCGCCCTTCCAGCTCCAGGCCAAGCTCGACAAAGAAATCGACCGTCGCTTCGAGGTCGTCGACGACGATCCCGACATTGTCCATCCGTTTGATCGCCATGTGTCCAACCTCCAGGTGCCATGAGCTTAGGACCTCAAGACCAGTAAGCCAACCGGCTCACAGAGGCGGCAAGCGCCGTTTTACCGGCTGCGCCTTCACAATTGCCGTGCTGGTCTCGGCCTTGTCCGCAATCCGATCCAGAATCCCGTCCAACTGCTCGATCGAGCGCAGCAGCAGCCGGGCGACAAAGCAATCATCCCCCGTCACCTTGTCGCATTCGGTGATCTGCGGAATCTCCTCGATCAGCTTCTGCACGATATGCAGCTTGCCCGGCAATGGCTTGATCCGCACGATGGCCTGCAAGGGGTAATCCAGCATTCTGGTGTCGAGATCGAGTGTGAACCCCTGGATTACCCCGCGGTCTTCGAGTCGCTTCAGCCGCTCCGATACGCTGGGCGAAGACAATTCCACCCTTTGGGCCAGTTGCTTGATCGAGAGCCGTGCATCCGCCGCCAGCGCCACGATGATCTTTCGGTCGGTTTCGTCGATCATTTTCGTTTTCCAAGGAAGTCTGTTCAATCTAACGAATAATATAAAGCAAAAATCGGTTTTGCCTATCAAGTGATATGGATGGCGACAGCGCCGGCAGCTATTGTCTCGGCAAAGGGACAGGCGATGAACACGACCACACGCGGCACAATCGAGATGACGGCATCCATGGTGATTTCGGGCACCATCGGCGCCTTTGTGGTGTTTTCCGGTCAGCCGGTGATCGATGTCGTATTCTGGCGCTGCCTGTTCGGCACCGTGCCGCTGCTCGCCGCTTGTGCCGCGCTCGGCCTTTTCCGGCGCTATATCATCACGCCGCGCCAATTTCTGTTGGCCCTGGTTGGGGGCGTGGCCATCGTTGCCAATTGGCTGCTGCTGTTTGCCGCCTATCCATTGGCCTCTATTTCCATCGCGACCGCCGTCTACAATACGCAGCCCTTCATGCTGGTGGCGTTCGGCGTGCTGTTCCTGGGCGAGCGGCTGACCATCCACAAGCTGGGCTGGCTGCTTGTCGCCTTTGCGGGCGTCGCGCTCATTGCCAATGGCAAGGCCGGCGCTGCCGGCAGCGACTATCTGGGCGGCATTCTGCTCTCGCTGGGCGCGGCATTTTTCTATGCCATTGCCGCTTTGGTCACCAAGCAGCTCAAGGGCGTGCCGCCCCATCTGATCGCCCTGATTCAGGTTGGTGTCGGCATGGCCATGGCCGCGCCATTCGCCGGCTTTTCGACGCTGCCCACCAGCCCCACCACCTGGGGGAGCCTCGCCGCCATCGGCGTGGTGCATACCGGCCTGGTCTATATCCTGCTCTACGGCGCCATCCAGAAATTGCCGACCCCGCTGATCGGCGCCCTTTCCTTCATCTATCCCGTTGTCGCCATCCTGGTGGATTTCATCGTCTTCGGCCATCGTCTCGATGCCGGCCAAATGCTCGGCGCCACGGCCATCCTCATCGCCGCCGCCGCCATGACCCTGGGCTGGGTGCCGCTCAGAAGCGTGCGCCCGCGGCCCAGTTCTCAACCGCCGCTATCATGACCTCATGCGTTTCGGGGCTGCCGGCCTCCTGCGCCAACTCCCATAGGCGATGCGCCCCCGTCGTCAGATCAATACGCTCGCGATCGAGCCGCTTGCCCGTCTCGGCCTCGTAGCGCCGGACGATCCGCTCGGTGAGTTCCGGCGACACGAAACTCGAATAGATGAATTCCTGATGCAGCGGCCCGAACCCGGAATCGGCAAAGTCGTAAACCCCGTTCAGCGTCGCGCTCGCATGATCGAACGCCATGTTCCAGCCATGCCCGTCGAAAAAGCCATAGCTTTCGCCATAGGGGTCGGGCGGCAAATCAGCCCAGGCCGCGAGTGTCCGCTCCGCCAGGCCCCGCAGGTGATGTGGCAAATGGGGCAGGGCGCCCGCCACGATGGTGTCCGCCGGTGCTATGGCCTCCGCCGGCCCCGCGCCCGCGGCCCGCAATTGCGCGGCGTCGATGGCATGCAATTGTGCGTAGAACAGGCCGAGTCTATTTGCCAGCCTGTCCCGCGCCGCCTCGGACAATTGCGCGTAATGTTCGGCCAGCAGGTGCTCGCCGGCCAGCTTGACGTGGCGCGAGAAAACGCGCGGCGTGTGATGCATCGTCAGTTCCGGCACGGGCATGTCCACGGCCGGCCCGATCACCGTCAGGAGCCGCGCCTCCATCAGCAGCGCATCTTCGGCATGGGCCTGGCGCGGAAACTTGAAGATCAGCCTGTCATCGACATCAACGGCCACACTGTCCCAGCCTTCATTCAACAGGCTGAACCGGCCGTCACGTGTCTCGGGATAGGCCGCGACAATGATATCGCGCAACTGTTCGAGATCGAGTGGCGAGGCGGCAATGGGCATGATTGTTCCGTGGTCCTGGACTTTGCGCGAGACTAGGGTGTTTCGCCCGCGCTGTCAGGCCGCGCCGCCTAAAACAGGCTCATCTGCTTGTCCTCAAGCCTGGGCGCCACGAAAAGCTCGGTGCGCAGCCCCGGCAGTTTGACGTCGAGCCCATAGCGCTCGCGCGCCTTGTCGAGACGCTGACGCAGCAATGTCGCATAGGGTCCTTCCCCGGTCATGCGGATGCCCCAGCGCGCATCGTAATCCTTGCCGCCACGCGTATCGCGCACCAGCGCCAGCACATGGCGCACCCGGTCGGGAAAATGCCGCAACAGCCACTCGCGGAAGATGTCGCGCACTTCCCCCGGCAGCCGCAGCAGGATCATCGAGGCACTCTTGGCCCCCTGCGCCGCCGCTGCATCCAGAATCCGCTCCAACTCCATATCGTTGATCGCCGGAATCATTGGCGAGGCAAACACCGCCACCGGCACGCCGGCCTCGCTGAGCAGCCGGATCGCCTCCAGCCGCCGGGCAGGGGAGGAGGCGCGCGGTTCCATCTTGCGGCTGAGCTTGTGATCCATCGTGGTCATGGAAATGGCCACCTTGACCAGGTTGAGCTTGGCCAATTCGGTCAGGATATCGAGATCGCGCACGATCAGCGCCGATTTGGTGGTGATCATCACCGGATGCCGGGTTTCCAGCATCACTTCGAGAATACCCCGCGTCAGCTTATGCTTGCGCTCGGCCAATTGATAAGGGTCGGTATTGGTGCCCATGGCAATAGGCTTGGGCCGGTAGTTTTTGGCGCCCAGCTCCGCTCGCAATGCTTCCACCGCATTGGTTTTCACATAGATATCGCGCTCGAATTCGATCCCCGCCGAATGCCCCAAAAAGGCGTGGGTCGGCCGCGCGAAACAATAGGAACAGCCATGTTCGCACCCCCGATAGGCATTGATCGAGCGTTCGAAGCCGATATCGGGACTATCGTTTGTGGTGATGATGGTCTTGGCGCGTTCAAGGTGCTCGACCGTCTCGAAGGCCGGCATGGATTCGGAGCTGCTCCAGCCATCATCGAACCCTTCGCGCACCTGCCGCTCGAACCGCCCGCTGCGATTGGATTGCGCGCCCCTGCCGCGATTGCGGCTGGGATCGACCAGCTCGCGCCGCGCCAGATCGGCGTCGCGGCTGCGGCTCAGCTTTTCCAGGGCTTCGAAAGACGGGGCCTGATAGAGGGCCATCAATGCTCTCCTTGCGCGCCGACTTGTCGAATCGTCGCATGGGTTAACGTGCAGTAAGACATAGCAGTTGCATGAGAACAAAACAAGAACTAGCGCCAATGAGAACAGCTGCGCTACCCGCTCGCGGGATGGCTGGCTTGCGCGGAAATGAGTGGACAGCAAACCCTTGCTCCCCTAAACGGTCCGGCCCCGCGTCTCAAACTGGCAATGGCGCGGCGTACTTAAGCGCCAGATTTAGTATTGACCCGCTTCCGCGGGTAATTTACTAAAGCAATCACTTCACTATTTTCGCGCAGCTGCTGACACGGCCTGTCACGCAATCTTTTTAGATGTGACGTCGAAATCCGCCGCCGCCATTCGTCGTTCCGGCGACATCCAGCCCTTGGGAGAGATCATGACCACCGACAATTCAACTTTCGCCGGTCCGGCGGAGCAGGCCGGCGCGCCGCAAGACCATGCTGCCCGTAACCGTCTGGTGATTTCCCTGCTGCTTGTTTCGGCCTTCGTGGTCATTCTCAACGAGACCATCATGGGTGTGGCGCTGCCCCATCTCATGGATGATCTGGGCATCACGGCGAGCGCCGCTCAATGGCTCACCACCGCCTTCATGCTGACCATGGCCGTGGTGATCCCGGTCACCGGTTTCCTGCTGCAGCGGCTCAATACGCGGCCGGTCTTCATCCTGGCCATGTCGCTGTTTTCGGCCGGCACGCTGATTTCGGCCATCGCGCCCGGCTTTGCCGTGCTCGTCATCGGCCGCATCGTGCAGGCATCGGGCACCGCTATCATGATGCCCTTGCTGATGACCACGGTGATGACCCTGGTGCCGCCTGAATCGCGCGGCAAGACCATGGGCAATATCTCGATCGTCATTTCGGTCGCCCCGGCCATCGGTCCCACCATTTCGGGGCTGATTCTGTCCGTGCTCGACTGGCGCTGGATGTTTATCCTGGTGCTGCCGATTGCCCTGGGGGCATTGGCGCTCGGCGCCAAGCGGATCGTCAATGTCACGACGCCCAAGGAAGCGCCGATCGACGTGCTTTCGGTCGTGCTGTCGGCCATCGGCTTTGGCGGCTTCGTCTATGGCCTGAGCGGTCTGGGTGAAGCAGCGCATCATCCGTCTCCGGTTTCGCCGTGGATTCCGCTGCTGGTGGGTGCTGCCGTCATCGCCGTCTTCGTGCTGCGCCAACTTTCGCTGCAGAAGCAGGATCGTGCCTTGCTCGATCTGCGCACGCTCTCTTCGCCCGTCTTCACCGTTTCGGTGGCGATGATGGCGATCCTGATGATGGCCATGTTCGGCGCCTTCATCCTGCTGCCCATCTACCTGCAGAACGTGCTGGGTCTTTCCACCCTGCAAACCGGCCTGCTGCTCTTGCCGGGTGGCCTGGTCATGGGGCTCTGCGCGCCGACCGTGGGCACGCTCTTCGATAAGTATGGCCCCGTGCCGCTGGTCATTCCCGGCGCTGTGCTGCTCAGCATTGCGCTTTGGGGCCTGACCTTCGTGCAGCAGGATACTTCGGTCTGGCTGCTGCTGGCGGCTCATCTGCTGCTCAGCATTGGCCTCGCGCTGATGTTTACGCCGCTCTTCACCGTGAGCCTGGGCTCGTTGCCGCCCAATCTTTATTCGCATGGCAGCGCGGTGATCGGTACGGCCCAGCAGGTTGCGGGCGCGGCGGGGACGGCGCTGTTCGTCGCCATCATGACGCTGCAATCGACCGGCCTCACCAATGCCGGCGCCGATCTCGTTGCCGCAACCACGGGCGGCATCCGCTCGGCCTTCCTCTGCGGCGCCATCATCTCGCTTGCGGCCGTGGCGGCGGCACTCTTCATCAAGAAGCCCGCGCCCCGCGCCATGCCGGCCGAGTTCGCGCCGGGACACTAAGCCGTCTCATCCAAGCACGGTCTTGAACTCATCCCCGTCGCCAGCCAAGCTGGCGGCGGGGATTTCATTTTGCGGAGGACAGCATGAACGGCTTGCTCGAGAGGATCGTGGCCGCCTCCGGCGTGCCGGACCTGGTGGATATCCTCGCCGCCCGCCTCAGCCCCACCGATCTGCAATCGCTGCTGCTGGAGGTCTATGACCGCCGCTCGTCCGCGCGCAGCCCGGCCGATCTGCTGGCCGATTACGAAAAGAGCCGCTTCTTCGGCGCCGCCAGCCTCGCCCCGGCCGACGCCGCCGAATGGGAGGCGGTGTTGAGCGCCAGCGCAGGGGATTGCCAATTCCTCACGCTCTCGCCCATGGCGCCGCTGGGTGCTTGCGCTGTGGTGGCGCCGGTTGGTCAATCCTGGTCGGTGCCCACTGTGCGGACCGGGGAAGTCGTATCCGACGCGACCAATGTCCTGGCGCTCGAAGCCGCCCTGCTGCGCCGGGCTGCGGCAAAGCGCGATCCCAAAAGCCAGGACATCGTTCATCTTGCCACAACCCACCGCGTGGTCCGGCCCCAGGCCTATGCCAAGCCCGGCCTATTGGCCCATTTCGCGCTCTCGGCCATGGTCAGCGCCGGCCGCGATCGTGGCAGCCTGGGGTTCGAGGCGGCGGCGCTGCACGCACAGATCGGCGCCTGGCTCACCGCCTATCGGCGCTATTTTGGGCCCAAATTGCGGCTGGGTATTTCCTATACCTTGCCGCGTCCCGGCAATCCCGATGCGCGGCTGGAGGCACTGCGTGCGCTGGCCGAGGCTCACAATGCCGAATTGATCGAAGACGCCGAGCGCCCCGCCGCCAATGGCTATTATGCCGGCTTCTGCTTTCACCTGCTGGGCGGCTGGCCTGGCGGGGAACTGCGCCAATTGGCCGATGGCGGCATGGTTGATTGGACGGCCAAGCTGCTGGGGAATGCCAAGGAGCGGTTGTTGATCAGCGGGTGCGGGGTGGAGGGGTTGGTGGCGTTGCGCGGGCAGGGGACAGCATAGGGCACTGAGGCATCCCCATACTCAATGTCACCCCGGCGCAGGCCGGGGCCCATCCTGAGATTGTGGAGCTTGGACACAGACCTTGCGGCGGCGGGGCGATCTCGAGATGGGTCCCGGCCCGCGCCGGGATGACACCGTGGGTGATCCGGGATTAGCTACAGAATGGCTAAATCAGCAATGGTCTCGCCCGACGGAGCTTCTCCTACCGCTCATCCAGCCGTGGCATCAGCTCGACGAAATTGCAGGGCTTGTGCCGGTAATCCAACTGGTGGCTCAGAATGCCTTCCCAGGCGTCGCGGCAGGCGCCGCGCGAGCCGGGGAGGCAGAAGACGAATGTCGTGCCGATGAGCCCGCCCGTCGCCCGCGATTGCAGCGAGCTGGTGCCTACCGTCGTCGCCGAATATTGGTGGAACAGCACCGAAAAGCCTTCCATCCGCTTGTCAAAGAGCGGCTCGATCGCCTCGGGCGTGACATCGCGCCCGGAAAAGCCGGTGCCGCCCGTGGTGAGGATCACATCGACCTTGGGATCGGCGACGAACCCCTGCACGGCCTGGCGGATCAGCTGGGTATCGTCGCGGACGACCACGCGAGAGGCACATTCATGCCCATCGGCTTCGAGCAGCGATTTGAGCAGCGCGCCGCCTGTATCGGTTTCGAGCGTCCGTGTATCGGAAACGGCGATGACGGCGATGGAGAGCGGCTTGAACGCCCGGTCTTCAAATCGCTCGCTCTTGAACATCGCTTCTCTCCGCTTGTGATGATGGCTCATTGCTTGGGCCGCTATCACTATCAGCTCGCGGATCGAGCACAATGGTTTCCGGCGTCACCTGCTTGTCGGTGCCCATGGGCTGGAACGGGGCGCGATCGGCCGCGTCGGGCGCATTGCGCATCCGCATGCGGAGATAGGCAAAGCCGGCCAGCAGGGCATGGAACAGCGCCGTCACCATGAACAAGGCCACCGGCCCGAACGTGCCCATCAGCATGGAGGAAACCGCCGGCCCGATGGCCAGCCCAACCCCCAGAATCAGCAGCATGCCGCCGGCCACGCGGGCAAATTCGCCATCTTTGGCGAAGTCGTTGGCATGGGCCACCGCCACGGCATAAAGCGGATTGGCAACAAAGCCATAGGCGGCAAAAAACACATACATCAGCCAGCCGGCGGTGGGATTGATCAGGACCAGCAGGAGGCCGATCACCGAGGCCGCCCCCGCCAGCCCGATCAGCACCCAGCGCCGGTCGATCCGGTCCGAGAGGCGCCCGAAGGGAATTTGCGCGATCGCGCCCAGAATGGCTGCAACGGCGAAGAGAAAGGCGATGCCGCCGGCATCGAGCCCTTGTTCATAGCCATAGACCGGCGCCAGCGTGCCGAACGAGCCATTGGCCATGCCGCAGGAAAAGGCCGCGATCGCCGCCACGGGCGAGGTTCTGTAGAGGAGGCGCAGATCGAGCTTGGCCGAGGCGAGCGGGCGTGGCTGCGGGCTCGAGGTCAGGGCGGTCGGCAGTACGGCGCAGATAAAGCTGATCGCGCCAAGCACGAAGGGCAGATAGCCCGCCGTCCCGGTCACCGACATGGCAATCTGCCCCAGCGTCGAGGCGGCCATATTGATGGTCACATAGATCGAAAAGATCGTGCCGCGGCTGCGATTGTCGGCCACTTCATTGAGCCAGCTTTCGACGATCATCGCCGCGCCGGCAAAGCAGAAGCCCGATAGCGCGCGCAGCACGATCCAGCCGACATCGTTGATCCAGAGCAGATTGAGCAGAATGGTGACCGTGCCGATGGCCGCCATCACCGAAAAGGCGCGGATATGGCCCACCTTGCGCACGATCATCGGCACCGCGATCGACCCGGCGACAAAGCCCACCGACCAGCCTGTGCCGATCAGGCCCAGCGACAGCAGCGAGAAATTTTCCTCCGCCCCGCGCACCGAGAGCAAGAGGCCCTGCAGCCCCCCGCCAAACATGAGCAGGGCCGAACCCAGAAACAGGGCGTAGATTTTAATGACTGAGGCCATGACGCTTTTTCGGCTTTACGGGTCGGAACAACGTTGCAAATCACGCAAGGGTGACCATAACGCGGCGTGCTGGGATTGGGAGCGCAAAAAAGCGGCAAGGCGCTTAAACTATCCCCAGCGCCTCG
Organism: Devosia yakushimensis; assembly: GCF_030159855.1. Lineage (NCBI taxonomy): Bacteria > Pseudomonadati > Pseudomonadota > Alphaproteobacteria > Hyphomicrobiales > Devosiaceae > Devosia > Devosia yakushimensis. The sequence continues at coordinate 2,771,334 of NZ_BSNG01000001.1, read as the reverse complement.
ATCCGCATCCGCAAGCTCAGCAAATCCCGCCAGGCCTGCTGCTTGGCGGCCGGATTGCGCAGGAGATAGGCCGGATGCAGCGTCGGCATGGCTTCCACCTCATGCCGCCCGATGCTCACATTGCTCCACTTGCCGCGCATCTTGATGATGCCGGCGGTAGTGGAAAACACCGTCTGCATGGCCGGCCCGCCCAGCGTCATCACCACTTTGGGCGCTACCAGCTCCACTTGCCGGTGCAGGAACGGCAGGCAGAGCGCCATTTCCTCGGGCGTCGGGGTGCGATTGCCCGGCGGCCGCCACGGTACGGTATTGGCGATATAGACCTTGGTGCGGTCGAGCCCGATGGCCGCCAGCATACGGTCGAGCAATTGCCCGGATTTGCCGACGAAGGGCTTGCCCTGCCGGTCCTCCTCGGCGCCCGGCGCCTCCCCGATCAGCATGATCTCGGCCTCGGGATTGCCATCGGCAAAGACCAGTTGCGTCGCCCGCAATTTGAGCCCGCAGCCGTCATAGGCGCCCAGAATGGCCTGAAGCTGGTCCAGCGTTTCGGCGCTGCCGGCCAAAGCCCGCGCCTCGCTGGGATCGCCGCCCAATGCCGGGGCAGGGGGCGCGACGGCCCGCTCTCCGCTTGCTGCCGCAACGGGCGGGGGCATGGCGGCCCGCACCGGCGGGCGCTGGGCGAAGCGATCGACCGGTTCCTCGCCCACGGCGACATCCACGCCGGCAGCGCGATACCAGTCGAGCATGCCGACCATGTCATCGTGATTGAGGAAAGGTTCTTGAGCCATGACCTTCCTTATGTCACAGCGCCTTCGGCCCGGCCAAGCCGATATCGCCACTACATCCGATTGTGACTGCATCGCGCCTTGCGGCGCAGTCGCAAAACGGACAATCTTGCCCGCCAGAACTGGCTGGATAAGGCCTCCGGAGAATTAAGCCTCGTGACATTGCTCGTGAACCGTCTCGCGCGACCCGCCCTTGTGGTGCTGATGCTGGCGGCGTTTGCCGCCCCCCTGGCCGCCCAGACCAAGTCTAACCAGTCCCTCGATATGCTGTCCCTGTTCCGCTCCAGCGTCACCGGCTCCTATATGGCCGGCCAGCAGGCGCTCAAGGACATGCGGACCGAAGAAGCCGCGCGCTATTTCAACCAGGCTGCGCAGGCCGATTGGGACAATCCGGTGCTGGTCGAGCGCGCGTTCATCGGCTTTGCCGTCGATGGCCAGATCGGCCAGGCCGCGGCCACCGCCAAGCATCTGCTCGAACTCGACCCGCGCAATGAGCTGGGCGAATTGGTGGTTGCTACCGAAGCGCTCAAGGAGCGCCGCTATGACGCGGCCGAGAAAATGCTCGGCGCCATCGGCCAGGACAGCTTTACCGGCATCACCGCCGGCATCCTGCAGGCCTGGGCGCTGGTGGGCGACAATCGTTTTTCCGAGGCCGAAGCCCTGCTCGATAAGCTCGGCGCCAATGGCCTCGAGGATTTCCTGGTGTTCCACCGCGCCTTGATGGCCGAGGCTGCCGGGGAGACCGACAAGGCCATTGCCCTGGCCGGCAAGGCCTATGACGCCGAGCCCTTCGTCGCCCGGATCGTCGAGGTCTATGCCCGCATCCTCGCCAATGCCGGCCGCTTCGACGAGGCCAAGGATGTCATCGCCCAGTTCGAGGAACGCGGGCTGACCCACCCCATCGTCACCCGCGTGAAGCAGGCCATCGAAGCCGGGCAGCGCCCGGGCATTTTCGCTACCAATGTTCAGGTCGGCGCCGCCGAAATGTTCCATGGCATTGGCGTGGCCCTGTCGCGCGATGGGAGCCTAGATCTGGCGCTGGTCTTCCTGCGCATGGGGCTCTATCTCGATCCCTCCGCCGATGTGATCTCGCTGGCGCTTGGGCAATTGCTCGATACCGCCGGCCAGCATGATGCCGCCAACCGCATCTATGAGGCGGTTCCGGCCACCTCGGTCATGAAATCGACCGCAGTGGTCCGCGTTGCCCAAAATCTCGATGCCATCGGCAATCGCGCCGAGGCGCTGCGCCGGCTGGGCAATATCGTGGCCACGCGCCCCGACGATCTCGACGCGGTTTCGGTCTTGGGCGATCTCTTACGCTATGACGAGCAATATGTGCCCGCCGCCGAGGCCTATTCCAAGGCGCTGGAGCTGACCGGCGGCGAAAACGCCTCCGACTGGCGCTTCTATTACGTGCGCGGCATTGCCTATGAACGCGCCAAGCAATGGCCCAAGGCCGAAGCCGATTTCCTCGAAGCGCTCAAGCTCAATCCCGACCAGCCTCAGGTGCTGAATTATCTGGGCTATAGCTGGATCGATCAGGACATGAACCTCGAACCGGCGCTGGAAATGATCGAAAAGGCCGTCAAGGCCGTGCCGCAGGATGGCTATATCGTCGATTCGCTCGGCTGGGCTTTCTACAAGCTGGGCCGGCTGGACGAAGCGGTAGCCACGCTCGAACAGGCCGTGCTGCTGCGCCCCAACGACGCCGAGATCAACGACCATCTAGGCGATGCTTACTGGAAAGCAGGGCGGCGCCTTGAAGCCAAGTTCCAGTGGAATGTGGCCGCTTCGGTCGATCAGGAAGGCAATGTCAAGGAGCGCGTCGCTCCCAAGCTTGCCAATGGTCTGACCGAAGAGACTGAAGAAGCCGGCCACACCGCCACCCAATAGCAGGGGCGGCATGTCCGAAATCCAGTTCCAGGCAGCGCCGGCCAAGATCAATCTGGCGCTGCACATCACCCGCCGCCGCGAGGATGGCTATCACGACCTCGAAAGCCTCATCGTCTTTGCCGATGTGGCTGACGAGATCGAGGCCGCGCCCGCGCCCATCGACAGTCTTGCCATTACCGGCCCTTTCGCCAGGGGGCTGGGCAATGGCGAGACCAATCTGGTATCGCGCGCCGTCGCCGCCTTCCGCGCGCGCTGGCCTGGCGCGGTGGATGCCGGCCTTGCTCTCACCCTGCACAAGAATCTGCCGGTGGCCGCTGGCATTGGTGGCGGCTCCGCCGATGCTGCCGCTGCATTGCGCCTGATGTCGGGATTGGCAAAACAGCCCATTCCCGTCGCGGAGCTTTCGGCTCTGGCGGCGCAGCTCGGCGCCGACGTGCCCGCCTGCCTGCTGTCGCAGCCGTTGGTGGCGCGGGGCATCGGCGAAATCCTTGCTCCCCTGCAGCAATTTCCGCTCTGCCATATCGTACTGGTCAATCCGATGGTGCCGCTGGCCACCGCCGACGTGTTCCGCCGGCTGCGCAGCCACGACAATTATCCCTTGCCCGCGCTGCCCGAGCCGCTGACGCGGCCGGCCCAATTGGGCATCTGGTTGGCCGAAACCCGCAACGACCTCGAACCGCCCGCCATCAAGCTGGTCCCCGTGATTGGTGATCTGATCGAGCGTCTGCGCGCCGCCCCCGGCTGCATCCTCGCCCGCATGTCCGGCTCCGGCGCTACGGTCTTCGGCCTTTTCGGTTCAAGCACCCAGGCCCATCAGGCCGCCAGCGATCTACGCCAGGCCAGCCCGGACCACTGGGTCGCTGCCGCGCCGCTGATCGTGCCTTAGGAGGGGTACTCCGATCGTGCAAACAGGCAAAAGCCCTAGAAGGCCCGCATCACGCTGAATTCGACTACGTCGCCCAACAGCGTGCGCATTTCCGACGCCGGCAGGGCACGGAGCGCCTCTTGCGCCGCACGTGCATGGGCCTGTGCCTGCTCGAGCGTCCGCCCCAGCGCGCCATGGCGCTCCATGATCGCGACGACTGCCGCCACTTCTTCGGCGTTTGCTTCGGCATTGCCCAGCGCGGCCGAAATCACCGCCCGCTCCGCCTCGCTGCCGTTTGCCAGCGCTAGAATCACCGGCAGCGTCATCTTGCCTTCGCGCAGGTCGTCGCCGGTATTCTTGCCCAGCGTGCCGCTTTGCCCGCCATAGTCGAGCGCGTCATCCACCAATTGGAAGGCCTTGCCCAGCTCGAGCCCATAAATGCCCAAAGCCTCTGCCCCGGTCGCGTCGGCGCCGCCCGCCATGGCGCCCACCTTGCAGGCGGCTTCGAACAATACGGCAGTCTTGGCGCGGATCACCTCGGCATAATCGTCAGGCGTGGTGTCGAGGTCACCCGTCTTGGCCAGCTGGAACACTTCGCCCTCGGCCATCACCGCCGACGCAGCCGACAGCACGCCCAGCGAGGCTATGTCGCCGGTCTCCACCATCATCATGAAAGCCTGGCCGAGCAGGAAATCGCCGACCAGGATCGAGGCCTTGTTGCCCCACACCATGCGGGCCGCCGGCTTGCCCCGGCGCATGTCACTATCGTCCACCACATCGTCATGCAGCAGGGTGGCATTATGCATGAATTCCACAGCCGCGGCGAAATTGACCGCGCTGCCATTGCCTCGGCCGAACAGGGCTGCTGCGGCCACGGTCAGCATCGGGCGCAACCGCTTGCCGCCGCTCTCGATCAGATAGCGGGCCAGCTCGGGCACCATGTCGACATGCGATTCGGCGCGCGACAGAATCAATTCATTGACCTTGGCCATGTCGGCCTCGGTGGCGGCGACAAGCCGTTCGATCGGCGTGGCGCTCTGCGCCTCTCGCATTTGGGTCAGCACTGACACCACTATTCCATCCTCGTTTGCCGCAATCGGCAAATCAGGTTGAGCCCGCCGCGTCTGCGCATATATGGTCGCACCAAACCGGCCTTTTCGGGTGCGATGTCCCTAGACCAGCCACACGGCTTTGTAAAACACCAAACAATAACACGCGACGCCTTTTTGGGTGGCAGGATCACTCTGTCGCAGCCCCGGCAGGGCTTTCGCGCCGGATTGGACAGCGTGCTGCTCGGCGCAGCTGTCGCCGAGGATTGCGAACGCCTGCTCGATCTAGGCAGCGGCGTCGGCACAGCGGCTTTCGTCGCGCTGGCCCACGCTCCCGCCTGCCATGGCACTCTTGTCGAGCAGAACCCGGAAATGGCCGCCCTGGCGCGCGACAATGCCGCAACCAACGGCTTTGCTGCCCGTACTCTGGTCATCGAGGCAGATGTTACCGCCAAGGGCGGCGATCGCAAGGCGGCCGGTCTCATCGAAAATGGCTATGACAGCGTCATCGCCAACCCACCTTTCTTCGAAGCCGGCGCCGGCACCCTCGCCACCACGACCGGTCGTGCCGCCGCTCGCCATATGGATGCCGCCGCGCTCGATCTCTGGGTCCGCACCGCCGCCACTTCGGCTGCGGCCAATGGCGAAGTCATTTTTATCTACCCGGTCGAAAGCCTGGCGCCTTTGTTGGCCGCGTTCAGCCAGCGTTTTGGCGGCCTGACCCTGTTGCCGCTGGCCCCACGCCCCGACGCTCCGGCCAATCGCGTGCTGCTGCGGGGCTTGAAGGGCTCCCGCGCGCCGCTGCGCATGCTGGCCAGCCGCGCCCTGCACGATGCCGAGGGGCGTGCTTTCCGGCCGGAGTTCGATGCAATCTTTCGTGGGATTGCCCGCCTCGACTGGTAATCGGGGCAAACCCATCCTAAATCTGGCCGCAAGACTTCAGGCTGAGGAGATTCAATGGCCGCGACCCCTAGCAAGCCGCGCAACTGGCTCAGCCGCCTCGTGCGGCGTGCTCCCGTCATTCCCGTCGTACGCCTGCATGGCGTCATCGCCGCCGAACAGCGCCAGGGTCGGCTCAACATTGCCAGTGTCGCCCCACTGCTCAAGCGCGCCTTTGCCATCAAATCCGCCCCCGCCATCGCGATCATCGTCAATTCGCCCGGTGGCTCGCCGGTGCAGAGCCGGCTGATCTCCAAACGCATTCGCGACCTGGCCGACGAGCACAACAAGCCCGTCCTGGTCTTTGTCGAGGATGCTGCCGCCTCCGGCGGCTATTTCATTGCCGTGGCCGGCGACGAAATTATCGCCGATCCATCCTCTATCGTCGGATCGATCGGTGTCATCATGGCCGGCTTCGGCTTCGTCGGTGCACTGGAAAAATTGGGTGTCGAACGCCGCGTTCATACCGCTGGCATCAACAAGTCGACCCTCGATCCCTTCCTGCCTGAAAAGCAGAGTGATGTGGATCGCATCAAGCAGTTCGAATTGGACATTCATAACGTGTTCATCGATGTCGTCAAAATGCGGCGCGGCGCCAAGTTGAAAGCTGCCGACGACGTGCTGTTCACCGGCGAATGGTGGCCGGGCGTACGCGGCATCGAACTCGGCCTGATCGATACGCTGGGCGATATTCACGAAATCCTCCACACCCGCTACGGCAAGGATGTCGAACTGAAAATGATCGAACCCAAACGCAGCTGGTTCAGCCTGCCGCGCTTCGGTTTTTCGGCGTCTGGCCTCTCCGCCGACGTCGCCGCCACCATCGAGGACCGCGCCATCTGGGCGCGTTTTGGGCTCTAGCGCATGACTGGTATCATCATCCGCATCCTAATCTTTGCCCTGATCTTTGGCGCTATCTATTTGGGATTGCGCAAGATTTGGCGCGATTGGAAGGGCCAGTTCAAAGCCGAGGATGAAGAAGCCCGCCAGCTGCGCCGCGAGCGCGACCTGCGCGAACGTCAGCAACCCGGTGTCATCGATCTCAAGCGCGACAATGACGGCACTTTCCGCCCCAATGGCAAGGACGATGACAAACGCCGTTGACCGCTCGGGACGCTCAAACTAGAGGTTTGGCGCGACAATAGGATAGTTTCCGCCATGACCGACCGCCCCGCGCATATGGACCCCAAGAATTCGTTCCAGGGCCTGATCCTCACGCTGCAGCAATTCTGGGCGGAGCAGGGTTGTGTCATCCTGCAGCCCTATGACATGCCCATGGGCGCCGGCACCTCGCACACTGCAACCGTCTTGCGCGCGCTGGGGCCAAAGCCGTGGAACGCGGCCTATGCGCAGCCCTCGCGTCGCCCCAAGGATGGGCGTTACGGTGAAAATCCCAATCGCCTGCAGCACTATTATCAGTTCCAGGTGATCCTGAAGCCCTCTCCGGCCAATATCCAGGACCTCTATCTCAAGTCGCTCTATGCCATCGGCATCGATCCGGCCCTGCACGATCTGCGCTTCGTCGAAGACGATTGGGAAAACCCCACCCTGGGCGCCTGGGGGCTGGGCTGGGAAGTGTGGTGCGATGGCATGGAAGTCAGCCAGTTCACCTATTTCCAGCAGGTCGCCGGCTTTGAATGCAACCCGGTTTCGGGCGAGTTGACCTATGGGTTGGAGCGCCTCGCCTGTTACCTCCAAAACGTTGATTCCATTATGGAACTCAACTTCAATGGCGGTGTGGGCGATGCCAAGGTGAGCTATGCCGATGTGTTCCTGCAGAACGAGCAGGAATCCAGCAAATACAATTTCGAAGCCGCTGACACCGAAATGCTGTTCCGCCACTTTGCGGACGCCGAGAAGGAATGCCGTGCGGTCCTCGAAAAGGGCGCGCAGGCCAACCGGCAGACCATGGCCATCCCCGCTTACGAGCAGGTGCTCAAGGCCGCGCACAATTTCAACCTGCTCGATGCGCGCGGCGTGATCTCGGTGACGGAGCGGCAGAGCTACATCCTGCGCATCCGCGAATTGGCCAAATCCTGCGGTGAAGCCTGGCTGCAGACCGCGGGCGGCGGGGCCGAGTAGTTACTCGGCCGCCACCGGCTGGCGCACGGTCAAAACCGTCAGCATGTGCTTGCGGTTATCCCGGCTGCGCCAGCTGATCGACTGGCCCACGCGCAGGCCGATCAGTGCCGTGCCGACCGGGGTCATGATCGAGATGCGGCCGGCCGCGATATCGGCGTCCACCGGATAAACCAGCGTCACCGAATGTTCCTGGCCATTGTCGGTGCGGTAACGGACCGACGAGCCCATGCGCACGATATCAGCGGGAACCTCGGCATCGTCGAGAATGCGCGCGCGCTCCAGCTCATAGAGCAGATCGTCGGACTGGTCCGGCGTGTGAGTAAGCCCGGCCATGGCCAGGATGTTGAGTTGCTTGTGGTCGGCCTCGCCCAGAATGATTTCGGGCGTCAGGTCGTTATAGTCTTGGGTATTCATTTATCTGTACCTATGCAGCCGCCGTCGCGCATTCGTTGCGCGCCGTTGCGGCGATAAAACTGTGGTTGGGGTGTGCGCCAGCTAAGGCGATCAATACGATCGGCCTGCCCCTAAGCAGGCTCCGGCGCGGCAGGCATGCTTAGGGCTGCGATCCCGCGAAAGGGTATTCCAGCCGGAATGTCGAAGTCATGCTCATCGCTATAAAGTAGTGTGGCCCGCCGCCAAGTCAAGCCGCGGCCATTGCGCTCGAGTGGCTGCAATGCCAGTGTCTGCGCTAATGTCGTGCGTTTTGAGGAGCTTCGCACCCATGACCACCTGGATCATTCTTGCCGTTGTCGTCGTCGCGGCGGTCTATGCCGTCACCATCTATAACGGTCTGGTCAAGAACCGGCAGATGGTGGAGGAAGGCTGGTCGGGTATCGATGTCCAGCTCAAACGCCGCACCGATCTCATCCCCAATCTCATGGAAACCGTGAAGGGCTATATGGGCCATGAACGGGAAACGCTTGAAGCGGTGACCAATGCGCGCGCTGCCGCCACCAGCGCCGCCTCCGGCTCGCCCAAGGAGCGGGCCAAGGCCGAAAGCCAACTGTCCTCGGCACTGGGCCGCCTCATCGCCACCGCCGAGGCCTATCCCGACCTCAAGGCCAATACCACTTTTCTCGAATTCCAGACGGCCCTGCAGGGCGTGGAAGATGAAATCCAGATGGCGCGGCGCTATTACAATGGCGCCGTGCGCAACCTCAATGTGATGGTCGAATCCGTCCCCTCGAACTTCATCGCCGGCCCCTTCGGGTTCAAAAAGGCCGAATATTTCGAGCTGGAGAACGAAGCCGACCGCGCCGTGCCCTCCGTCAAGTTCAACTGAGCCGGCAATGCCGCCAATTGCCCGCCTTGTCGCCTGGCTGCTGCTCGCGCTTGCTTTGTGTCTGCCGGCTGCCGCGCGCGAGGAAATCCGCAATTTCGCTTCCGACGTAGCGCTGCACGTCGACGGCTCGGTCGAAGTTGTAGAGACCGTTGAGGTCATGGCCGAGGGCATCGATATCCGCCGGGGTATCTATCGCGACATTCCCACGGTGATGCTCTCCCCGTCGGGTTCCAAGATCCGTTCCGGCCTGGATGTCCAGGCCGTCACCCGCGATGGCCAGCCTGAGCCGTTCCGCACCGAGCGGATGGGCAATTTCGTGCGCGTGTGGATTGGCGACAGCAGCAGCTTTATTTCGCGCGGCAGGCACAGCTATACCATCACCTACACCATGACCCGCATGGCCCGCAGCTTTGCCGACCATGACGAGCTCTACTGGAACGCTACCGGCAATTACTGGATTTTCCCCATCGTCAATTCCACGGCGCGGGTGACCCTGCCGCAGGGCGCCGTGATTTCCGATCTAATCGCCTATACCGGCCCCGTGGGCTCGACCGAGCAGGCGGTGACTATCACCCGCAATTCCGATTCGACCGCCACTTTCCGCACCAATCGCGAGCTTGGCGCGGGCGAAGGCATGAGCTTTGCCGTCAAGTTCCAGAAAGGCATACTGACGCTGCCGACCGGGCTCGATGCCCTGCTGATTTGGCTCTCCGATCTGCGCGAAATCGTGCTGCCCATCCTGGGCGTCGTGCTGGTGCTGGCCTACAATCTCATCGCCTGGAACAAGGTGGGCCGCGATCCGCCCAAAGGCACGATTATCCCCCTGTTCCACCCGCCCAAGGATTTTTCCCCGGCGCTCACTCATTATGTCCACAAATGGGGCTTTGACAAATCCGGCTGGACCGCGCTGACCGCCGCGATCTTTGATCTGGGCGTCAAAGGCCTGGTCAAAATCGACAATCCCAAAAAGACACTCTCGGTGAGCACCACCGGCAAGGAACCTGAAGCGGCGTTACCGACCGGCGAGCAATTGCTGTTTTCCTATTTCCAGTCCAGGGGCGAGGTAACAGTCGACAAGAAAACCGGGCCCGAGCTGGAAAAGAAGCGCGGCGAATTCGTCTCCGCCATCGAGAGCGAGAACCGCAGCGTCTGGTTCCGGCACAATACCGGTTATGCGATATTGGGTTTCGTCATTGCCATCGCCGCGCTCGCTGCCCTGGTGATATTCGACGTGCTCGAGCCGCTGTGGCTCTTCATCGGCGTAGTCTCGGGCCTCCTGCTGGGCGTCTTCGGCACTGTTGCCAGCACGCTCTGGAAGGGTGGTGGTTTCCGCAAATTTTTCATCCTGCTTTGGGTGGTGATTGTCGGCTTCAACATCTTTGCCGGCGGGCTCGAAACCTTCAGCCGCCTCTCGGTCAATACGGCAGCTTTGGCCGCGCTTTCCATCGTCTTGATCACCGTGGTCTTTGCCGTGCTGATGCACGCGCCCACCATCCAGGGCCGCAAGATCATGGACCAGATCGATGGCTTCAAACTTTATCTCGAAACTGCCGAGAAGAACCGGCTCAACATCAATGGCGAGCCGCCGATGAGCGTGGAGCGTTTCGAGCGCATTCTGCCTTATGCCATTGCTTTGGGCGTCGAAAAGCCATGGTCGGAGCATTTCGAGGGTGAGCTGGCACGTAATGCTGTGAACGATGTCGCGGTCAGCAGCGGCATCTACAGCCCCCTCTGGTATTCGGGCGGTTCGTCATTCTCCTCGGGCAAGATTTCCAGCGCCATCAGCGCCGCCGCAACCGGTATGTCGGCGGCCATGGTTGCCGCCCAACCCGCGCAGGCCAGTTCCTCTGGCTTCAGCTCCGGCGGTGGAGGAGGGGGAGGTGGTTTCTCCGGCGGTGGGGGCGGCGGCGGTGGCGGCGGCGGATGGTGACTTGAACGAAGTGGACATCCCCTTCTCCCCAAGCTAAGCAAACCGCGCCTCTAACTTCCGGTACGCCTGTCATGCCCGAATTGCTGCTCGAACTTTTCTCCGAGGAAATCCCCGCCCGCTTTCAGCGCCGTGCGGCTGAGGACCTGCGTAAGGGTGTCACCAATGCGCTGGTGGATGCAGGCCTGGTCTATGAAGGCGCCAGGGCCTTTGTCACGCCGCGCCGCCTGGCGCTGACCGTGACCGGCCTGCCGGCCCGTTCGCCCGATACGCGCGAAGAAAAGAAAGGCCCCAAGGTCGGCGCGCCGCAACCGGCCATTGATGGCTTCCTGCGCGCGGCCGGGCTGGCCTCGATCGATGACGCCAAGATCGAAAGCGACCCTAAAAAGGGCGATTTCTACGTGGCCCACATCAGCAAGCCCGGCGCCGACGCCGTCGAGCTGCTGTCGGGCATTCTGCCAAAGATACTTGCCGATTTTCCCTGGGCCAAATCGATGCGCTGGGGCAGCGGCAGCTTCAATTGGGTCCGCCCGCTCCGCGCCATCACCGCAACTTTCGGCGCCGAAAACGAGGAGCCGGTTGTTGTTCCCTTTGCCTCAAACGAACTGGTTTCGGGGCAAACCACTTTCGGCCATCGCTTCCTCGCGCCCGACGCCATCAAGGTGCGCCGCTTCGAGGACTATGCCAGCGCGCTGGAACGCGCCAAGGTCGTGCTCGATATCGACCGCCGCAAGGATATCATCAGGACCGATGCCGAACAGCTCGCCTTCGCGCAGGGCCTGACCGTGATCGCCGATGAGGGCCTGCTGGAAGAGGTGGCCGGGCTGGTCGAATGGCCCGTCGTCATGATGGGCACGTTCGATCCCGATTTCCTCAAGCTGCCCGAGGAAGTGATCATCGCGACCATTCGCGCCAACCAGAAATGTTTCTGCCTGCGCGATGCGGAGGGCAAGCTCGCACCCAATTTCATCATCACCGCCAATACCGTCGCTACCGATGGCGGCGTGGTGATCACGGCCGGCAATGAACGGGTCATCCGCGCTCGCCTTTCTGACGCTGCCTTCTTCTATCAGGGCGACCTGGCCCTGCCGCTGGAGCACGGTCTGCCCAAGCTCGAAGACACCGTGTTCCACGCCAAGCTGGGCACCCAGTTTCAGCGCGTCGAGCGGCTAGTCAAACTCGCCGCGGAGATTGCCCCCCAGGTGGACGCCAATCCCGAGCGGGCCAAGCGGGCAGCGATGCTGGCCAAAGCCGATTTGACCACGGGCATGGTCGGAGAATTCCCCGAATTGCAGGGCCTGATGGGCCGCTATTATGCCGTGGCGCAGGGTGAGCCCGCCGACATCGCCACTGCCCTCGAAATGCATTACAAGCCCCTCGGCCCCACCGATAAGGTGCCGACCGAGCCCACTTCGATTGCTGTGGCCCTCGCCGACAAGCTCGACCTGTTGACCGGCTTCTGGGCCATCGACGAAAAGCCCACTGGCTCGCGCGACCCCTTCGCCCTACGCCGCGCCGCCCTGGGTGTCATCCGCATCATCTCGGAAAATGGGCTCAAATTCCCGCTCAAGGTCGAGCCGGATCTGCTGGCTTTCTTCCATGACCGGCTCAAGGTCTCCTTGCGCGATGCCGGCGCCCGCCATGACCTTGTCGATGCCGTGATCTCGGCTGACAGCAATGATATCTTGCAGATCACGCAGCGCGCCGAAGCCCTTTCGACGTTGCTGTCCTCCGAAGACGGCAAGAACCTGCTGGCCGGCTACAAGCGCGCGGCCAATATCCTTGCCGCCGAGGAAAAGAAGGATGGCAAGAGCTATCCCGGCAATGTCGAACAGGACAAGCTGCAACTTGCCGAGGAAACCGCGTTGGCCTTCGCCGTCGATGCCGTTCATGCCGCGGTATCCGCGCATGTTGCCAAGGACGACTACAAAGGCGCCATGGCCGAATTGGCGACCCTGCGCGCACCGGTCGATGCTTTCTTCACCGCCGTCCTGGTCAATGATGCGGACCCGGCCGTGCGCGCCAATCGCCTGAACCTGCTGGCTCGCCTGCGCGACACCATGCATCTGGTGGCCGATTTCTCGAAGGTCGCGGGCTAGGCCGCGGCCATTTCACTGCGTCACTCCCGCTTTGTGGGAATGACATCGTGGCCAATTAAGCGGGCGTAGCGCACAGAACGCTGCCGACATTGGTCGTGAACATGAACGAGGTTCTGCCGCCATCGGTGGTGAAACTGCCCGTGAGCCCGATATCGGCAAGCGGGCCGCTGACGGCATTGACGCTATTGCCCGAGGAAGCGATCTGCCCGGCGCCGCCAATCGCCGTGCTGGAACGGAAATCATAGTCGCCGGATGCCGCAAGGCTCAGCGTTCCGAAGGCCGCGCCACTCATGTCCACGCAGAGATAGACGCCTGGCGGCGGAAATTGCGCCGTGGCCGGTGTGGTCAAGGCCAGGCCCAGGGCCGCGGCGGCGAAAAATCGTTTGCTCATGGGCCGATAATGCGCTGGGTTGCTGGCAATACCAAATCAAGCCCGCGCTATTGCACAAGGAAAATCTCGATGAGTGTCGGTTTGCTCGCTCTGCTCGATGATGTCGCCGGCCTGGTCAAGGTCGCGGCGGCATCCCTTGACGATGTGGCGGGGCAAGCCGCCAAGGCCGGGGTCAAGGCCGCAGGTGCGGTGATCGACGATGCGGCGGTGACGCCCCGATATGTCGATGGCTTCTCCGCCGATCGCGAACTGCCCATTGTCGGCAAGATTGCGCTGGGGTCGATCAAGAACAAGCTGATCTTCCTGCTGCCTGCGGCGTTGCTGCTCAGCGCCTTTGTGCCCTGGTTGATCACCCCGCTGCTGATGATCGGCGGCGCCTATCTGTGCTACGAGGGCGCCGAGAAGGTGTTGCAGGCCCTGTTTCCGCATCTGGCACACGGCCACGAGCAGCAAGTGGACGCCGCACCGCCCAATGCGACGGCTCTCGAAGAATCAAAGGTTTCCGGGGCGATCCAGACCGATTTCATCCTCTCCGCCGAGATCATGACCATCGCACTCGCTGCCATCGAGACCGATAATATTTTCAACGAAGCGATTATCCTGGCCGTGGTCGCCATCGGCATCACCGTCGTCGTCTATGGCGGTGTCGCCTTGATCGTGAAAGCCGACGACGCCGGCCTTTGGCTGGCCAATAATGGCCGGACCGGCGGAGGCAGGGCGCTCGGCCGGGGCTTGGTCACCGGCATGCCCGTTTTCATGCAGATCCTGGGCGTCATCGGTACTGCCGCCATGATCTGGGTCGGCGGCGGCATCGTCATCCATGGGCTGGTGAGCTTCGGCCTGGCTGCCCCCGAGCACATTGTCGAGGCGGCAGCCGAATGGGGCCAGCATGCCTTGCCGGCCATTGGCGGCTTCGCTGCCTGGTTCATGACGGCCCTGGTCGATGGCATTGCCGGCCTGGCGCTGGGCGCAGTGCTGATCCCGATTGCCGGCTATGTCATCATGCCGGCCTGGAAAGCTGTGTTGGGACTGCTCGGCCGGCGGGATGCCACCGGACACTAGATTTATTAGCTAAGATTGGACCGCGCCAGCCCGCCGTTGCGCTTGGGCTTGAAGGGCGCCATGCCTTCATTGGCCAGCTGATCGGCGCGCTCATTGAGGTCGTGCCCGGCATGGCCCTTGACCCAGTGCCACGAAATCGTGTGGCGCTTGGTCGCCTCGTCCAGCGCCTGCCAGAGTTCGAGGTTCTTCACCGGCTTCTTGTCGGCGGTCTTCCAGCCGTTCTTCTTCCAGCCATGCATCCAGCTCTGCACGCCATTCTTGACATATTGGCTGTCGGTATGGAGTTCCACCGTGCAGGGGCGCTTGAGGGCATTGAGCGCCTCGATGGCGGCGGTCAGCTCCATCTTGTTATTGGTGGTCAGCGCTTCCCCGCCACTCAATTCCTTGGTCTTGTCGCCATATTGCAGAATGGCGCCCCAGCCGCCGGGGCCGGGATTTCCCGAGCAGGCGCCGTCGGTATGGATGATCACGGTGTCGCTCATGAACTGGGCCTGTGCTTGACGTAGAATTGGTGCGGCATGCCGGCAATTTCGGCCTGGTGCGTCTCGGTCATGCCAATGCGCTCCAGCACCACCCGCGAGGCGATATTGTCGACATGGGCAAAACCGATGAAACTATCGTCTGGCCGGCTGGCGAAAAACCAGTCGCTGAGACCAAGGGCGATTTCCTTGGCATAGCCCTGGCCCCAATGCTCGCGGCAGAGCGAATAGCCGATCTCCGCCACGCCTTCATGGGGTGAAAACCCGGCGCGGCCGACAAAGATATCGCCCTCGCGCAATGTCAGCCGCAGTTTGCCCAGGCCATGCTCGTCGCGCTCCTGCCGCCAGTCCTGCAGTCGCTGAGCCGCCTTCTCGCGCGTGTAGAGCCGCCCTTCCACGTCGAGAAAGCGCATGACCTCGGCATCGCCATGCAAGGCCATCAGCTCGTCGATGGCAGTATCGGTCCACCACGACAGGCGCAGGCGCGGCGTTTCAAGCAGGATATCCCCGCTCACCGCGCAACCGCGGCTTCGATGGTGCGCAGCTCGCGCGGGATATTGAAGGCGATGTTTTCCTTGGCGGTCACCCGCGCTTCGACCTTGATGTCATAACGCTGGGCAAAGGCCTCGATCACTTCATCGACCAGCTTTTCGGGGGCCGAAGCGCCGGCCGAAACGCCAAGTGACTTGATGCCTTCGAACCGGGCCCAATCGATATCGGCAGCGCGGTCCACCAGCATGGCGGTCTTGCAACCGGCACGCTCCGCCACTTCCACAAGGCGCAGCGAATTGGAGGAATTGGGCGACCCCACCACGATCATCGCATCCACTTCCGGCGCCACGGCCTTGATGGCCTCCTGCCGATTGGTTGTGGCGTAGCAGATGTCTTCCTTGTGCGGACCGTTAATGGCGGGGAAGCGCTGCTTGAGGGCGGCGACAATCTCGCGCGTGTCATCGACCGAAAGCGTGGTCTGCGTCACAAAGGCCAGTGTTTGCGGATCGCGTGGCTCAAAACGGTTCGCGTCATCGATGGTTTCGATCAGCGTGATCGCGCCCAATGGCAATTGCCCCATCGTGCCCACCACTTCGGGATGGCCCTTATGGCCGATCAGCACGATTTCGTGGCCTTCGGCAAAATGGCGCTGGGCTTCCACATGCACTTTGGAAACCAAGGGGCAGGTGGCGTCGAGAAAGAACATATTGCGCGTCCGCGCATCGGCCGGCACGCTTTTGGGCACGCCATGGGCTGAGAACACCACCGGCGCGCCGGTATCGGGAATCTCGTCGAGCTCTTCGACAAAGATTGCGCCTTTGTCGCGCAGGCCATCCACCACATATTTGTTGTGCACGATGGCGTGGCGCACATAGACGGGAGCACCGTATTTTTCCAGCGCCAGCTCCACGATCTGGATGGCGCGATCAACGCCCGCGCAAAATCCGCGTGGGGCGCAGAGCAGAATGTCTAGTTGTGGCCGCTTTTCCATATGAGATCAGATGCTTTCGACGTTGCCTCAAGTCAAGTCTTGTTGCAGCCGGTCTGGGTCATAGGCATTATGCACCCGTAAATACGGCAAGGACTTAACGGTGAGTTTGGCCCAGGAAATGTTCGCGATCGCCCCGGCCATGGGGAAGGCGAACCTGTCGGCCAGCCAGCTCAAGCTGCTTTCGGGCAAATCGCGCTGGATTTTCCGCGTGGGCGAAGCTGGCTTTCCCACCGTCCCCACCATCTGCATCACCCGCGCCGCCTGGGACGCCCTGCAATCCGAACGTGCGCGGCGGGATACCAAGCTGCGCACCCATTGGATTGCCTGCCTCTTCAAACTCGTGGGCAAGGATGGCAAGCCACCCACTCTGGTCGTGCGCACATCGGCGGCAACCCACAATGGCGGCCTGATGCCGGCCAAGCTGGGCATTTCCGCGCCCGCCAATCCTGAAGACGCCGTCGATCCGGCCCGGCCGTTGGCCAAGGCGATCAAGAATGCCTTTGACAGTTATGGCTTCGGCCAGGGCTGGACCAGTCCGCGCCAAGATGACGATCGTGGCAAGCAGATCGTTCTGGTGCAGGCGCTGGCCGATGGCGAGATCGAGCAATTCCTGACCCGCAATGCGGTCACCGGGGCGCTGGGGGCATCCCCCATCAATGGCGGCCCGCTCCCCCGCATGCCCGATACTATCGAGCCGCTGGTCGCCCTGCTCGACGCCAAGGCGGGCCGGCACATGATATGTTCGGTGGCCATCAAGCGGGGCCAGGTAACCTTTGTTTCCGCCCGGCCTATGCAGGTAACCGCGGCTGCCGAGCTCGAAGCAGCAGTCGATCGGGTCAATCGCAAGGTCTGGTCGGCGCAGAATGCCGTCACCCGCGTCGATCCGTCGCGCCTGGCGCAATTGCTGCATCCCCGCATCCGCTCGACCGAAGGCGCCGCGCCGATTGCGACGGGCCTGGGCGTCTCGCCGGGCGCGGCCAGTGGCATCATCGTGTTCAATGCCGAGGACGCGGCCCGGCTGCGCGCGCGCGGCAAGCATTGCATCCTCGTGGTCAACGAAACAGGCCCCGCCGATATCGAGGGCATGAAGGCGGCAACCGGCATCCTGACCGCCCGTGGCGGCATGTCCAGCCATGCCGGCGTCATCGCCCGTATCACCGGCAAGCCTTGTGTTGCGGGAGTCCGGGCGCTCTCCGTCGATGCCGGCGAAATGGTGTGCCGTATCGGCAATCGCGAATTCCGCAGCGGCGACCGGCTCACCATCGATGGCAGCGACGGCTCGGTCTATTTCGGCACCCTGCCACTGGCGCAACCCCATATCGGCGGCGCTATCGGTACGCTGCTCGGCTGGTCCGATGCCAGCCGCACGATTGCGGTGCGCACCAATGTCGAGACCGTAGAATCGGCCAATACGGCACTGAGCTTTGGTGCCGAGGGCATCGGGCTTGCCCGATCCGAACACATGTTTTTCTCGCCCGAGCGCATGGTGGCACTGCGCCGCATGATCCTGTCGGAAGACGAGGAGGACCGCAGCCGCGCCGTCAACGGCTTGGTGGATTTCCAGACCGGCGATTACTCGGCATTGTTTTCCGCCATGAAGGGCCTGCCGGTCACCGTGCGGCTGTTCGACCCGCCTTTGCACGAATTCCTGCCGCGCAGCGACGAGGATATCGAGGAAACCGCCGCCTCCTTCGGGCTTGCCGTACGAGCATTGCGCCTGCGGCTCGAGCGGATCGCCGAGATCAATCCCATGCTGGGCCATCGCGGCGTGCGGCTGGCCATCACCTATCCGGAAATCCTGCAAATGCAGATGCAGGCCATCATGGCCGGTGTCCGCGCCGCCAGCGAACGCCAGAGCGAGCCGGTGGCCGTCGAGGTCATGGTGCCCTTCGTTTCTACCGCCAGCGAAGTTGCCTGGGTGCGCGAGCGGGCCCATGCCATCGCCGCCAATTCGGGCCTGTTGCGCTCGGACCGGGTGAAATTTTCCTTCGGCACCATGATCGAACTGCCCCGGGCGTGCCTCCGCGCCGGAGACATTGCCAATATGGTGGATTTCATTTCCTTCGGCACCAATGACCTGACCCAGACCACATTCGGTATTTCCCGCGACGACGCCCCAACCTTCCTTGCCGCCTATCAGCGCAAGGGCATCTATGAGCGCGATCCCTTCGTCACCATTGATGAAAAAGGCGTCGGGGAAATGATCTCGATTGCCATCGAGCGGGGCAGGGCCGCCAACCCTCATCTCAAGATCGGCATTTGCGGCGAACATGCCGGCGATCCGGCTTCGCTCAAATTCTTTGCCGGGCTCGGTGTCGATTATGTCAGCTGCTCACCCTATCGTGTGCCCGTCGCACGGCTGACGCTGGCGCAGGCTTCTGCTTAAATAGCGTATGCCAATCCCCATATAAGGGGCAATGAAGGCCGGCGCCAATCGACCGGTCACCTGGGACGGGACGACCAATTGAAATCTTTGCCGGTTCTGGCGCTGCTGCCATTGTTTCTTGCAACCACGCCTCAGGCCTTTGCCCAGACGGGCGGCGAGCAATGCGCTGCCATTGCGGGCGATGTCGAGCGCCTGGCCTGCTATGACGGCGTTTTCCGCGCTGCGACATCAAGCGCGGCGGGAATAAGCGTGGTGCTGGAATCCGAGCAACTCATCCCGGCGCGCCCCAGCGGGCGGGCCCCGGCGACGATAACGGTGGCTTGCGAAGCCGGTCTTTTGAGCGTGGCCTTCTATTTCGCCGGCAATACCATGTCGGCCCTGGGCAATGATGCGGGGCTGACGCTGCAATATGATCTGCAGGCCGCGCGCAGCCGGACCTTGCCCGTCAATGCCAGCAATACCGCCATTCTGATCAATAACAGCCGGGAGGCCGCGGCTTTCCTTGATGGTCTGGCTGGCGCTACCAACCTGACTGCCCGGGTGACGCCGGCCAATTCGCGCTCGTTGTCGGTGCGCTTCAGGATCGACAGTTTTGCCCAGCAGGTCGCCCCCGTCCGGGCCGCCTGCGACTAGTCCTGCGACAAATCAGCCACTCATATTTTGGCCGGATAACGGCCACGCGAAGACCTTTTGCGTGCCTGATTGGCCGTTTACGCGCCGCTAACCCTAATAAGCGATAACTTCTGTTGTCGGCATTTTAGCGTCACTTTCGCCGATCAGTAGTTTTGTTGCGTAGCGTTGAGTAGTGTTGATGGCCAGTCCACACCGGCCCGTGGTGCGTTCGCGCCCGGCCAGAGCGGTTCGTCGGGGGCGTCCCTTTGCCAAGCTTTTGGCCTTGGGGGTGTTTGGTACCCTGAGCTATGCCGGCCTCACCGGCGGCGCCTTCGGTCCGGCTGGTGATCCCCTCGGAGATTTGGGGCGGCCTGCCGTCAAGCTCGTCGAAGCCAGCCTTTCCTATACCGGCACCGATGCCGTCATCACCGGGTCGGTCGACCATCTCTTCGACACGGCCAGCTTTACCGGCCCAAACCGTGCCGAAAAGACCGATCGCGTCCGCCCTCCAGTCGATGCGCTAGCGCTTTCCCGCGGCTTTGAAGAAGTGCGCATGCGCCTCGCCGCGCTCCGTTCCCCGCCTCCCGATCCGACCGATCTGGGCCAGTCCCGGCTTGCCGATGTCGGGCAGGGCACGGGCGATGTGGAAGATGGGCCGCGCATGTCCGTGGCAGCGATCAATCCCAACGCGGCTGCCGCTCTTGATGCCATTGCCGGGATTGCCCCCTTTGCCGGCGGTGCCCTGGCGCCGGCGGCTGTCAATCCGCTTCCGGCAGTTGCTTCCGAGCAATTGGCCTATGCCCGCGCCAATGCACCGGTCACCGGCGGTTTTTCTGAAGGCGCGGCCATGCAGGTTTCCACCAAGGAACTTTGGTGCCTGGCCACGGCGATCTATTTCGAGGCGCGGGGCGAGGCCTATCGCGGCCAGGTTGCCGTCGCCCAGGTCGTACTCAACCGCGTCAAGGATCACCGCTATCCCGATACCATTTGCGGCGTGGTGTTCCAGAACCAGCACCGGCGCAATTCCTGCCAGTTCTCCTTTGCCTGCGATGGTATTCCCGAGGTCGTCAACGACCAGAAATCCTGGGCGCAGGCAGAAGACATCGCCAAACGCTTCACCGATGGCGAGCTCTATCTGACCGAAGTGGGCGATGCGACCCACTACCATGCGACCTATGTGCGCCCTGCCTGGGCTCCGCGCATGCAGAAGGTGACCCAGATCGGGCTGCACGTCTTCTATAAGTTCAAGCGCGGCTGGCTGTTTGGCTGATCAGCAGACGCTGATCGTGGCTGTGCTGATGCAGATGACCTCGCCCAGCTTGGCGAGCGAGATTGCCCCGGTATTGAGATAATACCAGGAATTGCCGGGCTGGCTGCTGAACGAAGACCAACCGCCATTGCTCCAATAGGAAAAGCGGTTGCGGTTTCTGTTGTGGGGCCAAGGCGCTGCTTCCACTGAAACGCCCGGATATTGGATGTGGTTGGAAAACATCGCATCGGTCGAATAGGTGCCGGTCGCGGTGGTGGTGACGTCGACATAGGACACCTTGCCCATCTCGATCTTCTTGACGCGGGTGGTCGCGAGCGGGGTCGTGTCGACCCAGTCTTCATGCTGGACGATGTAATTGGTGCCTTCGAACTTGACCAATTGCGAGGGATCAAAGCCCGGCGCCGCGAATTCATCGCCGAACGCCTTGACCACAAAACCCGGCCCGATAGCCGCCAGAACCGTGGCGCAGACGGCGCCGAGCGCCATACCCAGCAACATATGACGATCTGGCAAGTCCATGATTTCCGTCCCGAAATGAAGCGCGTGGCGATGTTCTGTTAATGCTTCAGTAACCACGACGGGCGGCGCGAGGCAAAATTCATCCCTTGTTAGGGTTAATATCCACCGGGCTTAGAGGGAGATCGCCTCGAAGGCGGCAACAAACCGGTCATGGGCTTCGCGGGTCGGCCAGGGGCGGATCAGGCGATCAAAGGCCTCGACATCAAAGGCCGGCAGGCTGGGCTCGCCAAAGAGCTTTCGCGCCTCGCCATCTTCGAAGCCGGCCAGGTGGATGGCTTCGAAGAATGCGGCTTCCCGGTCGGCTTTCTTGATCTGCTTGGCAAGGGCTGCGGTCTGCGTGGCGGGAAGCGAGAAACGCAGGTAAATCGCTGACAATAAACGGTTTTCCACGTCCTTGTAATTGCCGCCCATGGCCGCTTTGAAGGGGGAAATAATGTCGCCCATGACATATTCGGGAGCGTCGTGCAGCAGGGCCTGAAGTTGCGCGGCGGCGTCGCAATCGGGGATGTGAGCCCTGAACAATTCCAGCACCAGAACGGAATGCTGGGCGACGGAAAAGGGATAGTCGCCAAGCGTTTGCCCGTTCCAGCGGGCCACGCGGGCGAGGCCGTGAGCAATGTCGGAGAGCTCGACATCCATCGGCGAGGGATCGAGAATATCGAGCCGGCGCCCGGACAACATGCGTTGCCAGGCGCGTCCACTAGCGCGTGCCATGATGCCCCGAAAAGCCACGATGAGTTAGCAGACTGTTAACCTTGGCGGCTCGATTCGCCAACAAGCGCTACTCGTCCGACGCCGTCTCGCCGAATTGATAGGTCGCCCAATCGGGAAGCGCGACGGCAACCGGCTTGCCATCCACGGTGACCCCAGCAGGATCGGCGATGCGGTCGAGCCGGAGAATGGCGACGGCCTGGCCATCGACCACCTGACCGACATTGCCTGCCTCCCTTCCGCCGGCGGTGACGGCAGTGCCGGAGGGTGCATCCACGCCGGAGACGATTACCGGCCGGCGCCGGGCGGTGCCGCGATGCTTCATGCGGGAGACGACTTCCTGGCCGACATAGCAGCCTTTGACGAAATCGATCCCTTCGAGGATGTCCATGCCGAGATCATGGGCGAAGGCGTCATTGGCGGGGAAGTCATTGCCCTGGTGCAGGATGCCCGAGGCAATGCGGGCAAGATGATAGGGCGTCTCGTCTGCCGACCAGGCGCTTGCGGCCTCAACCGGGGCGATCACGCGGTACCCCAGGGTGACGGCGCCCAGCCGGTCCTTGTGCGCGATACCGGAAAGCGGGGCGTCGCTGGAAAAGCCGACGCGATGGCTTTCCCGCAGATCGTCGATCTCGACCTTGGCGCGCAGGCGATACATCTTCATGCGCTTGAAGAAGTCGTCGGCCACGGAGAGATGGACATCGAGCCAGAGCGCATCCTCGAACCAGCCAGCCAGTCCCTCGGCAAGAATCTTGCCCTGAGGGGACAGCAGGGCCCAAAGGCCGGCGGGCGCTTCAGCGGAAGCGGGCATGATGCCGGTCACGACATCATTGACCAGGCGATGCGCATCCGGGCCCGAGAAACGGAAAACGGCGCGGTCGGCACGCAAAATGATGGTCATCGGACGCTCCAAACAGAGGTTCCCGCTTCGCGGGAATGACCCGGTGATGGGATGGACAGGCAAGGCCGCGACCTTTTAGAACCAAAACGCAACCAACCATCGGCGGGATCAGAGACATGGCGCACTACGACACGATTTTCAAGAACGCCACTGTGGTCAACCAGGATGGCGAAGGGCTGGCCGATATCGGTGTGCGCGGTGGAAGGATTGCGGCGCTGGGAGCTTTGGCAGGGGACACCGCCGACGAGATCGTCGACTGCAAGGGTCTCCACATCCTGCCCGGCGTCATCGATACGCAGGTGCATTTCCGCGAACCCGGCCTGACTCACAAGGAAGATCTCGAATCGGGCTCGCTCTCGGCCGTCATGGGCGGGGTAACGGGCGTGTTCGAAATGCCCAATACCAACCCGCTGACCACCAGCCGGGAAACCTTCGAGGCCAAGATCGCCGCGGGCACCAATCGCATGCATTGCGACTTCGCCTTCTATATCGGCGGCACCCATGAAAATGTCGGCCAATTGGCCGAGCTCGAAAAACTGCCCGGCTGCGCCGGCGTCAAGGTCTTCATGGGCTCGTCGACCGGCTCCCTGCTGGTGGCCGATGACGACGGCGTGGAAGCCATTCTGCGCGCCATTTCGCGCCGCGCGGCGTTCCATTCGGAAGACGAATATATGCTCGAGCAGCGCAAGCATCTGCGCGTGCCGGGCGACCCGTCGAGCCACCCCGTCTGGCGCTCACCCGAAGTGGCGATGAGCTGCACGACGCGGCTGGTGAACCTCGCCCGCAAGACCGGCAAGCGCATCCACGTGCTGCATATCTCGACCAAGGAAGAGATCGATTATCTCGCCGGCCACAAGGATGTGGCCAGCGTGGAGGTCACCCCGCATCATTTGACGCTGGACGAAACGGCCTACACCAAGCTGGGCACCTATGCCCAGATGAACCCGCCGGTGCGCGATCATGTGCATCGCGAAGGCATATGGAAGGGCGTTGCCAATGGCGTCGCCGATATCCTGGGCTCCGACCACGCCCCCCATACGCGCGAGGAAAAGGACCATCCCTATCCCGAATCCCATTCGGGCATGACGGGGGTGCAGACGCTGGTGCCGACCATGCTCGATCATGTGAATGCGGGAAAGCTGAGTTTGGCGCGGTTTGTGGATATGACCAGCCATGGACCCAACCGCCTGTTCGGCATTGCCAATAAGGGCCGGATCGCGGTGGGCTATGATGCCGATTTCACTATTGTCGACCTCAAGCGGCGCGAGACGATCACCAATCAATGGATCAAGAGCCGCGTTGGCTGGACGCCCTATGACGGCGTGGCGGTGACCGGCTGGCCGGTCGGCACCATTGTTCGCGGCAAGACGGTGATGTGGCAGGGGGAATTGGTGACCCCGTCGATTGGTCAGCCGATGCGGTTTCTGGAGGCACTGGCGTAGGGGGCGCGGAAACTGACAGCTCAGAGACTAATGGCGGCCTTCCTTGCGGCCTCGGCGACGATAACGTCGGCGGTATCCTCGGCAGTTAGGGCACCAGTATCCAGCCACCATCCCTGGTCACCGATCTCCCGGCGCATGTTCGCTGCCGTATGGGCAAAGTCGTAACTCACCCGATCCTTTTCTGGCCGCGTCGCATTGCGATGCCGGGCAACCTCCAAGGGCGGCGCAAGAACGATGAGCATGAGGGGACGTGCCGCAAGCCGGGCTGCAAGAAACTCCAGTTCTTCGCGGGTCTCGACAACCGTATCGAGCACCGGCGTAAATCCGGCTTCGGCAAAATTGTTCGCCACTGAGCAGGCATTGATCATACGTAGCCGCAATTGACGCTTGCCTTCAGGGCCGGGATTCCAGTTTCCGGTGTCGTCAAGCAGTTTGGCTCGTCCGTTGACCATCAACTGCGCCATGGCATCTCCATCAATGCATGCCGACCGCGCCAGTCGCATAGCTACGAGCCGCGACACGGTAGACTTTCCTGCGCCGGGCGTTCCCGTGACAATGAGGCATCCGTTCATGCGCGCATTCTGCTGTATCGCCTTCTGCGACGCCAGCGCTCTCCGCCGCTTGCGCCGGGTTGAGAGTGGCCCTCGGGGTCGAGTCCGAGGGAGGCGCGGTTGGGGGTGGGATAGGGTAGGGGCCGAATTTCGCCGACCTGACACGCAGGTAGATTGAGCGATCTCGTGCCCACTTGACATACAAATATCTATTTGTATGAATGGTGCCGAGAGGTATCGATGACGCCTGCCATAGCCACAAAAGACGAAGAATTGGATCGGGCGCTGCGCGCCGTGGCCGACCGCAACCGTCGCGCAATCTTGTCCGTCGTTCGGGCTAGTCCGCGATCGGTCAACGATATTGCAGCAGAGCTTGGTCTGTCCCAGCAGGTGGCCTCGCATCACCTCCAGGTGCTGCGCGCGGCAAAGCTCGCCAGCAGCACGCGGGTTGGTAAACAGCAATTCTTCGTTGTCGAAACCGATGGGTTGGCCGCCGTGCAGGCTTTCCTGAACGAGTTCTGGCCAAGCAAGCTCAATGCCTTGAAGGCGGCTGTCGAGGCGAAGGTCCGGAAAGATGGCTGAGCATCAGAGTTCGATTGAGATCGAGGCCGACCCGGAATCTGTTTTTGATTTTCTGGTCACTGATGAGGGCATGACCGCCTGGATGGGGCAATATGCGGCGCTCGACCCGAGGCCGGGCGGGGACTTCGCGGTGAACATCGCAGGTTACGCCATCCGCGGCCGATACATCGAAGTCGACAGACCGCGCCGTGTCGCGTTCACCTGGGGCATGGCCGGCAGCCAGGCTCTGCCGCCGGGTGCATCCACCGTGACTTTTACCCTCTCGCCCACAGCTACGGGCACTCGGGTCGAACTCAGCCATACCGGTCTGCCGGACACGGAAGTCGCCGGTCACATGCGTGGTTGGGCTCATTTTCTGCCCCGATTGGCTATGGTTTCAACAGGAACAACCCTTGGAACAGACGATTGGCAGCCAGTCTGATCGCAAGCATTTCAGCAGGAGGAGACTATCATGACACAGCCAAACTCAGCGCCGCTCGACGTGGTACTCAAGTTCCATCACGCATGGACCAAGGGCGACGTCGATGGCGCCATGGATCAGCTCGCCGATGACTTCATCTGCCATACGCCTGGCGACGGATCGTTGGGCAAGCAGCAATACCGCGGCTATCTGGCCAGGTTTGTGCCGCAGATGACCGGCACCGTCGATCTGGCCCATTTCGTCGATCAGGACCGCGTGGCCCTCTTCTATTACCCCCAGACCGCCGTAACCGATAAGACCTTGGCCGGCGAGGTCTTCACGCTCCGCGACGGGAAAATCGCCGAGAGCTCGCTTGCCTTTGATCGCCTGTCCTACATGCCACCGGAGGGCGCGCGGTGAAGTGCGTTTGGCTTGCCGAGCATCTGCACAATCACCGTCGCCTTCCTCGGGCTTGACCCGAGGATCATTCGCCGCTTGCGCCGGGTTCAGAATGGCCCTCGGGTCGAGCCCGAGGGAGGCGATTGTGGGGAGGTGGGCCAGGAGTGCCAAGACGGAGGTTCCCGCTTTCGCGGGGAATGACCAGGAGGCATGCCGTCTGCTACTGCAGCACGCGATCCAGGTTGTACTCACCCGAGCGAATGCGGTCGGGGAGCATGGCGATCAAATCCGCGGTGGCTTCGTCGCCATGGAGCTTGACGAAGGTGGCGAGCGCGGCAAAGAGCGAGGCATGCGCCAGGGCAGCACTTTCCAGGCCATCGTCTTCGGCCAGGTTCCAGGCTTCGGCCAGATATTCGAGCGCAAGCTGCCGCTCGCTCTGCTCGCGATCGAAAGGGCCCAGCCCGGACGCCGGCGTGAACATGGACTTTGTCGTTGTCATAGGCCTTGGGTTAACACGCATGGCGCGTGAGAGCGCGTAGGAAGTAACCCGAAGGTTAACGGTCGGTGCGAAATGCCATCGACTTAGTAAACCGTTTAACTTTCCATTTACCAATGGTCTATTCGGCAAACCGCGTATGGATGTCCCGTGCGGTGCGTTCGGCCTCGGTCAGCAGGCGCGTCAGGGCCTCATGCGCAGCCGGTGTGCAGGCGCGGTGAAAGCGGGCATAGGCCGTGTAGCCGCCATTAAACGCCCCGGCCAGGCGCTGGCGGCGATCCTCGTCGGGTTCGTCCAGGCTAATGAGATCGGACATTTCGGCGCGCCAATCGGTGGTGCCGGCCTTGCAGAGCGGCTGCAGGAAATAGAGGCTGCCCATGATCTCGGCCAGCCGTTCCATTTCGCGCTGATAGAGCGGATCGATGGCCATGGCCGGCGCGGCGCTTCCAACCAGCGCCAGCATCACGATCATCGCTTTGAACAGTCTTGCCATGGCGTCCCGTATCTGTGTCGGCCGGGCTTGTATCAGCTTTGGCCGATCACTGCGAAGGCCTTCGCGAGGACGTCATCGAGCCGGCTGGTGGTGCGGAAGGCCACCAGCGCGCCAGGCGCCACCCATTTATGGTCGCTGATTTCGTCGGAGGCAAAGAAGCTGCCGGAAAAATCGGTGCTGGCGAATACGGCCAGCTGGAAGGTCTCGTCCTTGCCGAGCAATTGCACCATGACGGGTTTGAGATTACGCACGGTAAGGCCCACTTCCTCGCGGATTTCCCGTGTCGCGCATTGCTCGATGGTTTCATCGGGCTCGATGCGGCCGCCGGGCAGGGTCCACAGGTGCTGATAGGGCGCATAGGCCCGCTTGATCAGCAGCACCTTGCCATCGCGAATAAGGGCGACACTGGCGGCGTTCGGGGTTTCGGTCACTTAAGGCAGTCCATTTGCGATTCGTCTGCTCAGAGACTACCTCTTTGGCGACCGATTCCCGAGGCCCCCAAATATGTGCGGACGCTACGCATCGACCCTGCCGCCCGAACTAATGGCGGAGCTGTTCAAACTGCTCAACAGCGTGGAAAGCGTACCGCGCTATAATATCGCCCCGACCCAGCCGGTTATCGCCATTTGGGAGGAATCGGGCCGCCGCCAGGGGCATTTCGCGCGCTGGGGCCTGGTGCCGCGCTGGGTGAAGGACCCGCGCGAATTCCCGCTCCTGGTCAATGCCCGGGTTGAGACCATGGCCGAAAAGCCCGCCTTTCGCGACGCGCTCAAACATGGCCGCTGCATCATTCCGGCCAGCGGCTATTACGAATGGCACACCGGGCCGGACAAGCGGAAACAGCCCTATTATATCACCTTGGTCGATGACCGGCCCATGGCGCTGGCGGGGCTCTACGCCACCTGGGTTGGGCCGGAAGGCGAGGAAATCGACAGCGTCGCCACCATTACCGTGCCGGCCAATGGCCAGCTTTCGGTGGTGCACGACCGCATGCCGGCCATTCTCGAGGGCGATGCCATCGACCAATGGCTCGATGTCAGAAGCTTTCCGGCCAAGGCTGCCCATCAATTGGCGCTGCCGCTGGAGGATGGAGCGGTCAAGTTTCACCCCGTCTCGACCCGGGTCAATTCGGCGCGGGATGACGATCCGGGGCTGATTGTCGAAGTGAGCGTGGAAAAGCCCGAGCCGGTGCGCAAGAAGGCGGCGGGCGGGCAGCTGGATTTGTTTTAGACCCCGATGCTGAAATAGCCCAATGCGTCGCCCATGGCGTCTTCCTCATAGCCCAGATGCGACAGCAGCACGCGTTCGAGCGCGTGATAGACGGTCAGCGTGGTTTCGAAATTGGAGGGGCTGGGTTCGCCGGCCAGCACATTGAGTGCATCGACCAGCCGCACCAGCAATTCATGCACCACGACATGCTCCGCCCGCAGCCGGTCGGCGATTTTGCGGAAGGCTTCGCCCCGCTCGGCCAGGGCCGGAAAGATCGCATAATCCTCGATGGAATGGTGGGTGTTGACGATCTGGCAGTGCTGGCCGCAGAGATTGCCGAAGCGGCGGTAATTGGCGACGATGGCCAGATCGGCGGTCTCCGCCGTGATCTCGGCAGGCGTGACGCCGCCGGCTTTGGCGCGCTCGATCAGCTTGGCCAGGGTGCTCATATTGTGCCTGAGATGGTCGTGGACCATGCGCAGATGCAGGCCGGGCTGGCGCTGTTCTTCGGTGATGCCTTCGAGCGCAACCGGAGGCGGACGGGTGGCGTCGTCGAGGAATTCGACGCCGGCAAGGGGCAGGATCTGTGTCATGGCGCTGAGATGGCGCCTGGGGGCATGACGTGCAAGTAGGTACAAAAAAGTGGCCGGCTACGGCAGCATCTTGCCCGGATTGAGGATGTTCCTGGGATCGAGCGCTGTCTTGATGGCCCGCATCATGTCGAGCGCGACCGGGTCTTTGACCTGGCGCAAAAGGTCGATCTTGAGCTGGCCGATACCGTGTTCGGCCGAGACTGAACCGCCTAGTTTGAGCACGATCTCGTAGATCGCTTCATGCAGTTTTTCGTCAGCCTGGGCCATGAAGGTCTTGGGATCGGCGCCCACCGGCTGGCTGAAATTGAAGTGGATATTGCCATCGCCCATATGCCCGAATGGCACCGGGCGGATGCCGGGGAACAGGCGCTCGGCGGCGGCGGAGCCTTCGGCTATGAGCTGAGGCACGGCAGCGATGGGCACCGACACGTCATGCTTGATCGAGGCGCCTTCCTTGGATTGCACCTCGCTCATCTGCTCGCGGAAGGCCCACATGCGGGTGCGGTCGGAGAGGGATTCGGCGAGCACGGCATTGTCGATCAGCTGGCGCTCGAAGGCGGTTTCGATGGCCGCTTGCAACAGCCCGGCCTGTCCGCCGGCCATGCGTGAAATTTCGATCAGCGCATACCAGGGGGAGGGGCCCGCCGTGGGGTCGCGGTCCAGCATGGCGTGGCGCAATTGCATGTCGAGCCCGAGTGCGGGGACGATCTCGAACGCGTTGAGGCGCCCGCCCAGCCGCTCGCGCAGCAGCTGGAACAGGGTGCGCGCGGCATCGGGGCTAGCGATATTGACGATGCAGGTCTCGTAATCTTCCGGCTTGGGGAAGAGCTTGAGCGTGGCCGCCGTGATGATGCCCAGCGTGCCCTCGGCGCCCACCAGCAGGTCCTTGAGATCGTAGCCGGTATTGTCCTTCTTGAGCGAATTGAGGCCCTGATAGAGCCGCCCGTCGGCCAGCACAGCCTCGACGCCCATGGTGAGCTCGCGGGCATTGCCATAGGTCAGCACATTGACGCCGCCAGCATTGGAGGAGAGCAGCCCCCCGACGCGGGCGGAACCCTGCGAGGCCAGCCAGAGCGGGAAGATCGTGCCCTGGGCTTCGGCGGCTTTGTGCGCATTTTCGAGGATGACGCCCGCTTCGGCGGTCATCGTGCCGGCGGCAGGATCGACGCTGCGAATGGTGTCGAGCCGGGTGAGGCTGATGATGACCTCGTCGCCCCGCAAGGGCACCTGTGCACCTACCAGCCCCGTATTGCCGCCCTGGGGGATGAGGCCCACGCCATGTTCATTGGCCCAACGGACAATGGCCTGTACCTCGGCAACCGAGCTGGGCAGCACCACGGCCACGGCACCCTTATGGAAGCGCTTGCGCGGCTCATTGAGATAATTGCCCATCTGTTCGGGCGCACCGATGACGGCGGCAGGGCCGACCAGACCGGTGAGCTGGGCAAGGATATCGGCAGTGGATGAGGGCATGGAAAAACCGGTGTCTGGCGGCCAGGGAGGAGGCGCTATTCTTGCCCCGTTGGGCCGGCCTATGCCACAAGCGGCAAGAGGACTCCAGCAGGGGAGGTAACAATGACCACTGGATCGATGGCAGGCAAGCACGGCTTCAGCGCCACGGCATACCTGCCTTCCGATTTGGCCGGTGGCGTCCCCGTCCGAATCCAGTACCTTGGACGCTCCAAACCCTGATGTAGGACGCGTTGGCGCAACGCGGGAATAGCACATGACAGCCTTGGTCTGGCCGGAAATCTACTTCATCCGGCATGGGGAAACCCCCTGGAACGCCGAACGCCGCTATCAGGGGCGCAAGGACATTCCGCTCAACGAAAAGGGCAAGGGCCAGGCCAACCAGAACGGGCTGACGCTGGCCGCCCTGTTCAAGGCGCGCGGGCTCGATCCCATGGCGTTCGAATGGCACGCCTCCCCGCTCAATCGCACGCGCGACACCATGGACCGGGTGCGGGCCGGCTTCGACATACACCTGCCCGAGGTCAAATATGACGTGCGGCTGATGGAAATTTCCTTCGGTGTGCTCGAGGGCGAATTGTTCGAGCAATTGCCCGCCAATATGGCCGTGGCGCCGGGCGAGCGCACTGAGGACTATTGGGATTTCCGGCCGGAAAACGGTGAGAATTACCGCGATGTCGAAGCCCGGCTCGCCGAATTCGCCGCCGTGCTCAAGGGACCATCGGTGGTGGTGGCGCATGGCGGCATCGCCCGCACGCTGCGCGTATTGATCGAGCATGCGCCCATCCTCGACGTTATCAACTGGGCCCCGCCACAGGACGCGGTGATGCATTTCACCCCGGGCCGGATGGAGCTGCTGCGCGCGGGGGATGTGTGAGCATCTTGCCGGCTCTCCGCATCAGGCATATGTTAAGGCATATGCCTGAATGGAGCGCCCATGAACGAGATCAAGACAGCAAGCCTGTTCCGCAACGGCCGCAACCAGGCCGTGCGCATTCCGGTAGAGTTCGAGATGCCGGGCACCGAAGTCACCATTCGCAAGGAAGGCGACAAGCTGGT
Source organism: Devosia yakushimensis (assembly GCF_030159855.1). Classification (NCBI taxonomy): domain Bacteria; kingdom Pseudomonadati; phylum Pseudomonadota; class Alphaproteobacteria; order Hyphomicrobiales; family Devosiaceae; genus Devosia; species Devosia yakushimensis. The sequence goes on along the minus strand of NZ_BSNG01000001.1, from coordinate 2,739,905 downwards.
GATCGAGCCGAAGGTGCATAAGACCTTGGGAGAGATTCTGGCGTTTTATGGCCCAGTTGATTTCCCGGACATAGACGATTCGGACCTCTTGCCACTCGATGAGCCCGACCTGTGACTTTCCGCGCCATGCTGGACACCAACATCATGTCCACCATGATGCGGCAGGGAGCAGGACGGCTTTGGCAGCGCATTGAGCGTTTTGGCACAGGGAATATATGCGTTAGCACGATTTCCACTGCGGAACTGCGGTATGGCGCCGATCTCCGGCGGTCGCCACGTCTGCACGCCGAAATCGATGAGATTCTGACGGTTATTCGTGCTCTGCCTTTCGAGGCTCCGGCCGACGCCATTTATGGCTCAATCCGCACGCATCTACGGCTTTCCGGAACACCCATCGGTGGCAATGACCTTTTCATCGCGGCCCATGCTTTGGCACTCGACCTCACGCTCGTTACTGCCAATGTCGGGGAGTTTTCTCGCGTGCCTAATCTGCGGATCGAGAACTGGCTCGATTGACCTGATCGCCCCGCGTGCCTAGAAAGCCACAACCACGGGGCAGCGCCATGTCGTTCAATACTTTCGGACATCTCTTCCGTTTTACCACCTGGGGCGAGAGCCATGGGCCGGCTTTGGGCGTGGTGGTGGATGGGTGCCCGCCGGGCATTGTGCTGACGCCGGAAATGATCCAGCGCGATCTTGATCGGCGGAAACCTGGTCAGTCCAAATTCACCACGCAGCGGCGCGAGGCCGATGAGGTCAAAATTCTCTCGGGCGTGTTCGAGGACGAGCGCACCGATGGATCGCGCACCACCGGCACGCCGATTTCGTTGATGATCGAGAATACCGATCAGCGCTCCAAGGATTATGCTGAGATCCGGGACAAATACCGTCCCGGCCATGCCGACTATACCTATGACCAGAAATACGGCATTCGCGACTATCGCGGCGGCGGCCGCACCTCGGCGCGCGAGACTGCGGCGCGGGTGGCGGCGGGTGCCGTCGCCCGGCAAGTGCTGGCGGGGATTTCCATTCGTGCGAGCCTGGTGCAGATCGGGCCACATAAGATCGACTACAACAATTTCGATTGGGGCCAGGTCGACCAGAACCCGTTCTTCTGCGCCGATGCCAAGGCGGCGGAAATGTGGGCCGACTATCTCGATGGTATCCGCAAGGAAGGCAATTCGGTGGGTGCCGTGATCGAGGTGGTGGCGGAAAATGTGCCGGCCGGCTGGGGGGCGCCCATCTATGGCAAGCTCAGCGCCGATCTGGCCTCGGCCATGATGAGCATCAATGCGGTCAAGGCGGTGGAAATCGGCGCTGGCTTCGAAGCGGCGAGCCTCACCGGTATCGAGAATGCCGACCAGATGCGGAGCGGGGAGAACAGGCCCTATTTCCTCTCCAACAATGCCGGTGGGATTTTGGGTGGGATTTCCAATGGGGACCCGATCGTCTGCCGCTTTGCGGTGAAGCCGACATCCTCGATCATCACGCCGCGCCAGACGGTAACGACCGCCAATGAGGACACCGATATCGTGACCAAGGGCCGGCACGACCCGTGTGTGGGGATACGCGCGGTGCCGGTGGGGGAGGCGATGATGGCGCTGGTGCTGGCCGATCACTACCTGCGGCACAGAGGGCAGACGGGGCGCGAGGGCGCGGTGGGGTTCCAGCGGAACTAAGAGTGCAGCTTGGTTTTGTTTGCACCGTCGCCGCTCACCCACGATCGCTTCCCTCGGACTTGATCCGAGGGCCACTCGCCGCTTGTGCCGGGTTGGGAAAGGCCCTCGGGTAAAGCCCGAGGGAAGCACCAGTGGGTGGGTGGTATTGAGGTCGTGCCCCTTAGCGGCCGCGCCCGAACACCAGCACCGTTTCCACATTCCCATCGCCGCCTGAAATGGGTGACGTCACCGAGTGCCGGTGTTGGAAGCCCTGGGCTTGCATAAAGGCAATGACCTCGGTTAGCGCCTCGGCAATGGCCGGCTCGCTGGTGACGATGCCGCCCTTGCCGACATTGACGCGGCCGACTTCGAATTGCGGTTTGAACAGGATCACGGCATCGGCGTTTGGGGTGCAGAGGGCGAGCGGGGCTTGGAGCACTTTGATCACCGAGACGAAGCTGACATCGGAGACCAGCAGGTCGATGGGCTCGGGGATCATTTCCACTGTCAGGTCGCGGGCATTGACACCCTCCATGCTGACCACGCGGTCGCTGCCCTTGAGGCGCTCATGCAATTGGGCATGGCCGACATCGACGGCGTAGATGCGGCGAGCGCCGCGCTCCATCAGGACCTGGGTAAAGCCGCCCGTGGATGAACCCACATCGAGGCAGGTCTTGCCGGTGACCGCAATGCCGCCGGCGTCGAGCCCGGCGACCAGCTTGAGGGCGGCGCGTGACACATAATTGGCGGCCGGATCGCTGAGGGCGAGCTTGTCGTCGCGACCAACCATCTGGTTCTGCTTGACGGCGGTGATGCCATTAATGGTCACCGTGCCGCGCAAAATGGCGTCGCGCGCCCGGGCACGGCTCGGCACCAGCCCGCGCTGTTCGAGGGCCAGGTCGAGCCGGATGCGCTCGCTCATCCCTCGACCAGCCGCTTGACCTTGGCCAGGGCCGTATCGCCCGCCTCTTCATAGGCGACCGTGCCGTCGAACTTGCCATCGGCATCGATCAGAAAGGTGAGGGCGGTGTGATTGACCAGATAGTAATCGTCCGTTGCTTCGGCCTTTTCCGAAAAGACGCCGAAGGCGGCCTTGACCGCTTCGGTCTGCGCCTGATCGCCGACAAGGCCAATGATGGAGGGATCGAACCCTTCGACATAGCCTTTAACGGCATCAAGCGTATCGCGCTCGGGATCGACCGTGACGAAGATGATGCGCAGCTGCTCGGGCGTGAGGCCGAGCTGGGCGCGCCAGGCAGTGGTTTCGGCCAGCGTCGTGGGGCAGACATCCGGGCAGAAAGTATAGCCGAAGAAGATGAGGCTCGGCGTGCCCTTGAGATCGTTCTGCGTGAACGTGCCGCCCGCCGTGGAGGCCAGGGCAAATTGCTGGCCGGTGAAATCGAGCGGCAGCGGCCGCGCTGGTGGCCGGAAGACGTAAAGCGCGGTGGCGCCCAGCGCCACGATGGCGACCAGGCCCCATAGCACGATGCGGAAATTGCGAAGGGACTTGCCGGTCATGGCGCGACGCCTCAGGCGTCCAGCGGCTCGGTGCCGGTGGGGCGGCCGTCGCGGGAGAGAGTGATCTTTTCGATACGGGCTTCTGCCGTCCGCAACAGGGTTTCGCAATGGGCCTTGAGGGCCTCGCCACGCTCGTAGATGGCGATGGATTCGGCCAGCGGCGCCCGGCCCGATTCCAGCTTGCCGACGATTTCCTCGAGCTGGGCCAAAGCGGCCTCAAAGCTCAGTGTCTTCACATCGTCATTGGTGGTTTCGGCCATATCGGGCTCCTTCAGTCTTCCAGGCGGCCAACGGCGCCGTCCATCAGCATGGCGACATGGTGCGACGCACCGCCCGCCAGCCCCTTGAGGTCATAGCCACCTTCGAGCAGCGATACAATGCGGTTGCCGCAGCAGCGCTCGGCCACATCCATCAATTTTCCGGTGAGCCAGCTGAAGTCCGAGGATTCCCAATTGAGCTGGGCCAGCGGATCGAGGCGATGAGCGTCAAAGCCCGCCGAAAGCAGCAGCAGGTCAGGCGAAAAATCGATCAAGGCGGGGATGATGCGGGTGAGATAGGCGTCGCGCATGGCCGCGCCATCCGAATTGGCGTCGAGCGGCACATTGACGATATTGCCGACGCCGGTTTCGCGCGGATGGCCGGTGCCGGGATAGAGCGGCATCTGGTGACTGGAGGCGTAGAAGACCGTGGGGTCGGCTTTGAAAATGTCCTGCGTGCCATTGCCGTGATGCACGTCGAAATCAACGATGGCGATGCGCTCGGCGCCATATTTGCGCTGGGCTTCGCGGGCGGTAATGGCGACGGTGTTGACCAGGCAAAAGCCCATGGGTCGGTCGATTTCGGCATGGTGGCCGGGTGGGCGGATGGCGCAAAAGGCATTGTCGGCTTCGCCCAATAGCACCGCATCCAGCGCCAGCAATGCGCCGCCAATGCCGGTGGCGACAGCGTCGAGCGAACGGGCGGAAATGAAGGTGTCAGGGTCGAGCTGGCCGATGCCCTCGGCGGGGCGGGCGGCACGCAATTGCGGCAGGTAGCGGCTGTCATGGACCAGCTCGGCCAGCATCAGATCGCCGGTTGGGGCATTGCGGCGGACCAGGGCGTCAAAGCGCGAGCGGGCCAGGGCTTCCTCGACCGCGATGATGCGGTCGGCCCGCTCGGCATGGCCTTGCGGGGTGACATGATCGGCAAAATCTGGCTGGCTGACGAGAAGCGTGGTCACGCGGGGCTCCGGTTTCCCTCCACTTCGTCTTGACGTGGTGGGGCGTCATTGTCAAACAACGGCCATGACGATGAATGGTGAATTAGCATTTCCTGAACCGAAAACGGTAGATGAGGCCGCTTCCATCCTGCGGGCGGGCGGGCTTTGCGCTTTTCCCACCGAAACGGTCTATGGGCTGGGCGCCGACGCGACCAATGCCGATGCGGTGCTGTCGATCTACGAGACCAAGGGAAGACCACGCTTCAATCCGCTGATCATCCATTGCGCCGATCTGGCCATGGCCGAGACGCTGGCGGTGTTTTCACCGGCGGCGCGCAAGGTCGCGGCTTTGTGGCCGGGGCCGCTGACGCTGGTCTTGCCGGCGCGGCCGGGCAATGGGCTGGCCGATGTGGCGACAGCCGGGCTCGATACGGTGGCAATTCGCATTCCCGATCATCCGGTGGCGCTGGAATTGCTGCGCGCGGTGGGGCGGCCGCTGGCGGCGCCTTCGGCCAATCCATCTGGACGGTTGTCGCCGACCACGGCCTATCAGGTGCGGCTCGGCTTTGCCGGGCGCGTGCCAGTGCTCGATGGCGGGCCATGCCGGGCGGGGGTGGAATCGACCATTATCCGGGTCGAGGGCGACCGGCTGATCCAGCTGCGATCCGGCGCCATGGCGCGTGCGGATATCGAGCTTGCATTGGGAGCGGTGGTGGAGCTGGCGGAAAAGGATGCGGCGATTGCAGCGCCCGGCATGCTGCTCAGCCACTATGCGCCCGAGGCGCTGATGCGGCTCGATACAGAACCGCGGGACGGAGAGGCCTATCTGGCCTTTGGTGCGGCGGCGGCGTTTGAGGGGCCGGTGCGAAACCTGTCGCCGTCGGGGGATTTGAAGGAAGCGGCGCGGAACCTCTTCGCCATGCTGCATGAGCTGGATGCCGAGGGGCGCAAGGTGATCGCGGTGGCGCCGATCCCTGATGAGGGGCTGGGCGAGGCGATCAATGATCGGCTGCAAAGGGCGGCGGCGCCACGGGGGTAGGCGCCGCGCTTCTCTTCCTTTCCCTCTCTCCCCAAGGGGCGAGGGAAAGGCTCCGTGGGTGGGGCGGAGCTAGTTGTCCCGCACCTTATAGGGCTTCTGATCGCGCATGAACCGGGCCAGGGCTTCGAGGTCGGCGTCCCCGCCTGGGGGCAAGACCACCTTGAGGTTCACATAGAGGTCGCCGCCGCCATAAAGGCCCTTGCCCTTGAGGCGCAAGGATTTGCCGGTGTCGACGCCGGGGGGCAGGGTGAGTTCCACCGAGCCGTCGAGCGTGGGCACGCGCACCTTGGTGCCCAGCACGGCTTCGTAGAGTGTGATCGGGACATCGGTGCGCAGGTCGGCCCCGTCGCGGCGGAACTGCTTGGATTTTTCAAAGCGCACGGTGACCAGGGCATCGCCCGGCTCGCCGAAGGGGGAGGGACTGCCCTGGCCCTTGAGGCGGATCTGCTGGCCTTCCTCCACCTTTTCGGGAAGCTTGACCGACAGCACCTTGCCCGAAGGCATGCGCACGGGGATCGAAGCGGCCTTGTGGGCATCCTCGAGCGACACGGCAGCGGTGACGACAATATCCTCGCCCTTGGCCTGTCCGCGCCCGCCGCCCGCGGCAGCGCCGGCAAACGGATCCCATTGCGCGCCACCGGCCGGGCCGCGGCCCGCACTGCCGCGCGGCTGGCCGCCAAAGCCGCTCATGAATTCCTTGAGAATGTCCTCGGCCGAAAACCCGCCCTGACCGGGGCGGCCACCGCGCGCGGCGCCGGAATTGAAGCCGGCAAATTTCGGATTGCCATCGGCATCGATCTCGCCGCGGTCGAACTGGCCGCGCTTTTCCGCGTCGGTCAACAGGTCATAGGCATTGGTCGCCTCGGCAAATTTGCCGTGCGTCGAGGTATCATCGGGATTTTGGTCGGGGTGATACTTCTTGGCGAGCTTGCGATAGGCGGACTTGATGTCCTTCTCGCTCGCCGAACGTGGCACCCCAAGCACGGTATAGGGATCGCGCATCTGGTCCATTCAATGAGTCTGGCGTTGCTTCGCCAAGGTTTCCCGTCCTATATGGCCACGGCCCCGCGCCTTGTCCAGTTTTTGGGTGTGTTCACATGTTGCAAACCCTCACCGAACGCCTGTTCGATGACGGCGACCGCGCCGATCTCGACCCCTATGCCGTGTTCGAGGAATGGTACGCCCTGGCCCAGGAGGCCGAGCCGAACGATCCCCATGCCATGGCGCTGGCGACGGTGGACGAGGAGGGCATGCCCGATGCCCGCATGGTGCTGCTCAATGCCCGTGATTCGCGCGGCTTCTGCTTTTTCACCAATTTCGAGAGCGACAAGGGCCGCCAATTGCTGGCCCATCGCAAGGCCGCCTTGCTGATGCACTGGAAGTCACTGCGCCGGCAGGTGCGGATTCGCGGGCTTGTGGAATTGGTGGCGCCCGAAGAGGCCGATGCCTACCATGCTTCGCGTGCCAGAGGCAGCCAGATCGCCTCTGCGGCCTCCGAACAATCGCGGCCGCTGGCCAGCCGGGCCGAGCTGATTGCTCGGGTGGATGCGCTGACGGCCCAAGTGGGCGAGGGGCCGGTGATGCGGCCAGCCCATTGGTCGGGCTTCCGGGTCCTGCCGCAGGTCTTCGAATTCTGGAAAGACGGGCAATTCCGGCTGCATGACCGGGTCAGATTCACCCGCGAAGGCGCACGCTGGGTGAGCACACGGCTTTATCCTTAGGGTTTTGATTTGCATTGATCTCGCCGCGGGGCCTCCCTCCCCTTGAGGGGAGGGCCGGGGTGGGGGTCGTCTTGGCTCCTGCGCGAAATCGCGCCGACCCCCTCCCTCGATCCCTCCCCTCAAGGGGGAGGGAAGGAATAGAGCCGGTGGATTCGCTCAATGTCCCGACCACCACGATGTCATCCCCGCGAAAGCGGGGAGAAAAATCTTCAAACTCCTGCAAGACCTTGCCGTTACCATGCGCGGCGAACTGAACTGACGGCGGCACGTTGCGCATACTGATCCGGACATCGAGATGGGCCATCTGGGCGCGCCGGCTGGGCACGCTGGCCCTGCCGCTGGTGGTCATCCCCGTGCTGCTGCATCGCGAGCGCTTCATCACCAGCGATGTGTTCCTGGTAGCGGTGGTGCTAGCAGGGCTGGTGGCGGCCATTGCCTTTTTCGCCTCGCTGATCGCGCTGGGCCGGCTCTGGCACACCGGCGATCATGGCTGGGGCAAGGCGCTGGCCGGCCTGGCGCTGAGCCTTTTGTGCCTCGCCCCCTTTGGCTGGTATGGCAGCCTCATGCTGCGCTATCCCCCCGCCACCGACATGGCGACCACCACCCGCGGTGCGCTGCCGCTGGTGTTTGAGCCGGGAACGGCGGCCATGCCCGCTCCCAAACTGCTCACATCGGCGCAAATGGCCGCGATTTTCCCCAATGTGCAGACGCGAACCTATCCCCTGGTTCCCGAACAGACTTTCGCCCTTGTCGAACGCATGGTCGCCGAGCGCGGCTGGGATGTGCGCCTGCGGCGCGAACCGGTGGGCGATGCCCCAGGCCGCATCAATGCCCAGGCGATGACATTGCCGGGCTGGCGTGAGGAAGCTGTGCTGCGGGTGACGGCGACGGAGGAGGGCTCCGCCGTCGATATGCGTTCGGCCTCGCTCAATGCGCTGCATGATTTCGGATCGAATGGGCAGAGGATCGAGGAATTTCTCATCGCGCTGGACGATGCGGTGACGGTGCTGCTGCGGGATAATCCGACGCTCGAGCCGGAGGGCGAGGCGGAGGCGGTGACGCCTGTGCCGGTGCCGGCGAATTAGGGCGCGCTTTCGCGGGAACGACACCGTGGGCAATGGGCGCTTGTGGCAGAGCGCTGGATTTTGTGCCGCTTCCCTCGGGCTTGACCGTGGGTCTTTCTCGGCCCGGCACAAGCGGCGAGCGGCCCTCGGGTCAAGCCCGAGGGAGGCGATTTTGGTGGGTGGGGGATTGGGGCTTCTTCCATATCTGGTGGTGTTCCGGGCGCACTGTGAGATCTGCTGGCCTAGCGGAGGGTTGCCAACTGCGTCCCGGACCATCCTCGCCGCACCTGCAACAACCCCTGCGCCTCGAGATATTCCACATGCGCCGTGATGGTCATGGCCGCAGCGCGGCGGACGGCGAGGGGCTGGGTGGGATAGATGGCCTTGACCACTGCGCCAATGCTGCGGGCCCCGGCCTTGACGGCGGCAACGACCTGTTCGTTCCGCCATTGCCGGTGTGCCAGGAGGCTCTTGGCATAGGCGGGGCCGTCGGCAATGGGGCCGCCATGGGCAGGGATATAGTGCCGGTAGGGTAGGGCAATGACCTTTTCCAGCGACGCAAGGTAATCGGCCATGGAGCCGTCGGGCACGCTGACCAGGGTGGAATTCCAGCCCATGATGTGATCGCCGGTGAGCAGGGTGTCGCCCGCCAGCCCGAACGCCAGGTGATTGGCGCAATGGCCGGGCGTGGCATGGACCGTGAGCGCGAGGTCGCCGGCGGGAACGGTTTCGCCATCCATGAGAGTACGATCGGGCACCAGATCCCAATCGCCCGATTTCCGAATCGGATTGCGCTCGAAGCGGCGCAGCGGGCGCGACAGCCGGTGGGGGCCGCCGAACCAGAGGGGCGCCTGCAGGAGCGACGCCATACGCCGGGCCAGGGCGCTATGGTCGCGATGGGTATGGGTAAGGATGATGGCATCCACCGGCCGCCCGGCAAGGGCTGCTGTGAGCGCGGCGACATGGGCTTCGTCTTCCGGCCCCGGATCGATCAGCGCCAGCCGGTGATGGCCGGCGAGAAAACTATTGGTGCCGGTAAAGGTATAGGGGCTGGCATTGGGCGCAGTGACCCGCACCAGCCCCGGCGCCACGCCGACCGGTGTGCCGATCTGGGGGGCAAAGCTTGTGTCATAGGCCGGGGCGGGGGCAGGTGTGGTCATTGCGCTGGCTTTGCCGAGAGATTAAGAAGTCAGGACTGATGCGCGTCCCGGGGATGGGATGGCGCCCGATTAGAAGCATGGAAGGTATGAAATGGCCGTGACTTTGACCACGCCCAACACGCTGCTCGGCGTGTTCCAGCCCAAGGGCGACGCTGCCAAACTGGTGTCCACTATGGCGACCGTCGTGCTCGGCACGCTGCTGCTGACCATTTGCGCCAAGATCAACGTGCCGGTCTGGCCCGTGCCGGTAACGCTGCAGAGCTTTGCCGTTGCCGCCTTGGCCGCCGCTTTCGGCGCCCGGATCGGTGTTGCCACCGTGGCGCTTTACCTGGTTGAAGGCGCGCTCGGCCTGCCGGTCTTCGCGCTTGGCGGGGGCCTGGCCTATCTCGTCGGCCCTACCAGCGGGTTCCTGTTCGGTTTCCTCGCCATGGCCGCCATTATCGGCTTTGCCGCCGATCGCGGCGCTTCGGGCAAGCCCCTGACCCTGTTTGCCGCCATGCTGGCCGGCGGCGCGGTGATGTTCGCGCTGGGCTTTGCCTGGCTGCTCGCCATGTCCGGCCAGGCCGGCTGGATCGACCAGGCCAATGTGGTGAGCTCGGCCTTTGCCAAGGCCGTGCAGCCCTTCATCATCTGGGATGTGCTCAAGATGGCGCTCGCCGCCCTCACCGTCACCGGCATCTGGGGCCTGTTCGCCGCCAAGCGCTGAGCGGCGCCACATCATTATGCCCAAGGCCGGTCCCCAGGGGCCGGCCTTTTTGTTTGCGCCGAAGCGATTGCGGCGCAACGCGGCAGGGCCCAGGCGCGTTGATCGGGCCGGGAGGGGATCATGTCCAATCATTATGTCGTCGCCGAACAGGACCGCGCCTGGCACTATAGCTTCAAGGGGGCGCTGGTGGGACCATACACATCCAAGGAACTTGCCATCGCGGCCGCCGTCAAACAGGCCCAGGCCTCGGGCAGCGCCGATATCGAGGTGGTCGTGCGCGACGCCGATATGCGTTCGGAAACGGTCTGGCGCTCGGAATGACGCGGGAAAGAAAAAGCCCAGCCTCCTGAGAGGCCGGGCTTGATTGGTCGGAGTAGAGTGATTCGAACACTCGACCCCCTGCTCCCGAAGCAGGTGCGCTACCAGGCTGCGCTATACTCCGTCAGAAATCACGACGATCGGGTCTGCGGTGCGGGTTTCCCCCGGCGCCATGTCGCGATTGGGCGCTTTATAGCGATGCTTCCCGCCGCATACAAGCGCCTCGACACGCGTTTTTCACCACCCTTCCAGCCATGTTGCGAAGCGCAACCAAACCGTGTACGAACCGCGCCAAGTTGGGGTGTCGCCAAGTGGTAAGGCACCGGTTTTTGGTACCGGCATTCCTAGGTTCGAATCCTAGCACCCCAGCCAGATTGCTCCTCATTGTCCGCACCGCGAATACCTGCGACGCTTGCGCGTTAAGACTGCGACGCTGATCTCGTAGCCAACACGTTTCGCACCCAAACGCTTGTGCGTTTAGACCTCGACGAATTGTCCGGTGGGTCTTACGGCATCCCTGGCCAATGGTCAGCGATCCAGCTCGCTATGGCCCCGATATCGGTTGGTTCGGTCGTATCCACCGCAAATGCCGGTCCTCGTCCGAGCGGCTCGGCGCGGGCGGCCAGTTCCGCCAATTCTGGCAAATAAGCCGCCCCCGGATGTCCCGGCAGGCGGTCCCCGAGCCGGCTGGCATAGCGCTCCACGATCACGTTCGCCGGCGCCTGGCACCAGATCTCCAGCGTCTCGCCAATGCCTGCCATGGTGAGGTGGCTCTCCAGCAATTCAGGCGGCTGGAAGCCGAACCAGGCATCCACGATCACCGTCGTTCCCGCCGGCGCATCGGCTACCAGTGACCAGATCGCCTTGTAGCTTGCCTTGCCCAGCGTGCGGTTGAAACCTCGGTCTACTCCCTCGATGACCTCAAGAAACGGGTTCTTGATCGTATCAAGCGTCAGTAGCGGCCAGCCTGTCTGCGCCGACAAGGCTCGTGCCACCCGGCTTTTGCCGCTGGCCGGCACGCCATTGACCAGCACGGCACGTTTGCGGCCCCGCGCGGCAAAGCGGTCCATGGCGCAGCGCGCGGCTCCAATCACACCGGCATCGTCGCCCAATTGGGCGGCGACGACCGGGCTCTGATACCAGCAATTCTCGGCGGGAATCCCCGCCAGTGCCGCAACGGCCTTGCCGCCCATGCCGCCGCCCAATAGCACCAGGTCGGGATCAAGCGTTGCCACCAGCCCATCAATGGCCCGGCGCAATGGCCCCGCCCATGCTGTCAGCACCGCCGCTGCCTGCATATCGCCCTGCTCGCGGCGTTCGAGCAAGGCGTCGGCATCGGTGCCCGCCGGCAGACCAGCCTCGCGGACATGCCGGCCAAAGGCGGTACCCGAACTCAGTGTTTCGACGCAGCCTCGTCGTCCGCAGGCGCATACCAGCCCATCGGGTGTGACCACGACATGGCCGAATTGCCCGGCCGTGCTGCGGCCACGCAGCAAATGCCCATGGTCCAGTGCTGCCCCGCCAATCCCGGTGCCGATGGTCAGCATGACCAGGTTCTGCTTGCCCTGTCCGGCGCCAAAGGCTGCTTCACCGAGCAGGGCCATGCTGCAATCATTTTCCAGCACCACGAATTGTCCGGTCGCCTCGCGCAGCAATTGGGCGAAGGGCAGCCCGGCGAGATCGACATAGCCGCCCGAGAACACCGTTCCCGTGCTGCCATCGACTCGCCCGGGCACGCCGACACCGATGCCGGCAATGCCTTGGGCCATCACCTGGCCAATGAGGTCGATCGTGGTCGCCAGCACCTGTTCGGGATTGGCCGAACTCGCTGCCCGGGCGCTGACCAATATCTGTCCGCTGTCGCTGACCCGGGCGGCACGTATATGCGTGCCCCCGATATCCACGCCAATTGCCGTCTGCCCCATGGCACGCTCCAAACGCTCAGGCGACCCGCGTTTCGTGGGCGCTGTAACGCGCAATCACCGCCTGGATTTCGCGCAGGCGCGGCACGGCAATGGTTTCGAGCCGCTGCTTGGTCACGGTCCGATCAAGTGAGATACAATCCTTCCACAGGGAGCGGCCCGCAATCACCCCCGAGGCGCCATTGTGCATGGCGATTTCGACCTGTTGCAAGAAGGTTGCGTGATCCACGCCCGCCGACAGGATTGCCCATGGCACTTCCCCGCAGAGCCGGGTTACCTCGGCGCAGGATTCCGGCGTGCCTGGATAGGGAAGCTTGAGCACCTTGGAGCCCGCGTCCAGGCAAAGCTGCGTGCCGCCCTGGATCAACCCGGGAATCTTGGCCGCATAGGCCTCCTTGCTTTCGCCTTCCAGCGCGTAGGTCAGAAATTCCACCACCAGCAGCAGGTCTTCGCTGGCAAAGTCCGCAATCACCTGCTGCAGCGTCGCCATGTTCTGCGTGTTGGCGGCGGGCGTATCCGAACGCAGATAGATCATGATCTTCCCGCCCGTACCGCCCAATTCGCGCACCCGGCGCGCCGTGATGCCATCGACCATCTTTGAAATCCGGTAGCCTTCGGGCGAGACATCCCATCCTGAAGCATCAAGCCCGATCAGTAGCGCCGTATCGCGCTGCAATACACCCTCATCCACCACTTGCGGCACCGCGCAGATCGGGTCCACCAGTACGCAGGAGGCCTGGCTGGCGAGATAGCGCGTGATATCGGCCTTGGTATCGCCCAGTACCTCATTGCTGATCCCTGCCTGTTCTTCCGGCGTGGCTGCCAGCAGCGTGCGCATGCCCCCGCGCTGATCGCAGGCGATCACCATCATTGCACCGTCTTGTCCACAAATCTGGTGGTAGCCGCGTCTTTCGGCGGTGGTCATGCGTGCCATGTCGAATATGCTCCTCGTGAATTGCGACAAAGAGGCTCCGGTCACGCAAAACGGTGTTTTGCGCGGCAATTGCCTAACAGCGGGGTTTGGGCGATAAGGATTATCGTTGCCGACGATGTAACACATTGCTGAAAGGAATTTCAAGCTGTCTTCGCAGTCCGGGGATGCAGGCGTTTCCCGCTCCATGATGCATGCGGTCGCCAAGCTGCATTACGAGAGCGACATGAGCCAGGTGGACATCGCCAAGCGCATGGGCGTGTCGACGGCCACAATTTCACGCCTGCTGCAGCGCGCCCGCGCCGAAGGCATTGTGCGCATCGAAATCCGCGACATCGTCGCCCCCGAAGCCCTGCGTGACCGGCTGATTGCCGGGTTGGGCCTCAAGCGCGCCGCCGTTATCGACGCCCCCGCCGCCGGCGTGCTCGAAGCCCTGGCCACCCCTCTGGGTGATCTCCTCAAGGAGACGGGCCTGGGCGCCGGCTCGGTGCTGGCCATCGGCTGGGGCAGGGCGGTCAGCGCCGTCATGCAGGCCGGGCTCCCCCCCTTGCCGGGCATCATCACTGTGCCCGCGACGGGCGGCATGCAGCAGCACGCCCCCCATTTCCAGGTCAACGAATTCGTCCGCCTCGCCGCCGGGCACATGGGCGGCACGCCCCATTTCATCCACGCGCCCTATCTGCCCTCGGCCGAAACCCGCGCCGCCTTCCTCGCCGATCCCGCCATCGCCGACAGCGTTGCCCTGTGGGACCGCATCGATGCCGCCATTGTCGGCGTCGGCCTGCCGCACGCCGTCAACGCCCCCGAAGCCAGTGCCGCCACCCCCAGCGAACAATCGCTGAGCAATGCGGTGGGCGACGTGATCCGCCATTATTTCGACCGCGACGGCAAACTGATCCAGTGGGAAGGCGAAACCCGCATGATCGCCGCCTCCCCCGCCCAGCTCCGCGCCGCTCCCCTGGTCATCGGCGTCGCCGCCGGCGAAAACAAAGTCGGTGCCATTATCGGCGCCGCCAAAGCCGGCTTCATCAGCGCCCTGGTCACCGACGCCAGAACCGCCGAAGCCATCCTGGACACGCTGGGCTAAGCCCAAGCTCGCTTCGGGCAGCACTCCCAGCCCGCCCCACCCACAATGTCATCCCGGCGCAGGGCCGGGATCCATGCTGAAGGGCCCTCCCCACCATCCAGCGTGCGGATCATGCACAGCATGGATTCCGGCCTTTGCCGGAATGACACCGTGAACGTGGCGGCACTCAGCCACTCATCTCCAAATCTTTCTCCGCGTAAAAATTGATATTTGCGCGCACAAAACCTGTTGACATCGCGGCCCCGTCATGGAGTTCTACCCAAGCGGATATCCCCAACAATCGGAACCGCACGAGGAGAAACGCGGGCTCACCCCGCCGGAGGTTTACCGATCGCCCAGTCCGCATGACCGGCGTCGCATTGCGACGGGTCTTGACGGCTGCAATATGTGAAGTAAATTGCAGAAGAAAATTTCACTTGACGATTTCAGGACGTCGGGATGAGATATGTTAACTGGGCAAACAAATCCGTTTGGCCAGTCGAATGACTGTCAACGAACAGCTCAATGAGGGAGGAAAACCATGGAGCGTCGTTCTATTCTCAAGGCCGTGGCTGCAGCCGCACTGGCCACCACGATCGGCCTTGCCGCCAGCCCGTCCTTTGCCCAGGACAAGAAATTCACGATTGCCTTGATCCCGGGCCTGACCACTGACGGCTTCTACATCACCATGCGCAAGGGGGCCCAGGCCGCCGCTGATGCGCTCGGCGTGGAACTGGTGTTCCAGGGCGCGCCCGAGTTCAATCCGGTTGTGCAGGTGCCTGTGCTCGACGCCATCATTGCCCGTGCGCCGGATGCCATCCTGATCGCCCCCACCGATACCACTCAGCTTGTCGAACCGCTGCGCAAGGCCAACGAAGCCGGTATCCCCGTGATCACCGTCGATACGTTCATCGGCTCGGGTGTCTACCAGACCGGGGCGGGCGACGCGGATTTCCCGCTCTCCTACATCGCTTCCGACAATATTCTGGGCGGCCGCATCGCTGCCCGCGCCTTGGCCAATGCCATCGGCGGAGAGGGCAAGGTCTTCGTTTCCAACGTTAATCCGGGCATTTCCACCACGGACCAGCGCGAAGAAGGCTTCAAGCTGGAAATGAGCGAGAACTTCCCCAATATCGAAGTGCTCGAAACCCAGTTCAACAAGAACGATGCCAATAACGCGGCCAGCCAATTGCAGGCCGTTTTCGCCCGTAATGCCGATCTCAAGGGCGTGTTCGGGGCCAATCTGTTCTCCGCCCTCGGCTCTGCCAATGGCGTCCAGCAGGCCGGCCAGAGCGGCACCATCAAGGTTGTGGCGTTCGATGCTCCCGTCAGCATCGTTGACAATATCAATTCTGGTCTCGTCGACGTGGCCATCGCCCAACACCCCGCCGAAATCGGTTATTACGGCGTGGTCTCGGCCTTTGCCCACCTGACGGGCCAGTCGATCCCGGTTTCGATCGGCACCGGCTTTACCATCATGGACAAGGCCAATATCGCCGATCCTGAAATCGCCAAGTACCTCTACAACGAGTAAGCGCCGCCTGGGTGGCCCTGTGGCATTTGCCGCGGGGCCACCTGCCTCTACGCCCAGTCCGCGAGGGTTCCGCCCCGCGTCGACGCCGGATCAGGTGACACCATGACCGCTTCAGCTCCGCAGGCCCAGCCTGCTTCCACCCATATAGCCCCGCAAGCCGATCATGCCGGAAGCGCGCTCAATTGGATGCAGCGCATCGCCAATCTGCGCGCCTGGCTCTTCCTCGCCGCGCTGATCGTCGGCTTTGAAATTTGGGCCCGCATCGGTTTTGGCGGCACCTTCATCCTCAATCCGTTCAACGTGCAGTCCATCGCCATCTTCGCGGTCGCCCCGCTCCTGCTCGCCACCGGGCAGACCTTCGTCATCATCTCGGGCGGCATCGATCTGTCGCTGGGCTTTATCATGGGGCTGGCCGCGGTCGTCGCCGCCCATGCCATCAATTGGGCCACGCCCGGCATGGGCTTCCCGCTGGCCGTTCTGTTCGGCAGTCTTGTCGCCATTCTGGTCGCGGGCCTTCCAGGCGTCGTCAATGGATTACTGGTTTCCCGCCTGCGCGTGCCGCCTTTCATCGGCACATTGGGCATGTTCGGCGTGGCGCGCGGCGTCGCTTTCCTGCTGGCCGGCGGCACGACGGTTCCCGTGCGCAACGAATTCTTCGCCGCGATCGGCAATGGCCGCTTCTTTAACGTGCCCTATATCGTCATCATCGCTGCCGTCTTCGTCATTGCCATGCATTACGTGTTGAGCCAGACCCGTTTCGGCCAGCACAATTATGCCATCGGCGCCAATCCCCAGGCCGCCCGTCGCGCCGGCATCGACATCAAGTGGCACTTGCTGCGGCTCTACATCCTGTCCGCCATGTGCGCGGGCCTAGCCGGCGTGGTCTATTCCGCCCGCTTCAGCGCCGGCGCTGCGCAGGCCGGCGAACCCCTGCTGCTCGATTGCGTGGCCGCCGTGGTCATTGGTGGCGCCAGCCTGTTCGGCGGCTCGGGCACCATCTTTGGCACCGTGGCCGGCGCGCTGGTCATCGCAGTCATTCAATACGGTCTGGTTTTCGTCAATGTCGAACCGTTCTGGCAATTCATCAGCGTCGGCGTCGTCATCATCATCTCGGTCCTGATCGACCAGGCGCAACGCCGCTTCACCGGAGGGCGCATCGATGAATAATGCAGCCGAACCCCTGCTCGACGTTCGCAACCTCTCGAAAAACTTCGCCGCCGTGCAGGCCCTCAAGGACTTTTCCATGGTAGTCCGTCCCGGCGAAGTCGTGGCCCTGGCCGGCGACAATGGCGCGGGTAAAACCACGCTGATCAAGGCCATCTCCGGCGTCTACAAGCCATCCTCGGGCGAAATCCGCCTGCGCGGCGAGCCCGTCAGCTTCGCCACCCCGCAAGAGGCGCGCGACAAGGGCATCGAGACCATCTACCAGGACCTGGCTTTGGCCGATAATCTCTCCATCGGCGCCAATATCTTCCTGGGCCGCGAACCCATGCGCAAAGCCTTCGGCTTCCTGCCCGTGCTCGACCGCAAGAAAATGGCCGAGGCCGCCAAATCCACCATGGCCCTGCTCGATTTCCATGTGAACCGCATGGAAGCCCCGGTCAGCAACTTCTCCGGCGGCCAGCGCCAGGCCGTCGCCATCGGCCGCGCCGTCTATTGGGACGCCCAGATCCTCATCATGGACGAACCCACCGCCGCCCTCGGCGTGCCCGAACAGCGCAAGGTCATCTCCCTTATCCACCAGCTCAAGGCCCAGGGCCGGGGCGTGATCTTCATCTCCCACAACCTGCAAGACATTTTTGCGGTGTCCGACCGCATCGTCGTGCTTCGGCGTGGCGTCCAGGCGGGCGAACGCAGAATCTCGGAAACCACCCATGACGAAGTGGTCAAACTCATGGTCGGCGGCTAGTTACGATAGCTCCCTTCTCCCCTTGTGGGAGAGGGTGGATCGGCCGCTGAGCCGAGACGGGTGAGGGGTTGTTTTCGCACATGCGAAAGCCGCCTAAGCCGACCCCCGCAACACCAATTCCGCATTCAACAAAATATGCTGCCCCTGCATGCGCGGATCATCAAACACCCGCGAACTATCCAGCTTCGACAACAGCAGAGTAATCGCCAGCCGCCCCATTTCCGTGGTGTTCTGCGACACCGTGGTCAGCGGCGGCCAGATATATTCGCTCAGCGGCTGGTCATCATGCCCCGCCACCCGCAAATCGCTATCCGGCCCGATCCCGACCTTGAGCCCCGCCTGGTTTGCCGCCGCCAGCACGCCAAATGCCACCCGGTCATTGCCGCACAACACCGTCTTGCTGGGAAACCCGCCCGCTGCCAGCACCTTATTGGTCTGCTCGAACGCATAGCGCTCAAATTCCCAGCTTTCGGAATGCTCCACGGGGATCAGCAGGGGCTCCAGCCCCCGCCGCTCCATCGTGGCGATATAGGCCGCCCGGCGCTCCACTGTATTGCTGTTCACCGCCGGCATATCGAAATAGCCCGGCCTATCGCCCGAGCGCGTCAGATAATCGGTAATCAGCGCCATGCTCTGCGCATTATTGGTGCCGACAAACGCCTCCTCGGCGTCAAATGGTGCGTCGATAAATACGATGGGAATATTGCGCGCCAGCGCCCGCACCTTGTCGTGATGCGCGCTATGCCCGCCCACCGGCGCCATGATTACCCCCGCCACATTGAGCGAGGTCAGCGTCTCGATCGCCTCGGCCTCCAGCTCCGCCCGCCCGTCCGAGCTGAACACAAACGGCAAATACCCCGCCGCCGTCGCCTCCGCCTCAATGCGCCGCCGCAGCCCCATGTAAAACGGATCAAGCGAGCTCGGAAACACCAGCCCGATAATCTTGGACCGCCGCCGGTTCAGATTGACCGCAAAAAGATTGGGCCGGAACCCGGTCTCGGCCAGCCCCGCATCAATCTTCTCGCGCACCTTGACGCGCACCGAACTGGGGTCCTGAAAATACTTGGAAACCGTCGGCCGCGACAGCCCCACCGCCTTGGCAAACTCTTCCATCGTCCGGATTCGCTTGCGCGTCATAGCCAATCGTTCCTCTGCCTTGTCCCCTCCTTGCTGCCACCGGCAACCCGCCATGTCAAATCTTGTTTGACGCGCGGAAAACCACAATTTTTACAGGAAAAATTTGAAGGCAGGGCGCAATGCCTCCCACCCACGAAGCCCAACCCTCGCCCCTTGAGGGAGAGGGACAGTAATTTCTTCGTCTAGAAGAAATTACAGGGTGAGGGGTTGCGATCTCCTCGCCACCACAAAGCCCAGTTCCATCGCCTCCCTCCCCCTTGAGGGGAGGGCCGGGGTGGGGGTCGTTGGGGCTCATGCGCGAAACTAGCCGACCCCCTCCCTCATTCCCTCCCCTCAAGGGGGAGGGAGACAAAAGAGCCTCGGCCTCAGTGCTTGCGCCCCCTAAGTCCTTAAATCCAAATTCGACAGATCAAACTCCTCATGATGCGCCAGAGCCGCCGCCCCAATGGCACATTCAAACGCCCCAATCCGCGACACCGTCAGCAGCGGCAGGCTCATCCCCGGCACCATGCGCCGCCCCAGTGGCCCCGCCACCCGCTCCACCACCGCATCCAGCACCGGTAGCATGGCCCCGCCCAGCACCACCTCATCGGGGTCGAAAATATTGGTGATATCGACCAGCCCCTCAGTCAAATGCCCCGCCAGCGTCGTCACCGCCCGCTCGGCATCCGGGTCACCCACGGCCAGCCCCGCCGCCACCTGCGCCGGCAAGTGCGGATCGGTCGCCGCCTCATCGACATCCCTGTTGGTCGCATAGCGTTGCAGCGCCCGCAGGTTCACAAACGTCTCCATGCACCCGCGCTGCCCGCAACTGCACAGCGGCCCATCCGCCGCAATTCGCAAATGGCCAAACTCCGTCCCCAGCCCATTGCCCCCGCGCAGCAGCTTGTCGTCAATGATCACCGCGCCGCCGCAACCCGTCCCGATCTTGAGGTAAACCACCACACCCCGATGCGGCCGCGGGTCCAAATAAATATGCCCGAACGCGGCCGCATTGGCATTGTTCTCGACATGGCAGGGCAGATCGATGTCAGCCGCAATCAGCGCCCCCAGATTGACATCCTTCCACCCCAAAATCGGCAGATTGATCACATGCCCATCCCGCCGCACCAGCCCCGGCACGGTCACCCCCATCGCCCGGATAGAGTCGCGATAGAGCGTCAGGCTCGCCAGCTTGTCCGCCACCAGCCCCACCACCTGGTCCGGCGCCAGCCCCCGGTCAAACGACATTTCGTCCGTCTCGGCCACGCCCGCCGCCAGGTCGAGCAGAGCAAAACGCAGCACGCCCACCCCGATCTCTACGCCAAAGAAGTAAGCCCCCTTGGGCTCCAGCGCGATATCGATCCCCGGCCGCCCCACATCGCGCCGCTCGGGACTGTCCTCGCGCGCCCTCTCGCTGACCATGCCGCGCGCCAGCAGGTCATCGATCATCCCGGTGATCGAGGCCCGCGTTAGCGATAGCCGCCGCGCCAGCTCCGCCCGCGACACCGGCCCGCTGACCCGCAAAATCCCCAGCAGCCGCCGCTCATTAATGTGCCGCACCAGCGACTGATTGGCCATATTTCCCGGTTTCCGTGACGGCGTAAAAACTCATCAAGCTCTAGCGGCGCCATGTTGACAGCACAACTCCGCCGCTATTATGTTTGCTAAGTTAACAAATTATCGAACCGCCCGGCAATGGCGTATTCGACCAGCGGCGGGAGCGAATTGAATGCCCAAAAAGCAGGAGCGGACGCTGCGTGTTGGCGTGCTGGGCTGCGGCGCCATCGCCCAGGCCGCCCATTTCGAAAGCTGCACCAAGGCCGCAAACGCCGATCTCTACGCCATCTGCGACGTGGCCGATGATCTGCGCAATCGCATGGCCGCCACCCACGCCCCGCAAAAAAGCTTTGCTGATTACGATGCCATGCTGGCCGATCCCGACCTTGAAGCCGTGATCATCGCCACCTCCGACGCCTTCCACGTCCCCGCCGCCCTGCGCGCGCTTGAGGCCGGCAAGCACGTGCTCTGCGAAAAGCCCCTCGCCACCTCCATCGAGGAGGCCGAAAGCCTGCGCGCCGCCGTCGCCATCTCCGGCAAACGCCTCCAGGTCGGCCACATGAAACGGTTCGACGCGGGCCTGGAGGCCGCCAAATCCTTCATCGACACCGGCATGGGCCAGCTCGTCGCCCTCAAGGCCTGGTATTGCGACAGCACCCACCGCTATCCCATGACCGACGCCGTCCAGCCCCTGATCATCGCCAGCGCCGCCGCCCGCAAACCGGCCGAAAACCCCAAAGCCGATCTCGACCGCTATTACATGCTCGCCCATGGCAGCCATCTGGTCGATACCGCCCGCTATTTCGCCGGCGAAATTACCGCGGTCCAGGCGCGCCTCGCCAACCGCGCCGGCATGCGCTGCTGGTTCATGGATGTTGAATTCGCCAATGGCACGCTGGGCCATCTCGATCTCACCGTCGCCGTCCGCATGGACTGGCACGAGGGCTTCCAGATCTATGGCGAAAATGGCTCCATTCTCGGCAAGACCTATAATCCCTGGTATTACAAAACCAGCGAGGTCGACATTTTCGACGAAGCCAAAGGCGCCAGCTCGCGCGTGCTCGGCGCCGATGGCCATTTCTACCGCCGCCAGCTCGAAGCCTTTGCCGATACCATCCTGACCGGGGCCCCCCAGACCGGCGCCGATATCGAAGATGGCATCGCCTCGGTCCGCGCCATGGTGGCCATCGCCCACTCGGTCAAGTCGGGCCAGCCCGTCCGCCTCGCCGACGTCGCGGGAGCCCTCTGATGCGCCTGGGCATCTTCGCCAAAACCTTCCCCGGCGCCGATCCCATGACGGTTCTGGCCCAGGCCAAAGCCGCCGGCTTTGCCTCCGTGCAATACAACATGGCCTGCTCAGGCCTCCCATCGATGCCCGACGCCATCACTCCGGCGCAGGCCCAAGCCGTCCACCACGCCGCCGGGCAAACCGGCCTCGCCATAGCCGCCGTCTCGGGCACCTACAATATGATCCATCCCGATCCCGCCATCCGCGCCACCGGCCTAGCCCGCCTCGAAACCCTCGCCGCCGCCAGCGCCGCCATGGGCACCAGCCTCATCACCCTCTGTACCGGCACCCGAGACCCCCACGACCAATGGCGCCGCCATCCCGATAACGCCACCCCCGAAGCCTGGCGCGACCTCCTCACCGAAGTGGCCAAAGCCGCCACCATTGCCGAGCGCCACAATATCCGCCTCGGCATCGAGCCCGAACTCGCCAATGTCGTGGACTCAGCCGTCCGCGCCCGCCAAGTGCTCGACGCCATCGCCAGCCCCTCCCTCGCCATCGTGCTCGACCCGGCCAACCTGTTCGAACACGCAACCCTGCCCGAACAGCGCGACATCGTCGCCCACGCCGTCGATCTCCTGGCCGACCGCATCGTCATGGGCCACGCCAAAGACCGTACTGTCGACGGTGCCTTCACCACAGCCGGCACCGGCGTCCTCGACTACCGCCACTATATTGCCCGCCTCCGCGCCATCGGCTTTTCCGGCGACCTGATTACCCACGGCCTTGAGGCCCGTGAGGCTCCCGCCGTCGCCGCCTTCCTGCGACAAGCCCTGTCATGAGGCGCCAGACTCTCGTCCGCGACGGCGTCTCCCTCGGCTGGTACGACAGCGGCGGCTCCGGCACGCCCATCCTCTTCCAACACGGCCTCTGCGGCGACATCAACCAGACCCGCGAAGCCGTCCCCGCCAGCCTCCGCCTCATCACCCTCGAATGCCGCGCCCACGGCGCCTCCGAAACCGGCCTGCTAAACAACCTCTCCATCGCCACTTTCGCCGCTGACATCGCCGCCCTCATCACCGAACTCGGCCTCGGCCCCATCATTCTGGGCGGCATTTCCATGGGCGCCGCCCTCGCCACACGCCTCGCCGTCTACCGCCCCGATCTGGTGCATGCCCTGGCTCTGGTCCGCCCCGCCTGGCTCGCCGCCGCTGCCCCACCCAATATGCAGCCCAATGCCGAGGTCGGTGCGCTGCTCGCTCAAATGCCTGTAGACGCCGCCCGCGCCGCCTTCCGCGCCAGCCCCACCTACGGTCATCTCGCCAAAACCGCGCCCGACAATCTCGCCTCGCTCATGGGCTTCTTCCAGCGTACCCCCATCACCACCACTGCCGCTTTGCTGCAAGCCATCGCCGCCGACGGCCCCGGCATCACCGAACCCGATCTGGCGGCCCTCACCATCCCAACCCTGGTCATCGGCACCCAACACGACGCCATCCACCCCTGGTCCATGGCAAAGCGCCTCGCCGCCCTCATTCCCGGCGCCAAGCTGCTCGAAGCCACACCCAAATCCATCGACAAACCCGGCTACCTGGCCGACCTTCACACCGCGCTTGCCGCCTTCTCCGAGGAAATCTGAAATGCCCAGCCCCACCTGGCTTGCCGATCTGCCGCGCCACCGGCTCCTCGCCGAATATTCCATGTGGTCGGCCGATCTCATCCGCCTGGCCGATGATCTCAGTCGCATCGAGCCCCATGCCGATCTGCTCCATATCGACGTGGCCGACGGCCATTTCGCCCCCGCGCTGCTGTTCTTCCCCGATCTCGTCGCCCGCATGCGCAGCGCCACCACACGGCCCATCCATGTCCACCTCATGGTGGCCGACGCCATCCTGCTCGAGCAGATCACCCAATTCGCCGATGCCAGCGCCGACCTCATCAGCATCCATGTCGAAAATGCCGCCATTGCCGACGCGGCCCTCTCCCTCCTCGCCAGCCGCAATGTGGCCAGTGGCATGGTCGCCCGCATCGAAACCCCGGTCGCCAAACTGGCGCCCTATCTCGACCGCCTCGATTTCCTCACCCTGCTCGGCACCGCCATCGGCGTAAAAGGACAGGGGCTCGACCCCACAGCGGGCGACCGTCTGCAGGAGGCAAAAGCCCTGATCGCCAACTCAGGCCGCAACATCATCCTCGCCGCCGATGGCGGCATCCGCGACACCACCGTCCCCCTGTTGCGTGCCGCCGGCGCACAAACTGTCGTCATGGGCTCCCTGGCCTTCGGCGCCCCAGACCTTGCCGCCCGCATGGCCTGGCTGCACGCGCTCTAGCCATGAGCAAAGCCCGCGCCATCGGCATCGATATCGGCGGCACCAGCCTGCGCGCGGCCCTGGTCGACAGCTCCGGCCACATCCTCGCCCGCGAAGAAACCGCCACCCTGGCGCAAGCCGGCCCCCAGGCCGTCGTCCAGCAGATCGCTGACCTCGTCGCCAAAATCGCCCCCGACCGCACTGGAATTACCGGTGCCGGCATCTCCTCACCCGGCCCCATCGACACCGAACGCGGCCTCGCCCTCGGCGTGCCAACCCTGGCCGGTTGGTCCGATATCCCCATCGCCAGCATGATCCAGACCGCGCTGAACCTGCCTGTCCGCCTCGAAAACGACGCCATAGCCGCCGCCATCGGCGAATGGAAATTCGGCGCCGGGCAGGGCCTCTCCCACCTGGTCTATGTCACCATCAGCACCGGCATTGGCGGCGGCGTCATTGCCGATGGCAAAGTGCTGCGCGGCCGCATGGGCATGGCCGGCCATATCGGCCACATGACCATCGAGCGCGATGGCGCCCCCTGCGCCTGCGGCAATCGCGGCTGCTGGGAAGCCTACGCCTCCGGCACCGCCTTCGCCCGCCGCATCTCCCCCCATTTCCCCAACCCAAAATCCGCTTTCGCCGCCGCCCCCTCGGGCGATCCTCGCGCCCTCCAGCTGGTCACCGAACAAGCCGATTGGCTCGGCATCGGCATCGCCAACCTGCTCCACCTCTTCAGCCCCCAAACCGTGATCCTCGGCGGCGGCATCGCCAACGGCTTTCCGCTGCTGCTCCCGGGTATCACCCACCGCGTCCAGGCCAACGCCATGCCGGCATTTCGTGATGTCCCGATAGTTCCCGCGGCGCTGGGCGAGAACGCAGGTCTGATCGGCGCTGCGGCAATGGTGATGTGAGGGCGGGCACCATCCCGCCCCAACCACCAGCCCGGCACCTCCCCCTCGACGGGGGAGGTTGGGAGGGGGTGTTGCGAGCCCCGATCCATCCCCACCTCACAAAATCTTTACGCAAGCAAACATATATATTGACGGGCCGAAGCAATCTCCCCTACCGTCACTGCACCCAGAAGCGCAGCAACGCGCCGGGCAGGGAGAACCACATGAGCCAAAATCTCGCCGGCAAAATCGTGCTGGTGACCGGCGCCAGCTCCGGCATCGGCCGGGCCCTGGCGCTTTCCGTCGCCGAAGCCGGCGCCAGCGTCGCCCTGGTCGGCCGCTCGGCCGATCGCCTGCAACTGGTCGCCAACCTTATCGGCCCCACCGCCCTCGTGCTCCCCGCCGACCTTGCCGACCCCGCCGCTGTCGAAACCGTCGCCGCCAAAACCCTCGCCCATTTTGGCCGCGTCGATATCCTGCTCGCCAATGCCGGCCTCTACATTCCCGGCGATGTGGCCGATGGCGATGCCGACGCCTGGGATGAGCTCGTGCAGGTCAATGTCAGCAGCGTCTTCCGCCTGATCCGCGCCGTGCTGCCCGGCATGATCGCCCGCCGCTCTGGCGATATTGTCGTCACCAGCTCGATTTCCGGCCATCAGGCCATCCAGTGGGAGCCGGTTTATTCCGCTTCCAAACACGCCATTCAGTCCTTTGTCCATGGCCTGCGCCGCCAGGTCGCGCCTGACAATGTGCGGGTCGGCGCCGTCGCTCCCGGCGTCGTGCTCAACGAACTCTGGGGCTATGACGATCCCACTGAGATCGACGCCAAGGTCGCTGCCCATGAAGGCCTGCGCTCGCAGGATGTCGCCGACGCCGTCCTCTTCATGCTGACCCGCCCGCCCCATGTCACCATCCGCGATCTGGTCATCCTGCCGCAAAATCAGGATATCTGATGCCGGCCTATGACTACCTCATCGTCGGAGCCGGTGCCGCCGGTTGCGTGCTCGCCAACCGGCTCTCCGCCGACCCCAATGTCCGCGTCGCCCTGGTCGAGGCCGGCCCCGACCGCAATTCCCGCAAAGCCATCATCCGCATGCCGCTGGCCATGGTCACCTTCATGGCCCCCGCTTTGGCCTTTCTCGGCGGCCCCAAATTCATGTCCTGGTTCACCACCGATCCCGAACCGGGCCTGCAGGGCCGCCAGATCGCCCTGCCGCGCGGCAAGGGCAGCGGCGGCAGCACCAATGTCAACGGTCAGATCTATATCCGCGGCCAGCGCGAGGATTTCGACCACTGGCGCGACCTGGGCAATCCCGGCTGGTCCTATGACGATCTATTGCCCTATTTCCGCAGGCTCGAACGCTTCGAACCAGATCCCGCCAGCCCGGTCGATCCCGCCTTCCACGGCAGTGACGGCCCCCTCACCATCGCCCCGCTCCGCAGCGTCAACCCAATGGCCCGCGTCTATCTCGCCGCCGCCGCGCAAGCCGGCATCCCCCTCAATCCCGATTTCAACGGCGCCACCCAGGCCGGCGCCGGCCTCTACACTTTCACCCAGCGCCATGGCGAGCGCGTCACCGCCGAAGGCGCCTATCTCGACCCCGTCCGCCACCGCCCCAATCTGCACATCCTGAGCGAGCGAACCGTCACCAAAGTCCTGTTCGACGGCAAACGCGCCACCGGCATCGCCTATGACAGCGCCACGGGGCAGGGCACCATTGCCGCCCACGAAGTCATCCTCTCCGCCGGCTCCTTCGTCTCGCCCCACCTGCTCCTGCTCTCGGGCATTGGCGACACCGCCCAGCTGCAACGCTACGGCATCACGCCGGTCCAACACCTCCCCGGCGTCGGCGAAAACCTGCAGGACCATCTCGACGTCACCCTGGAATACCGCGCCAAATCCACCGCGCCCTACGGCATCTCCTGGCGCGCCCTCCCGCGCAATGTCCTCCACGTCCTCGATTGGCTCTTCCGCCGCCGCGGCCTCTTCGCCTCCACCACGGGGGAGGGCGGCGCTTTCCTCTCGACCACGCCCGGCCAGGCCCGCCCCGATATCCAGCTCTTTTTCTGCACCGCCGTCGGCAACACGCAAAACGCCGGCGGCTTCACCGGCCATGGCTTTCTCATGCATGTCTGCCAGCTCCGTCCCGGCAGCATCGGCCGCGTCGGCCTCACCAGCGCCGATCCCCACGCCAAGCCCTCAATCCTCTACAATTTCCTGCGCCATGACGGCGCCATGGACACGCTCCGCGCCGGCATCCGCCTCGCCCGCAACATCATTGCCCAGTCCCCTTTCGCCCCGCATCTGGACCGCGAAGTCGATCCCGGCCCCAACGCGCAAAGCGACGGCGCCCTCGACGCCTTCATCCGCCGCAGCGTCGGCACGCTGTTCCACCCCGTGGGCACCTGCGCCATGGGCACCGGCCCCGACGCCGTAGTCGACCCAACGACCCTCCGCGTCCACGGCGTCGCCGGCCTGCGCGTCGTCGACGCCTCCATCATGCCCACAATCGTCTCCGGCAACACGGTCGCCGCCACCTATTGCATCGCCGAAAAGGCCGCCGACCTCATCATAAAGGACCCAAGCAATGGCTGATTTCACCGGCAAGGCCGCCCTGGTCACCGGCACAACCGGCATTGGCCGCGCCATCGCCCTCAAACTCGCCGCCGAGGGCGCACAAGTCATGGCTCTGGGCATCGACACAGCCGGCAATGCCGAACTCGCCACCCACCCGCAAATCGCCACGCGCCTGACCGATGTCTCCGTCCCCGAACAGGTCGAAGCCGCCATCGCCGAAACCGTCGCCCGCTTCGGCCATATCGACGTCATCATCAATTCAGCAGCCGTTCATCCATACGGCGATTGTGTGGCAACGAGCCCCCAAACCTTCGCCCAATGCCTCGCCGTCAATGTCGGCTCCATCCACCTCACCGCCCATTTCGGCGTGCCCCATCTGCGCCGCCAAGGGGGCGGGAGTATCGTGAATATCTCCAGCGTTCAGGGCCATGCCAGCCAGAATAACGTTGCCGCCTATGCCGCCTCCAAAGGCGCCATCCACGCCCTGACCCGCGCCATGGCGCTCGATTTCGCCGCCGACAATATTCGCGTCAATTCGGTCAGCCCCGGCTCGGTCCGCACGCCCATTCTCGAGCGCGCCGCGCGTCACAGTGATGGTCAGGATGTTGATATTGCAGCAGCTTTCGCCCGCTTCGGCGCCGCCCATCCGCTCGGTCGCATTGGCGAGCCCGAGGAAGTGGCCGAGCTGGTCGCCTTCCTCGCCTCCCCCCGCGCCGCCTTCATCACCGGCGCCGACCACCGCATCGACGGCGGCCTCACCGCGGGGATTGCCGTGCGCTGATCACAATATCCCGGTGGCGCGCGAATAAAGATCCGTTTGCTGCCGGACCGCCAGCAGCAACAGCGAACGGGCGTCGGTTTTCTGGCCGTTCGCCGCGGCGGCCGCATGCAATGTGCCCAGAAACTGGCTGATCAGCGGCATGGGAATGTCCCGATCACCCAGCGCCGCCATCAGCCGCTCCACCGCCGCAACGGCATCGGGATGCGGCCAATAATAGCGGATGCGGTCCGAATAGCTGAAATGGCGCTGCATATGCAGGGCAGCGGCATCGCCATGGTAATATTTCTGCCAATGCTGCGGCTCGCGCAGCATCAGCGCTTCCATCGCCAGCGCGACAGTCTCGCTCGGCTCCAACAGACCCAGCGCAACAGCAACCTGATCCAGCCCATAAATCGCCTCGCGCAGAACAAAAGTCAGCGCCGGACCCACTTTGAGAATGTTGAACCCATCGGCCACCAGACCCGCCAGCGCAGCCTCCGGCTGGTAATCCGTCGAATGCGCCTCGAAAACGAATTGCGGCACCTGACCCAGCACCGCGCTCAATGCCTGCGCTTTGGCTGGTTCATAGACGATCACATCTTCATTGCCGAACTCGACGCCCGGCTGTACCACGACCCCGACAACGCGGGCAAAGGCATCATCCAGCCCACGCGCCGCGAAGGCCCGCCGATGCACTTCGATCGTAGCCAGCGCCGCTGCCGGCATCGTGACCTGCAAATGGTCCAGCGCTTCGAGCGCCCCACCCGGAACCGGCACTTCCGTGCCAATAATATAGACCGGCTTGTCGCCTCCAGCGGGCAGGGCGCCTTCTGCCGCCTGCGCCAGAAATGCCGCGCGTTCGGCTGTTGTCGCATCCGGCAGCGCGACAGGCTCGCCCTGGCAGCCCATGCTGGTATCGAGATGCAGCTTCGTAAAGCCAGCGGCCACAAAAGCGGTGATCATCACCCGCGACTTTTCCATGGCCTCATCGGCTGGCAAATGCTTCCAGGGATTGGGGCCAAGATGGTCCCCGCCCAGGATCAGCTTGGCGGTGTCGAACCCCACCTTGGCGGCAATGGCTTCCACGAACTTGCGGAAATCCAGCGGGGTCATCCCGGTATAGCCGCCATCCTGATTGACCTGATTGCAGGTGGCCTCGATCAGCACAACATGCCGGTTCTCCCGGCCCGCAATCAGCGCGCTCTCGATCACCAGGGGATGCGCCGAACAGATCGAGACAATGCCCACCCGTTTGCCGGCGCGGTGTTGTTTTGGCAGGTCCAGCAGCAGGGCGGTGCTCATGCCGACACCTGCTGGGCCAGAAATGCATCAAGCTCGGCCCGCGTGGACGTTCCCTCCATCGGCCCCTTGCGGCCCACCGCCAAAGCACCGGCACCATTGGCCCGGCGCAGGTTGGTTTCGGCATCCAATCCTGCCAACCAGCCGGCCAGGAATGTCGCGCCAAAAGCGTCTCCCGCCCCGGTCGGATCGATCTCCTCGACCACAAAGGCCGGCACGAACAAATCCTGCTCGCCATCCAGATAGCGCGCTCCCGCCGCGCCCTGCTTGAGCACGATGGCCCGAACGCCACGCGCCAGAATATCCTTGGCGGCCGCGTCTTCGCTGGTCTCCTGGGAAAACAGCAACACCTCAGCCCCGCTCGGCATGAACAGATCGGTCTGCGCCAGCACCGTGTCCAGCGCCGCGCGCAGCCCCGCAAAATCCAGCATTTCCTTGCGGATATTGGGGTCGAACGACACGCTGCCGCCCCGCGCCTTGACCTGCTCAAGCGCGAACAACACCGCCTCGATAATCCCCGGCGACACCAGCGACGAGCCCATGACGTGCAAATGCCCGGCCGATGCGATCACGGCTCGCGCCTCGTCGGTCAGCCCGATATGCCCATTGGCGCTATGCTTGATGTTGAACACGAAATCGCGCTGCCCATCCGTGCGATAGCGCACGAAAGCGCTGCCGGTCACCGCATCCTCATGCACCCGGATCGCCGAGACATCCACGCCGTCCTGCCGTAGCCGCTCGATATTGAGCCAACCGAAATCATCATTGCCCACGCAACTGACCATGGCGCAGGGTTGGCCCTGCTTGGCGATCTGGTCGATGAAAATGGCCGGCGCGCCCGAGGGATAAGGCCCCACCAGTTCAATGGCCTCACGAAAACCGTTGCCCGGCGCGACGGCCATGATCTCGACGACGATCTCGCCAATGGTAACAACTTTGGTCACAGCGTCTGCTGCCTTTCAGGAAAGAGGGGCTCAGGTGCCGGTCGCGCCGGCGACGCCCTGTTCGCCGGGGTGAAGGACTTTTTCGTCAACCGAAAGCATGCGCTGATGCATCAACAGGGCGCTGCCCAGCGCCGGGCCTTCCAGCCCCAGCGCGGAAACCTGCACCTGCGGCAGCGGGAAGCCCTCGATGAATTCGCGCTGCATGGCATCGGTAACATCGGCTGCCGCCCATTTGAAAATCGGTGCCACACTGCCACCCAGCACGATAGAGGTTGGGTTAAGCACGCTGGTCACCTGCGTCAGGCCCAAAGCCAGCTTCTGCCCCCAATCCTCGACGGTCTTGAGGGCGAGCGGATCGCCCGCCTGCAATGCCGCCAGCAAATGGTCGATATCGGCCGCAGGATCGGCGCCATGCCATTGATAGCGCGCCAATACCGCTTCCTTGCCCACAAAGCTTTCGAGATGCCCCGGCCGCGTCCGGCCCCGGTAAAAGCCTTCCCCGCCCAGCACGATCTGGCCAAATTCGCCGGCCAGCCCGCTACTGCCGCGAAACAGCTTGCCGCCAATGACAATGCCGCCGCCGACACCGCTTTCGATCAGCAAAAAGGCGATGGTCTCGGTTTTCACCGAGGCATTCACATAGGTCTCGGCTATGCCAAAGGCATTGGCGTCATTCTCCACCGCCACCGGAAAGTCGTCGCCCAGCCGCTCAATCAGCAGCTTGCGCAAAGGCAGGTTGCGCCAGCCCAGCAACAGCGCGTTGATGACCAGCCCATCGCGATCGAGCAGGGCCGGCAGCGATACGCACAGCCCCCGGATCGACTGTCGATCGGCGACGCCCAGAATCACCTTCTGGATCAGCCCAACCGCAGCATCGATCCCCTCCAGCGGCTCGCGCTCGGCGGTGGGGAAGGCAATGCTTTCGCGCTGCAGCAGATTGGCCGCCAGATCGATCGCCACCACGGTAATGCGGTCCACCCCGATTTCGGCGCCGATGAACGTGCCGCCTGCCGGGTTGAGTTCGATATTGATGCCCGGCCGCCCGGTACGCACTTCCGGGCCGCGTTCCATTTCCGGCCGCTCCACCACCAGCGCGTCGGCCCGCAGATTGGCGATGATATTGCCCGTCGTCGAGCGGTTGAGGCCAAGGGCGCGCGCCAGATCGGCCCGGCTCATGCCGCCGCCGCGGAACAGCACATTGAGGGCCCGCAATTCATTGAGATATCGGATGGATTGAGGGGTCGCCATGACTTACCGCCGCTGCCGGACATTAAACTCTATTACTAGCCGGACTTCTCATCCTGCACAGACCTGTCCATGGGGACTGAACAGCTAATTGCGAAGTGCGGGGGCAGCCGAGGCCGTCCCCGCTCCCGGGAGGGAAAGCGATTACTTGGCTTCGCGCAGGGCGAGCAGGGCTTCCACATTCTCAGCAGTCACCGGCACCCATGGCACCGAATACTGCGTGCCCTTGCCATTGTCCCAGGCCAGCGTGCCGCCATTGACGTCCCACACCGCAGCCTTTGGCGCATAGCCTTCGCCTTCGGCCGCGGCCAGCGCCAGATCGATTGCACCCTGTGCCTGCGCATCGGCATCCTGCAGGGTCGACATCATCTCCCCGCGCTGCACGGCGAGCAGGGCATCGGTCACCCCATCAACGCCGGCAACCGGCACATTGGCGGGGTCGAGGCCATAGGCCTTAACCGCTTCGAGCGAGCCGATGGCCATTTCGTCATTCTCGGCGATGATGCCCTGAATGTCCCCGCCATGCGAAGTCAGCCAGTTCTCCACCAGCGTCAGCGATTCAGCACGCGACCAATTGGCGGTGCGTGTCTCGATGACCTTGACGTCGGGATAGGCGGCGAGCGCCTTCTGGATGCCTTCGAGGCGCTGCACCTGGGCCGATTGCCCGATCATGCCTTCCACGATCACCACATTGCCCTTGCCGCCCATGCGGTCGACGACCGACTTGGCCAGGATTTCGCCCGCTGCCACGTCGTTGGAGCTGATATAGGCGGTGTAAAGGCTGGTATCGCTGATCAGCGTGTTCGAACCGATCACCGGCACCCCGGCATCCCTCGCGCGCTGCACTGGATCATTGCCGGCATTGATATCGACCGGCACGAAGATGATCGCGTCATATTTCTCATTGATCGCGGTATCGAACTGGTTGGACTGGTTAAGCGGGTCCATCCGGCCATCCAGAATGGTCAGCTCGACACTACCGTCCTTGACCAGCGGATGCGCATTGGCCGCATTGGCCCACAGCACGTTGAATTCGGTATCCAGGCTCTGCACCACCGCAGCAATGCGGTAGTCGGCGGCATAGGCCGTGCCCATGCTCAGGGCCAGGGCGCTGGCGCCGGTCAATGCGGCCAGCATGAGACGGCGATTAAGAGTGACTGCCATGGGTTCCTCCCGTTAATGGCGTGACTATTCGCTCGGCCCGTTCGGGCCGGGAATTCTTAGGATTGGGAATTGCGGGATCGGTCGATCAGCACGGCAGCGACAATGATCGCGCCCTTGACGATCTGCTGGTAATACGAAGACACCCCCATCAGATCGAGACCATTGCCGATCACCCCGATGATGAGCACGCCAATCAGCGTGAACACGACCGAGCCGACCCCACCGACCAGGCTCGTGCCCCCGATAACCACCGCCGCGATGGCATCGAGTTCATAGCCGAGGCCCGCCTGGGGCAGGGCGGAGGTGGTGCGGGCGGTCAGGATCGCCCCGGCAAAACCGGCCAATGCACCCATGATCAGATAGGCCGAGAACACCACCGTTCGGGTGGGAATGCCGCTGGTGCGGGCGCTGCGCACATTGCCGCCCACGGCATAGATCCAGCGGCCATAAACGGTGAAGCGCAGCACGATCCAGGCAAGCAGGAACACGATGGCAAAGGCGATCACCGGCACCGGGATCGGGCCGACAAAGCCCTGACCCAGCCAACGGAATTCCGCGCTCAGGTTCGGCACCGGCCGCCCATCGCTGATCAGCAGCGTCGCGCCGCGCGCCATCGAGAGCATGCCCAGCGACGCCACAAAGGCTGTGACCTTGAACCGCGCAATCAGCACGCCATTGACCGCGCCGAACGCTGCCCCGACACCCACGGCGGCCAACAGGGCCAGCGCCGGATTGGACGGATCGGCCCCCGTCACCAGCATGCCCGCCACAATGCCGGCAAAAGCCAGCACCGATCCAATCGACAGATCGATGCCGCCGGTCAGGATGACGAAGGTCATGCCCACCGCCAGGATGCCGTTGATCGACACCTGCCGCAGCACATTGGTGATATTGCCGGTCGACAGGAAATTTTGATGCGCGAAAGACAGCACCACAAACAGGATGATGAAGGCCAGCAGAATGCCGTAGCGCGACAGCAGCCGTCCGGCCATGGCGCGTCGGCTATCGGTGGAAGTGGGGGACAATTCAACAGTCATGGCTGGGTCCTGCGATCAGCTGGCGAGATGGACAAGGGCTTCCTGGGTCGCGTCGGCAGCGAACATTTCGCCGGCGATGCGACCGCGACGGAAGACGATGATCCGGTCTGCATTGGCTAGGATTTCTGGGATTTCCGAGGAGATCATCAGCACCGCGTTGCCGCGGGCCGCAAATTCGGAAAGGAAGCTATAGATCTCGCGCTTGGCGCCTTCGTCGATGCCGCGCGTCGGTTCATCGCAGATCAGGATAACCGGGTCGGTTTCCACACACCGCGCGAACACCACTTTCTGCTGATTGCCGCCGCTCAAATTCTGCACCGCCAGGTCCTTGGAAGCGGTGCGAATGCGGAAGCGGGCGATCTGGTCGGTGACGGTCTTGAACTCGCGGCTGCGGCTCATGAAACCGAAGCGCGAAAACCGATGCAGCGCCGCCATCACGATATTTTCGCTGACCGAGGCCGAGAGCACCAGGCCCGTGCCCTTGCGATCCTCGGTGATCATGGCAATGCCGCCACGCAGCGCATCGGATGGTGCCTTGATCGTCAGCGCGCTGCCGCGCACCTTGACCGAACCGCTATCCTTGGGCGCATTGCCATAAAGCGCATTGGCAAATTCGCTGCGCCCGGCCCCCATCAGCCCATAAAGCCCCAGGATTTCGCCCTTGGCGACGCTGAGGGAAATGTCCTCGAACTGGCCCTTGCGCGAATAATCGCTGGCCTCGAGCAGGAGTTCACTGCGCTCGCGGGCCGGGCGGGGCTCCTGGTCGCGCAGGTCACGACCCACGATCAGCCCGATCAGCCGCTGGCGGTCGATATTGGCGAGCGGCCCGGACTCGATATAGCGGCCATCGCGGAACACGGTATATTCGTCGGCAATGGCAAAAATGTCGGTCAGCCGGTGCGACACATAGATAATGCCCACGCCCTGCGCCTGCAGCGAGCGGATCGCCTCAAACAGCGTGCCGGCTTCCTTCTCACCAATGGCCGAAGTCGGCTCATCCATGATCAGAATCTGGCTTTCCCGGCTGATCGCCTTGGCGATTTCAACCAATTGCATCTTGGCAACCGACAGGTCACGCATAATGGCATTGGCGTCGATATTGAAATTGAGCCGCGCAAACAATGCCGTGGCATCGGCCACCATCTTGGCCGTGTCGGTGAACCAGCCACCCCGGCGCGGTTCGCGGCCGAGATAGATATTCTCGGCCACGGTCATGTCGAGCACGGGGCTGAGTTCCTGGGTGATGATGGCAATGCCATCCTCAAGCGCCTCGGCGGCCGAAGCGTAATGCACCACGCGCCCTTCGCGCATGACGGTGCCGCTGTCAGGCCGCAACAGGCCCATCAGGATATTGAGAAAGGTCGATTTGCCCGCGCCATTGCCGCCGCATAGCGCATGCACACTGCCGCGCTTGAGCTTGATGCGGCCATCGAGCAGGGCCGGCACGCCAGAAAACGCCTTGGCAATATCGGTGGCGGCCAGCAGCACATCGGCTTCCACGGCATAGCCATGGGCGCTCAAATCCTGTGCCGGCACGGTGCCGGTGGTTATAGGTGTAGCCAATTGCTCCTCCGAACCGGCCAGTCGCGCTGGCTCTAATATGTTCGTTGTGACACCAAACATATTTGCTGCCGGGCAGTGAGTCAACACGTGCCCGGCAGCAAATAACACTCAGGCGGTGCGGCCGATCTCGGCCTTGCGCAGCGCTTCGTCATAACGGGATTCGATAAAGACCTTGGCGAGGCGGGCGACTTCCACATTGTCGACCCAGGTGTCTCGCCAGATGCCGCAGGTGATCGACAGGTCCTCATCCACCACCTTGGTGGAGAAGGATTCAAAGGTCACGTAGTCGTCGTAACCGATGGCGACGAGGGCGTCGAAAATTGCCGGGAAGTCGATCGTGCCGGTGCCGAGATAGCCGCGATAATTCTCGCCAACATGGAAATAGCCCAGCTTCTTGCCAGCCAGCTTGATAGCGGCGGCCGGGTTGTTTTCCTCGATATTCATGTGGAACGTATCGAGATGCAGGAACACATTGTCCGAGCCGGTGGCCTCGATATAGGCCAGGCCCTGCGCTGTCGTGTTGAGCAGATTGCTCTCGAACCGGTTGACGATCTCCAGATTCATCGAAACGCCGGAAGCCTTGGCCTTTTCGGCCACGCGCGCCATGGCGGCGACACTATTGTCCCAGCCCTTCTTGGTCGGCATCGAGCGGTATTTGTTGTGCGCTGAGAAGATGATGCCGCCCAGCTTTTCGCCGCCCAGGTCGCGCGTCACGGCGACGGCATCATTGAGTGCCGCTTCGCCGCGCTTGACGCTGTCCAGGTCTTCGCTGGAAATGTCGCTATCGGCCGGCAGGCCCATGGTGACCACGACTTTCAGATTATAGTCGCGCAGGCGCTGAGCGAGCCAGGCCACGTCAAACTTGGAGGGGTCGAGGCGGGGGAATTCGATCAGCCCATAGCCCAGGCGATGGGACTTTTCCATCGCGCCTTCAAGCTCTTGCTGGGTGGTGCCGCCCGTCCAGACGAACGAGTGAATGCCAAGCGTTTTCATGTCGTGATCCTGTGGTCTGACAATTCGAGTATTCTTGTTGAGAGTGTTCTGGGGCCTTGCCGGCCAGGATCGTGTCTCTCCTCCCACGATCTTTTGTTTGCATTAGCAGCAAACAAACTTGCCGGCAAGTCCAACCCCATATAGCTTCCGCATCAATCAACGGGCCGGAGTCCTGCTCACGGCCGCTCAGACGCGGGAGGAATAGCGTGAGCCAGTTCAATTTTTCCGATGCCTTTGACCTCACCGGCAAGGTCGTGGTGATCACCGGCGCCGCCGGCGGCATTGGCCAGGCCATGGTGGAAGCCTTCGCCGAACGTGGCGCGCTCTTGGCCCTGGTGGATCGTGCCGACCAGCATGTAGTAACCGCCGAAAAGCTGGGCGCGCCACACCGCGCCTGGACTTTTGATATTGCCGACGCCGCTGCCATCGAGCGCTTCGCCGCCGAATGCACCGCCCATTTCGGCCGTATCGATATCCTGATCAACAATGCCGGCATCGGCATTCTAGCGCCGGCCGAAGACTTGCCCATTGAAGCATGGGACCTGACCATGGCGATCAACCTGCGTGCGCCATTCCTTTTCGCCAAAGCCTGCGCCCCCACCATGCTCAAAGCCGGCTGGGGCCGCGTCATCACCATCGCCTCCCAGGCCGGAATAGTGGGCATTGCCGAACACGTCGCCTATAGCGCCAGCAAGGCCGGCCTCATCGGCATGACCAATTGCCTGGCGCTGGAATGGGGCCCACGCGGCATCACCGCCAATTGCATCTCGCCCACAGTGGTCGAAACCGAATTGGCCAAGGTCGGTTGGTCCGGTGAAAAGGGCGAAAAGGCCCGCGCCGAAATCCCCACCCGTCGTTTTGCTCAACCTGCCGAAGTGGCGCTCGCCGCGCTCTATCTCGCCAGCGACGCCGCCGAAATGGTCAACGGCGCCAATCTGATGATCGATGGCGGCTACACCATCCGCTGATCCAACATGCCAGGGAGGACAATCATGGCACAATCAATCAATGGCAAAGTCGCCATTGTCACCGGCGCCAGCTCGGGCATTGGCCGCGCCGCCGCCCGCATGCTGGCCGGGCAGGGGGCGCGCCTCGCCCTCGTTGCCCGCTCGGCCGATAAGCTGCAGGCGCTCAAGGATGAATTGGGTGGCGAGACCATCGTCGTCCCCGCCGATCTGACCCAGCCGGCCCATGTCGACGCCATGGTCCAGACCGCCTTGGACCGCTTCGGTCAGGTCGATATTCTGTTCGCCAATGCCGGCAGCTATGTCACCGGCGACGTCGCTCAGGGCGATCCCGATGTGTGGGACAATGTGTTGAGCGTCAACGTCAATTCCATCTTCCGCGCCGTCCGGGCCGTGCTGCCCGGCATGATCGAGCGGCGGAGCGGCGATATCGTGGTCACCAGCTCCATTTCGGGGCATCAGGCCATTCATTGGGAGCCGGTCTATAGCGCCAGCAAACACGCTGTGCAGTCCTTCGTTCACGGCGTGCGCCGCCAGATTGCCCCCCATAATGTGCGCATCGGCGCGCTGGCGCCCGGCATCGTGCTCAACGAACTCTGGGGCCTGACTGACGAGGCGGAGATCGAACGCCGCGTTGCCGCCCATGCCGGGTTGCAGTGCGAGGACGTCGCCGACGCGCTGCTGTTCATGCTGACGCGCCCGGCCAATGCCACCGTGCGAGATCTGGTACTCCTGCCGCAAAACCAGGACATCTGATCGACGTAGGCACTTTCGACTGCGCATTTACTGGCGTGTCCGCGGCTACGGGCGGACCCGTCGAACATATGAAGCGGCGCCGGCGGCTCGTCCGCTTCCCGCGCTGGAGCGCGTCGCCCCGCCGGACCGGTCACGAGGACGCGGATGTGCTCGCTGTCGGCCCGGCTGACGCTGAGCGTCCGGTCGGGCGTCAGCTGGACAAAATCGCAGCGAACGGACCCAGAAAGGTGACAGCCCCAATGCTGTCGGGCTGGTAGCGGGCGAGAGCCAGCCGGACAAAGAGAGAACTGGTCGGGCTGATCTATGGCGACATCGACATGCCAGAGTTGCCGCTCCTCATTGTACTGCGGTTTGTAGTCAACTTTCCTTACTATCAATCTTAACTTGACAATTTTAGGAAGGTTTTGTTTTAACCGCAGAACGTGAAGTTTATGCCGCCGCGGTGGGCCACCGGGTTCGGAATGGCGCTTTGCCTGAGCGAGGTTGATTGCAGTGCCATGGCGGTAGGTGTTTCCAGTACGCGCGACGATCTGATCGGGGTCTATCTGGCGCATTGGCGGAGTCTTTGCGATCGCCTCAGCTACCACACAAAATCGCCTGATATTGCCGAGGAGGCGCTGCAGGAGACCTGGATACGCCTGGATGCCCTGCCCGATGACAAGCAGCGTCTTCCCATCCGCGACCGGCAGGCGTTCATCCTTCGGGTGGCCAGCAATATAGCGGTCGATCTCTTTCGCCGCGAACGCCGCCATGGCGCCCGAGCCATAAGCGATGAGGCGGTGCTTGCTGCTATCGCCGATGCCACCCCTGGACCCGAGACCATTGCCATTGATCGCGATCATCTTCGGCAACTGGTCATAGCGCTCGCTACACTTCCTCCCAAGGCCAGGTATGCGTTGCTGCTGAACCGTTGCGAGGGTCTCTCGCATGGTGAGATCGCCAAACGCCTTGGAGTCTCCCAAAGCATGGTCGCCAAATATCTGGCACAGGCACTACGACATTGCCGCGATCACTTCCGGCACATCGGGAGTGAAAATTGATGTGCGGATGCGGTGCAAGATCGCCGTCCTCGGTTCGTCTTCTATAGATGAGGCTGTCTCATCCGCCTCGTTCGGATGCAGAGACCATCGTCGGCAGATGAGGAGCGCAGGAAGCCATGCGACGACAAAGCGAAGGCAGCGCGAATTCCGAGCGGGCACTCAGCGACGAGGCCATCGATTGGATCGTCAAGCTGCAATCCGGCCACGCTACGGCGGACGATGCCCGGGCCTTTCGCGACTGGCGGGGTCGCAGCCTTGCCCATGAGGCGGCCGCCCAGAAGGCGGAAGCGATCTGGTATGGAGTGGGCGTTGCCGGCGAACCGGCGCAGCAGGCCGAGCGCCGCAAGCGAGTCACCCGGCGCGCTGTTCTGGGCGGCGGCGC
The DNA here is from genome assembly GCF_030159855.1 of Devosia yakushimensis. NCBI lineage: Bacteria > Pseudomonadati > Pseudomonadota > Alphaproteobacteria > Hyphomicrobiales > Devosiaceae > Devosia > Devosia yakushimensis. The sequence goes on along the minus strand of NZ_BSNG01000001.1, from coordinate 2,700,332 downwards.
GGCGCTCGTGGCCGGCGCGGCTGTTATGTCTTCGGGAGTGTTCCGCTCGTTTCTCGCCGACTATGCTACTGGCAGCGGCGAGCAGCGCACCATCACACTGGCCGACGGCTCGACCGTGCAACTCAATGCTTCTTCTGCCTTTTCGGTTGAACTCAAGCCGGAGAGGCGAACCATCACATTGCATGAGGGACAGGCCACATTTGCCGTGGCCGCCGACGCCGAGAGGCCCTTTATTGTCCGGGCCGCGGGTGGCGAAGCGCGCGTTCTGGGCACTCAATTCGATGTCGATATTCGAGACGGCAAGGTCTTTGTGACTGTGATCGAGGGACGCG